>NZ_JBFNXX010000003.1:0-348262 GCF_040811725.1 Sulfitobacter sediminis
AGATCTCCCTTGCCTCAGGGCAAGTGAATCAGCCGATCACGCTTCGCTCAAGCAGAGTTTTTCAACAACATCTCCGCAAAACGGCCATCCAACCCGCCCCTCAATCCTCCGTATGCGTCAGCTTCGGCACATCCGACGCCCCCGCTGATCCCCGCCCCGACAGCGACGGGTTCTCCATGAAGAACCGGTGGCAGTTGAACGTGAACTGCCCCTCCTGAAACGCGGGCCGCTCGAACGACCCGTCGGGCGACATCACCCAGCTTTGCGCCACATCCGCCAGGTTCGCCGCCATGATCTGGCTTACAATCTGCGCCTTCACCGTGGCGTTTTCGATCTCCACCAGCGTCTCGACCCGGCGGTTCAGGTTCCGGCCCATCCAGTCGGCGGAGGAGATGAACACCCGCGCTTTCTTGTGCGGCAGGCCAAAGCCGTTGCCGAAACAGACGATCCGCGAGTGTTCGAGGAACCGGCCCACGATGGATTTCACACGGATGTTCTCGGACAGCCCCTTGATGCCGGGGCGCAGCCCGCAGATGCCGCGAATGACAAGGCTGATCTTCACCCCCGCCTGGCTGGCCGCGTAAAGCGCGTCGATCACCTCCGCGTCGATGAGGCTGTTCATCTTGGCCCAGATCACCGCCGGTTTGCCCTCGCGCGCATGCTCGGCCTCGGCGGCGATCATCTCCAAGAGGCGCGGCTTCAGCGTGATGGGCGAAATCGCAAGGTTATCAAGATGTTCGGGCTGGGCGTAACCCGACAGGAAGTTGAAAACCTTGGTCGCATCCCGCCCCAGCGCGGGGTCGCAGGTAAAGAGCGACAGGTCGGTATAGATGCGCGCCGTGATCGGGTGGTAGTTGCCCGTCCCGTAATGCGTATAGGTCACCAGCTGGTTCCCCTCGCGCCGCACCACGGTCGAGATTTTCGCGTGTGTTTTCAGGTCGAGAAACCCGTAGACCACATGCGCCCCCGCGCGTTCCAGTCGGCGCGACTGGCGGATGTTCGCGGCCTCGTCAAAGCGGGCTTTCAGCTCCACCAAGGCCGTGACGGATTTGCCGTCCTCTGCCGCCTCGCAAAGCGCCTCCACGATGGGGCTGTCCCGCGAGGTACGGTAAAGCGTCTGCTTGATTGCCACGACGTTCGGATCGCGCGCCGCCTGCGCGAGGAAGCGGATCACCATGTCAAAGGTCTCGTAGGGGTGATGCAGCAGCATGTCCTTCTGCCGGATCGCCGCGAACATGTCGCCGTCGTGGTCCGTCACCCGCTCAGGGATGCGGGGCGTGAAAGAGGGCCAGAGCAGGTCGGGCCGTGCGTCGGTCACCAGTTCCGACAGGTCATCGACCCCGATCATCCCGTCGATCTCGATCACGTCGCGGTCGTGCACGCCCAGCTCTCGCATGATCACCGATTTCAGCTTTTCGGGTGCCCCCGCCGAATGGGTCAGGCGGACAACCTCGCCCCGGCGGCGGCGTTTCAACGCCACCTCGAATTCGCGCACCAGATCCTCGGCCTCGTCCTCGACTTCCAGATCGCTGTCGCGGAGCACGCGGAATTCGAAATGCGACTTCAGCTTGTAGCCGGGAAAGAGGTCGGGGATATGCAGGACCAGCAAATCTTCCAACGGCAGGTAGCGCAGGGTGCCCTCGGGCGCGGGCAGGGGCGTGAACCGGTCGATCTGCGCCGGGATCGGCAAAAGCGCCTGCAAGGGCCGCTTGTCGCTGGTGCGTTCCAGTTGCAGGGCCAGCGCGTAGCCGGTGTTGGGGATGAAGGGAAAGGGATGCGCGGGGTCGATCGCCAGCGGCGAGAGAACCGCGAAAACCTGGTTGAGAAATACCTCCTTGAGGTATTTCAGATCGTCTTTCGACAGGTCCGCGATATGCTCGAGGTATATGTTCTGGGCGTCCAACTCGGCCATAAGGTCCACCAGCACCCGCTGCTGGGTCATCATCAGGTTGCGCGCGTTCTCGTTGATCAGCACCAGTTGCTCGGCGGGTGTCAGCCCGTCAGCGGCGGGCGTGGTATTGCCCGCCTGCGCCAGTTCGCGCAGGCCCGCCACGCGCACGGTGTAGAATTCGTCGAGGTTGTCGGCCGAGATCGACAGAAACCGCACCCGCTCCAGCAACGGCACGCGGGGGTTCTCGGCCTCTTCCACAACACGCCAGTTGAAGCCCAGCCAGCTGAGTTCACGGTTGAAGAAACGCCCCGGCCCCTCGCGGTCGAGGTCGGGAAGGTCGGTGGCGGGGGGGAAGTCCCCGTTCAGGAAATCGGTCTGGGTCATGGCGACCTTATGGGCTCAAAGTATCAAGGATTTGCGACAGTTGCGCGTCAGCGCAGTATCACGCGCCTTCGGGCAGATTGTCCAGCACCTGCGCGGCAAGCTGCCGCGTGATCGGCCGCTTCTGCGCGAGGCTGGCGGCATCCAGCCGTTCCACAAGTGCAATGGCCCCGGCAAAGGATCTGTCCATCCGCCCCACCAGGTAGGGGATCACCTCGGGCTTGGGGCTTAACTGACGGTCCGCGAACAGCTTGACCAGCAGCGCCGAGAGCAGCGCGTCGTCCGGCGCTTCCAGCACCGCCGCCGTGGTGCCCTGCAAACGGCTTTTGAGGTCGGGCAGGGACAACCCCCATTGCGCGACCGAAGCCTCGCCCGTGAAGAGGATGCGGTGACCCTCAGCAAGCACGAGGTTGTGCAGATGGAACAGCGCCGTCTCGGCCTGCGGGTCTCCGGCGATCTGCGGCACGTCCTCCACCGCCACATGCCCCCGCGCCAGCGCCGGCACCTCCGCCTCCGTCAGGTCCCGCGCGGCTACGATCCGCGCCCCCGACATCTCGGCCCAGACATGCGCCAGATGCGTCTTGCCAGCGCTTTCCGGCCCTGTCAGCACCAGCTTGCCGCCCGCCCAGCTTTCCCAACCGTCGATCATCGCCAAAGCCACGGCATTCGCCGGGCTCACGAAAAACGCGTCGCGCCCCAGCGCGGTGCGGCTGGGCAGGTCAAAGCCAAGCTGTTCGGCCATTCAGTCGTCGTCCGTTCCGTGCTGCCCGGTGCCGCGATAAAGCAGGCTATCCTTGTACTGGTCCACGCCAAAGCGCGCCAGCACCCCAAGGGCCGCGGCCAGCGGCACGGCGACCAGCAGGCCGACAAAGCCGAAGGACGCGCCGAACACCGACAAGGCCAGCAGCAGCCAGACCGGGTGCAACCCGACACTGTCACCCACGAGCTTCGGCGTCAGAATGTTCCCTTCGACCACCTGCCCGATCCAGAAGATACCGGCGACAAGCCCGATCGACATCCAGTCGCCCCAGAACTGGAACAATGCCAGACCCAGGGCAAGCGCGCCGCCCAAAAGCGCGCCGAGATAGGGAATGAAGGTCACCACGCCCGCGATGAAACCCACCACAAGACCGAATTGCAGCCCGACAATCATCAGGGCAATCGCGTAATAAGTACCAAGGATTAGGCAGACCGTGCCCATGCCGCGCACGAAGGACGACAAGGTCGCGTCGATATCCCGTGCCAATTGCCGAATGACCGGCGCATGATCGCGCGGCAACAGCTTGTCGATAGAGGCAACCATCCGGTCCCAGTCAACCAGCAGATAGACCGATACCACCGGCACAATCACGAAGAGCACGAGGATGTTGATGAGTGAGGCAAAGGAGGACAGCGCCGTTTCCAGCAACTGACCCCCGCGTTCCTGAATGGTGGCCCCGATGGAGTTGAGCGACGAGCGCAGGGTGGAGCCTTCGTCAAGCAGCGACGGGAAGCGTTCGGTCAGGAAATTCGTGAAGCTCCGCTGAAGCTGCGGCGCGGTCTCGATCAGACTGGCGGTCTGGTTGACCAGCGTCGGGATCACCAGAAGGGCGAGCAGGACAAAGATCAGGATCGCCATGACGGTGATGATGAGCACGGCTATGGCGCGAGAGGTGCCCATCTTTTCCAGCCTGTCGGCAACAGGATCGAGGAAATAGGCAATCGCGCCGCCCAGAAGGAAAGGCACCAGCACATCGCCGAGAAACCAGAGCACCACGAGGAAGACCGCCGTGGCGACGCCCCAGTACTTCAATTGGTCACGGATCGGCAGGGCCATGGGGGTCTCCGGTTGCGGCTCTTCTTGACATTGCGCAACCGGAGGGGGGTTTCAAGGGTGGCCTTGCGAAAACTTGGCGGATGCATCAGCCACCCGCCACCAAAGTCAGCGCCGCCACCGCATAGCTGACCGAGGCCCCAAGGGCCGCCAGCCCGCGCAGATGGTTCCAGCGCAGCCAGCCGGTGACGTAGACGGGCCAGTAGCCCTGCGCCGCCTCGCCGGCCAGCGGCATGGCGTCCAGCCGCTGGTTCATCGGCACATTGCCCGCCGCCGTGACGGCGAAAACACCCAGCAGGTACAGGACCGCAGCCGACGTCAGCCACGTGGCAACCGGCCCAGAGAGCGCCAGCAGCGCATAGCCGAGAACGAGCGCCGAGACCGGCACCATGCCAAGGAAAAGCACCATGAAGACAGAACGATAGACCTCGCGGTTAATGCGCTGCATTGCCTCTGTGCCGCTGGCGGGGGCCGAACGGTGCAGCGAACGCATCAGGAAATCCGAGAAGGTCAGGAAGACCCCGGCCAGAAGGCCCGTGGCCATGCTGAGGGCCAGAAGCGGCCAGACGGTAAGGGGGAGGGTCATGTCATCATTCCTTTCGTTCAGTTCGAGATCGCCACGGCCTGGCGGGCGTAGCGCAGGTCGTTCAACTGGCGCGCCAGGAAGGCCGCGATGTCCGCCCGGCTGATCTTGAGCGTCAGCGCGCGCTCCTCGGGGCCAAAGCCTTCCTTGAACGCCCCCGTCGCAGGCCCGTCCGCAAAGGCACCGGGGCGCACGATGGTCCAGTCAAGCCCGCTGGCCGCGACAAGCTGCTCCTGCAACTCGTGATCCTTGAAGACCGGTCGCAGCAGCGCGCCGAACATGATGCGCTTCCAAAAAAAGTTGAGGTTCGACCAGCTTTCCTGCGCGCCCAGCGTCGACTGGCAGATCAGCCGCCGCACCCCGTGCCGCTGCATCCCCCGGATCACGTTGAGCGTCCCCCGCGAGCGGATGCGGCTTGTGCGCGACATGCCCGCGCCCAGTGTCACGATCACCGCGTCATGGCCCGCGATGGCATCCGCGACGCTGTCCGCGTCCATAGCATCGCCCGCGTGCAGGGTCAGGGCAGGGTGGGTGAGGCCCAGTTTCTCGGGGCTGCGGGCAAAGGCGGTGACGGCATGGCCCTCTGCCAAAAGCTGTTCGACGGCCAGTTTTCCTACGCTGCCGGTGGCGCCAAAGACGATGGTTTTCATGGTGGTCTCCTTTTCAAATTCGCTCACTTTACACCGTGTAAATTTGACACCGTGTCAATAAGCGATAACTTGACGCCATGTCAAGCATCGAAAACCCCACCCGCAAGCGCATCCTCGAAACCACCTGGAAACTCTTGGAAAAAGGCGGCGCAAGCGCCGTGCGCATGTCCGATATCGCCAAGGCGGCGAAGATCAGCCGCCAGGCGCTTTACCTGCATTTCCCGAATCGCGCCGAGCTTCTGGTGGCGACCACGCGCTATCTGGACGAGGTTCACGACATCCAAAGCCAGCTTGTCGCCAGCCGCGCGGCCGAAACCGGCGAGGAACGCCTGCGCGAATGGGTCATCGTCTGGGGGAACTACATTCCCCGTATCTACGGCATCGCCAAGGCGCTCATGGCCATGCAGGACAGCGACGCCGAGGCCGCAGCGGCCTGGGAGGGCCGCATGCAGGCGGTGCGCGAGGGATGCGCGGCAGCGGTCGAGGCGCTCGCCCGTGACGGCGCGCTCAGCCCCGAATTGTCAGAGAAAGAGGCGACAGACCTGCTCTGGTCGCTCCTCTCCGTCCGGGTCTGGGAACACCTCTGCATCGACTGCGGCTGGGAACAGGACCGCTTCATCGCCCATATGCAGCGCACGCTCGCGCGGGTGCTGATCGCCTGAGCACGGCTTGACTCTCGCCCCAGAGCGCCCCCAGATCGCGGGCAAAAAGGAGCCCGCCCATGCGCACCGATTTCGACGCCGAACTGGAAAACCGCCTGCTGCGCTATGCCGCCATCGACAGCCAGTCCGACGCCAACTCGAAAACCCAGCCCAGCACCGCGATCCAGCTCGACATGTCGCGCCTCTTGGTGGCCGAGCTTGAGGAAATGGGGGCCAGTGACGTCAAGCTGACCGACTACGGCGTGGTGCTGGCCACGATCCCGGGCACGGTGGAAGGCCCCACCATGGGCTGGTGCGCCCATGTGGACACCGCCCCGCAGTTCAACGCGGCGGGTGTGAAACCTGTGGTCCACCGGGGTTACAACGGCGGCGATATCACCTTTGCCGATGCGCCGGACCTGAAACTCTCGCCCGAGAACTCCCCCTACCTCGCCGAAAAGGTGGGCGAGGACATCATCACCGCCAGCGGCCTCACGCTGCTGGGTGGCGACGACAAGGCAGGTGTCGCCATCGCCATGACCGCCGCGCGGCACCTCTTGCAGAACCCCGACATCCCCCACGGACCCATCCGCCTCGCTTTCACCCCCGACGAAGAGATCGGCCGCGGCGTCGATCCGCGTCTGGCAAAGGATTTCGCCTGCGACTTCGCCTATACCTTCGACGGCGGCAAGCCCGGCGAGATCGAATTCGAGACCTTCTCGGCCGATGGCGCCAAGGTCACCGTGACCGGCGTCTCGGCCCATCCCGGTTTCGCCAAGGACAAGATGGTCAACGCCCTGCACCTGGTCTCAAAGATCGTGATGATGCTGCCCCAGGTCACGATGACACCCGACACCACGGAAGGGACCGAAGGCTTCATCCATGTCTCCGAGATCGAGGGCGGCTCCTCGGAGGCGGTGATCACCCTCATCATCCGCGATTTCGAAATGGCGGGGTTGGAGGCCAAGGGCACACTCCTGCGACAGGTCTGCGAGACGGTCGCCGCCACCGAGCCCCGCGCGCGCATCGCCTGCGAGATCACCCCGCAGTACCGCAACATGCGTTACTGGCTGGAAAAGGACATGACCCCAGTGGAACTGGTGCGCGCGGCGGTCCGGGACGCGGGGCTGGAACCCGTCTCGATCCCCATCCGGGGCGGTACCGACGGCTCGCGCCTGACCGAGATGGGCGTGCCATGCCCCAATATCTTCACCGGCATGCAGGAAATCCACGGGCCGCTGGAGTGGATATCGGTGCAGGACATGGCCCGCGCGACGCAGGTTGCCGTGGCACTGGCACGCCGCGCGGCGGGGGGCTCTTCGCACGGCTGACGCCGGCTCATCGCGGGGGGAATCGGGGCTGATCATGGTGTGGGATGGGTGATGTGGCGGGGCTTCAGACTCACCATCCCGGAAAAGCTGGAGCCGCCCTCGATTGATCCCGTTCATGGCAGAGCGCTGTCGTCTTCCCAAGGAAAATAGCGGTATCCCGGCAAAGCCGGGTCCCTCCGCGATTTTCCTTGGCAAGCCGCCATCCCTCCGCCCTGACGTGCTCAAGCGAAGGCGGCTCCAGCCCGGAGAACGGCGAACACGCAGTGTTCTGCCGAGCGGGAGGCAGCGTGTTTGCCCGCAAACACGCGTTCCCGCCCCGGTGCAGAATAGAGTGCACCGTCCCTCAACCGCCGAAATCAGGCTTTTGTCCGTCCCCGCTTTCAATTACTCAGGCGCCGAGCAATTTTCCCAAGGAGCGCCGCGATGCGTCTGAGCCGTTATTTCCTGCCCGTACTGAAGGAAACGCCCGCCGAGGCGCAGATCGTGAGCCACCGGCTGATGTTGCGCGCGGGCATGATCAAGCAGGCCTCTGCAGGCATCTATTCCTGGCTGCCGCTGGGCTTCAAGGTGCTGCGCCGGATCGAGCAGATCGTGCACGAGGAACAGGCGCGGGCGGGCCATCACGCCATGCTGATGCCGACGCTGCAATCCGCCGACCTCTGGCGTGAAAGCGGGCGCTACGACGCCTACGGCGAGGAAATGCTGCGCATCAAGGACCGGGGCGGGCGCGACATGCTCTATACGCCCACGGCTGAGGAACTGATCACCGATATCTTCCGCGCCCATGTCTCGAGCTACCGCGACCTGCCGCTGACTCTCTACCAGATCCAGTGGAAATTCCGCGACGAGATCCGCCCCCGCTTCGGCGTGATGCGGGGCCGCGAGTTCCTGATGAAGGACGGCTACAACTTCGACCTCTCTAAGGAAGACGCGCTGCACGCCTACAATCGCCACCTCGTCAGCTACCTGCGCACCTACGAGCGGATGGGCCTTCAGGCGATCCCGATGCGCGCCGACAGTGGCCCCATCGGCGGCGACGACACCCACGAATTTCTGGTGCTGGCCGAAACGGGCGAGTCGGAGGTTTTCTATGACAGCGCGGTGACCGACCTCACCTTCGGCGACCGCGACATCGACTACGACGATCACGCCCAGTGCGCGGCGATCATGGAGGAGTTCACCAAGCTTTACGCGCGCACGGATGAAACCCACGACGAGGCGCTCTTCAACCAAGTGCCCGAAGACCGCCGCCGCGTGGCGCGCGGCATCGAGGTGGGGCAGATTTTCTATTTCGGCACCAAGTATTCCGATCCCCTGGGCGCCACCGTACAGGGCCCCGATGGCAAACCCGTAGCCGTGCACATGGGCTCCCACGGCATCGGGGTCAGCCGCCTGCTGGGCGCTATCATCGAGGCGAGCCACGACGACAAGGGGATCATCTGGCCCGAAGGCGTGACGCCCTTCCATGCGGGTATCGTCAACCTCAAGCAGGGCGACGCCGAGGCCGATGCCGCCTGCGAGGCGCTCTACGCATCGCTCACCGCCCTGGGGCTCGAGCCGCTTTACGACGACCGCGACGAACGCGCGGGGGGCAAGTTCGCGACCATGGACCTCATCGGTCTGCCCTGGCGGATCACCGTCGGCCCGCGCGGGCTGAAGAACGGGGTGGTCGAACTGACCTCCCGCCGCACGGGCGAGAGCGAAGAGATGCCGCCCGAACAGGCCGTCGAACGCCTCTCGCAGATCTACGCCGCCCACGCATGACGCTTTGCCGGACGGACGGCGCTTGCTAAGCTTCTCCCGTTCACCGGGAGAGGCCTCGCCATGATCCGCGTTCTTGCCTGCATCGCTTTGCTGTTGCCCGTCGCGGCCATGGCGCAATCCGTGCCCGACAGGCTCGAGACCGCCTTCCGCGTCTGGATAAACGAGGCCGGAGCGACAAGCGGCGCCATCGCCATCTGGCGCGCGGGCCAGCCCCAGCGCGAAGTCGGCATCGGGATCGAGTCGGGCGCACCGATGGAACTTGCGAGCCTCGGAAAGGTGGTGACGGCGCTCTGTGCCGCGCATCTCATCGAAACCGGGGTCTGGACGAAACAGACGAGCGCCCGCGCGGTGCTCCGGCAGGGGCCCGACGGCATCACCGTCGAGGCGCTGATCACCCATACCACCGGCCTTGCCCCCGACCAGACGCAGGCGATGATGGGCATCTGGCTGGATACCGAGGACGACCGCGCGGGCGAGGCAACCAAAACCGCGCTGTCTCGTGTCACCCAGAACGGCACGCCGGGGCAATACGCCTACAACAACGAGAATTATGCCATCCTGGGCGCGATGATCGCAGCCGAAACCGGGCGGCCCTATGCGGATTTCTGCGCGGGCGCGGTGCTGACCCCCGCAGGTCTCACCACCGCCAGCCCGTCGCCGCGCACCGGGGCCATGGCCGCCTGGGGCGGCTGGCAGATGAGCGTCGGCGATTATGCGCGCCTCATGCATTGGGCCTTCGGCCCCGGCGGCAAGATAGGCCGCGCGCCGGGTCGTTGGCCCTCGGCCGACATGGGCGGCGGGGCCTTTTACGGCATGGGCATGACCCAGCGGGAATTTCGCGGGGCCATGAACTACTGGCACTTCGGCGCGCTCTGCCTGCCGGGCAGGCTCGAGGCGGGCAGCTATGCGGTCAGCTGGATGGGCGACTGGTCGGTCGTGGTGGCCTATGACGCCTGCGTCGACTGGGACGCCATGGTGCGCCTTGACGGCGCGCTTGCAGGCGCGGTCTTCCAATAGGGCGCAATGCCCGCTTGACCCTGTTCCCCCGAAACCCCAGTTTGCGCCCAGAACGAGCAGGAGCCGCAAATGGCACAGACCGCGCCTTTCGCGCCTTTCGAATGGATGATCGCCTGGCGCTACCTGCGCGCCCGCCGCGCCGAGGGTGGCGTGAGCGTGATGACATGGATCAGCCTCATCGGCATCACGCTCGCGGTCTTCGCGCTCATCGCCACGCTCGCCGTGCGCTCGGGCTTTCGTGCGGAATTCGTGGACACGATCCTGGGGTCCAACGCCCATGTCACCGTCTACCAGTTCGGCGAGGTGGCACCGAATGGCCAGATCGACCGCCGGATCGCCGATTACGAAACGCTCGCTGCTGAGGTCGCGAAGGTCCCCGGCGTCACCCGCGTCGCTCCCCTGATCCGCCAGCAGGTCATGGCCAATCTCGGCCAGTCCAATGCGGGCGTCGAGGTCTATGGTATCGCGTCCGAAGACCTGAAAACCATCCCCCGCATCGCCGCATCTGAAAAGGCGCGGGGCGACATCGCCCGGTTCGAGGAGGGCATCGCCATCGGCATCGGCGTCGCCCAGACCCTGGGCGTGAATGTCGGTGACCGGATCAAGCTGATCTCGCCCAACGGCGTGAAAACCGCCTTCGGCACCAGTCCGCGCGTCAACGCCTACGAGGTTGTCTATATCTTTGCCGCCGGCCGCTACGACATCGACCGCACCCGCGTTTATCTGCCGATCAACGAAGCGCAATCTTTCTTCAATCGCGAGGGGGTAGCGGACGAACTTGAAGTGATGATCGAAGAGCCTGAGCGCGTCGATCAGATCGCCCTGCCGCTTCTTCAGGCCGCGGGCCCGCGCGGACAGGTCTGGACCTGGCGCGACGCCTCCGGCGCCTTCCTCTCGGCACTGGATATCGAGGATCGCGTGATGTTCGTGATCCTCTCCGTCCTCGTTCTGATCGCTGCCATGAACATCGTCTCTGGCCTGATCATGCTGGTCAAGAACAAGGGCCGAGACATCGGCATCCTGCGCACCATGGGCCTGACCGAGGGCGCGGTGCTGCGCGTGTTCTTCATTTGCGGGGCCTTCACGGGTATCATCGGCACCATCGCGGGCGTGATCCTCGGCTGCCTCTTCGCGATCTACGTGGACCAGATCTTCGGCTTCGTGAACTACCTCTCCGGCGGCAACGCATGGGACCCGTCGATCCGTGGCATCTACTATCTGCCCGCCGAGTTACATCTCGCCGACGTACTCTCCGCCGTCGCCCTCTCGCTGGGCCTGTCGTTCATCGTCACGATCTTCCCCGCCCGCCGTGCCGCACGCATGAACCCTGTCGAGGCGCTGCGCTATGAGTGAACAGGCGCTCCGGCTTGAAGGGATCACCAAGGCCTACAACCCCGGCAAGCCGAACGAGGTGCAGGTCCTGCGCGGCGTCGATCTCACCCTCGCACCGGGCGAGGTCGTGGCCCTCGTCGCCCCCTCGGGTGCGGGCAAATCCACGCTCTTGCATATCGCTGGCCTGCTCGACACGCCTGACGCGGGCACCGTCCAGATCGGCGGCGCGGACATGACCGGCCAGTCCGACCGCCGCCGCACCCTGACCCGGCGCAACGACGTGGGCTTCGTCTACCAGTTCCACCACCTGCTGCCCGAGTTCACGGCTCTGGAAAACATCGTGCTCCCGCAACTCGCCAACGGCACCGCCCGCCGCGCTGCCGAGGAGCGCGCGCGCGGGTTGCTCGACAAGGTCGGCATCGCCGTGCGCGCGGATCACCGTCCGGCGGCGCTTTCGGGGGGAGAACAGCAGCGCGTGGCCTTCTGCCGCGCGCTCGCCAATGCACCGCGCCTGCTGCTCGCCGATGAGCCCACCGGCAACCTCGACCCCGCCACCTCCGACCAGGTCTTCGCCGCCTTGATGGAGCTGGTGCGCGACACCGGTCTTGCGGCACTGATCGCCACCCATAACCTCGACCTTGCCGCCCGGATGGACCGGCAACTGCGTCTGGAGACCGGGCGGCTTTCCACAACCTGAAAGACATGTCGCTTGACGTGTCGGCACCCTCTCGCTCAAAGTGGGGGGCGGCCCTGTGCCGTGTATTGAAAGACACACGATGGCTCAGGTTTCGCTCAAGGATATAGAAGATACCGTTCAGGCCGCTCTGCTGGCCCATGGGGCCGATGCCTTTCCCGCCGCTGAGGTCGCACGCGCCGTCGCTGCAGCCGAGGCCGTGGGCAACAAGATTTGCGGTCTCTACTACGTCGAAAGCTACTGCCAGCAGCTGAAGTCAGGCCGGGTCAAGGGCAAGGTGACCCCGACCGTCAGCACCCCGCGCGGCGCTGTGGTCCACGTGGATGCGCATTTCGGCTTTGCCCAGCCCGCCTTTGCCTATGGACTGCCTGTCGCCCTCGACGCCGCGCGCCAACAGGGGATTGCAACACTTGCCGTCGGTCACGCGCATACCTGCACCTCGCTGGGCTATTTCACCGAACAGATCGCGCACGCAGGCTTTATCGGCATCGGTTTCACCAACGCCTCGCCCATCGTCGCCGCGCCGGGCGGCAAGACCCGGGTGATCGGCACCAATCCCATCGCCTTTTCCGTCCCGGACGGGCAGGGCGGCATCGCCATGCAGTTCGATCAGTCGACGACCACCGTCGCACTGGGCAAGATCACCATGGCCAAGGCCGCCGGAGAGCGCATTCCCGAAGGCTGGGCCGTGGACGCCGAAGGCAAGCCAACCACCGACCCCGAGGCGGCCCTGCAAGGCTCGCTCGTCTCCATGGGAGGCTACAAGGGCTGGGGCTTCGGCCTCATGGCCGAGCTTCTGGCGGCAGGCATGACCGGAGGTGTGCTGTCCAAAGACGTCAAGCCCCTCAAAGCGCCCGAAGGTCCGCCCCATGACCTCGGCCAGTATTACATCCTGATCGACCCCTCCGCCTCTCCCGATTTCCGCAGCCGGCTGACCGATCTGGCAGAGCTCGCCAGCACCGACCCAGACGCACGCATGCCGGGGCAGGGCAAGAAACGCAGCGACCCCGTCGAGGTGGCCGATGCGGTCTGGGCGCAGATGCAGGCGCTCGCAGCGGCCTAGACCTGCTGGGTCAGCCAGACACCCGCCGCCATCAGGGCGATCCCGCTCGCTCGCGCCAGCCCCAGCGGCGAGACCTGCGCGCCGAACAGCCCGAAATGGTCAATCGCGGCGGTCGAGATAAGCTGGCCCAGCAACACGAAGAACACCGCGTTGCCCACGCCAAAGCTGGGCGCGATGAAAGTGACCGATAGGACATAAAAGGCCACGAAGAGCCCGCCCATGAACAGGTGCTTCGGTGCCGTGGCAAAGCGCGATAGCGCATGCGGTCCCGTGACCGTCGCCACCGCCATGCAGGCGAGGAACGCCACCACGAAAAGCACCGTCGCCGCGGCCGCGGGCGAACCCACGTGCCTACCCAGTGCCGCGTTCATTGCCGCCAGAATGGGAATACCGATGCCCGCGACCAGCATGATCAACGCGTAATGAGCCATGTCTTGCCTTTCCGGGCCATCTTTGATCTGGATCATGGCAAGTGTTTGAGAACGGTGCAAGATGAACGCACCGTTGGGTCAGTTGGAGAGGGCGCAATGCGGGCGACAGCCTATTCACTCGGGGCCGCGACGGCTCTGACTTTGCTGATTGCCTGCGCGCCGGTGTCGATGCCGGAACCAGAGGAGGGGGCGGCATTCTTCGCCGCCAACTGCACCTCATGTCACGGGAGGGATGGGCGAGGGGAGGGACCAGCAAGTGAAGGCCTCTCGCCCAAACCCACTGACCTCACCACGCTCGCCCGCCGCAACGGCGGGGCATTCCCCACCGCCCGCGCGCTCAGCTACATCTACGGCGATCCCGAAGGCGGGCACCTCGCCCGCGTGATGCCGCAGTTTGGCGGGGCCATGGCGGACGATCTCGTGCCGCTCGAGGTAGACGGCGTGCTGACGCCCACGCCGCGCGCGCTCGCCGGGCTGCTGGCCTATATGGAAAGCATCCAGCGCTAGGGTTTTCGCGCACCCGGTTCAACTTTTCCGCAAGGCCGCATGCCGGGTATCCTCAGCCCGTCACCCGCATATCCCGCGCAATTCCACCCCGTCCCAGGGCAGCCGCACGTTCCACTCCCGCGACTGCGGCAGCGGGGCCACCGGCATCACCTGATTAATCAGCGCATGCAGCCGCGCCGTCCGCGTCCCCTGCGGCGCCAGGGCGCGGCAACAGACGTATTCCTCAACGATCGAGCCCTGCTGCTCGAACCCGAAATCCCCGAACCGCCGGCCCTCGTCCACCTCGAAGAGATAGGGGTCCGCCCCCCCGCCATGCTCGGAGGCCGCCAGCAGCGGCGAATAGCCCGTCTCGGCCCGGTTTTGCCACTGCCAGACATGGGTAATCTCATGCGCAAAGAGCATCGCCGCGATGATCCCCACGGTATCGGGGTAATCGGGCAGGTAATCCTCCAGATACCAGTCCTTGTCGAAGAGCACCCGGTTCCAAAGCGCCACCGCCGCCGGTTTCGTCGTGACGATCTCGTCCTCGGGCGGCGGCAGGATCAACTCCCGGCAGGTCGTCCGCGGCCGCGGTTTGCGCCGAAAGGTCACCGCCCGCGTCGGCGCGCCGTCATGCAGCCGCACCCGGTCCAGATCCAGCGTCTCGCCATGGATCGTCCCCAGAAACGCCCGCTCGTTCTCGGTCAAAGGCCGCCCGCAGCCCGCCACCAGCAGCACCAGCACAAGGCAAACCAGCCTCACCGCGCGAACGTCGCCGTGGCCAGCGCCACCGGCTTGCCCGAGGGCTCGGCGATCAGCGTGCACCGCGCGAACATCATCGATTTGCCCGCCCGCGTCACCTCCGCCTCCGCCCGGATGCTCTCGCCACTCGCAGGCCGCAGGAACTGCGTGTCCAGCGTCACCGTTCCCACCGCCGCCAGCGCCTGCAGATGCCCCATGCAGGCAAAGACCATCGCCGTATCCGCCAGCGCCGCGATGGCCTGACCCGACACGATATCGCCCACCCGGTTGATCTCGGCGCTGATCGGCATGACCAGCACCGTCCGCGCCTCCCCGATCTCGGTGATCTTCGGCTGCAGCGCCTTCACCCAAGGCGCGAAATTGTCGTCGAGGATTTTCTGGGCAAGCTCTGGCGTCATGGGGTCTCTCGCAGGTTTTCCCACACCCTAAGCGCCACGCGCGATCATGCAAGGGGCACCCGCTTGCGCGGGGCGGCGTTCCGGTCTTTGATGGGGAAAACCGCGCCATTTGATCCGGATCAGGGCAGACCGCGCGCGCCGCCCCTAGTCTGATGCCAAAGCAGGAGGATACCGCCCATGAAACCCTATCTCGCAGCCCTCACGGCCCTTGCCCTCATACCCTGCGCCGCGCTTGCGCAGGACGCGCAGATCGGCGCCGAACTCTACGACACCCACTGCGCCGTCTGCCACGGGGCCGAGGTCCGCGGCAACGGCCCGCTCGCTCCCGCCATGGTGCTGCAACCCCCGAACCTGCGGACCCTCAAGGCCCGGTATGACGGCGTCTTCCCCACCGTCCGCGTCGTCACCCGCATCGACGGCCGTGACCCGTTGGTCGCCCATGGCTCCCCCATGCCGGTCTACGGCGAGTTCTTCGAGGGCGAGGATGTGCCGATGAAGGCCGAGACCGGCCAGCCGATCATAACGAGCCGTCCGGTGGTGGACCTGGTGGCGTTTCTGGAGGCGATACAGGAGTAGGGGATTGCCCGTAGGATGGGTGCTTGCACCCATCTTGGGATGACCGACCGTCGTGTGATGGGTGCAGGCACCCATCCTACCGCTCCGCCAACCCCAGCGCCTTTCGCAACGTCTCATTCGCCCGCGTCTGCCACCCGCGCCCGTCTTTCTTCAAGACCGCGATCACGTCCTGATCCAGATACATCGTCACCCGCTGCTTGCGCTCCGCCTCGGCCATGGCCGGGCGGCCCGGTTTGACAAGGCGGGCAAGTTCCGGGAAGGTGTCCACGGGCTTCGCGCGGGCAAAGTCCTCTTCCGTCCACTCCGGATTCTCGTCATCCGGCTCGCTTGCTTTCAGGTGTTCCTTGCCCATCTTCGCTTCTCTCTCTCGTTCGCCTTGCGCAGGCTGATCACGCGCAGCGCATCTGGCCGGGGCGTTACTACCGCGACATGCAATCTTCCTTCGATCAGACCCGTCACCCTAAGGCGCTGTTCGCCATAGTCGCGACGGTCGTCAGCGATCACCTCGGCGGTATCCCAGTCGAGCCTTGCTATGATGGCAAAATCTATGCCGCGTTCGAACAGGGTCTGCTGTCGCTTTTCTTCATCCCATTCCAAATTAATATGCATATATTAATTCGAGGTTTCAAGCGTCAAACATCCAACTCCTCCACGAACCGCGCGTTCTCCTGAATATACTGGAACCGCAATTCCGGCTTCTTCCCCATGAGCCGCTCCACCAGGTCCCCCGTCTCCCCCGGCACGTCCTCGTCCACCGACACGCGAATGAGCTTGCGGGTTGCGGGGTCCATCGTCGTCTCCTTGAGGTCCTTCGCGTCCATCTCCCCCAGACCCTTGAAGCGCTGCACCTCGATCTTGCCCTTGCCGCCAAGGCCCTTTTCCAGCCAGTGGTTCTTCTCTGCGTCATCCGCCACGTAAAGCCGCTTGGCCCCCTGCGTCAGCCGATAGAGCGGCGGGCAGGCGAGGTAGAGATGCCCGTGGTCAATCAGCGGCCGCATCTGCGTGAAGAAGAACGTCATCAAAAGCGACGCGATATGCGCCCCGTCCACGTCCGCGTCCGTCATGATGATGATCTTCTCATAGCGCAGATCGTCGATGTTGAACTTCGTCCCCATCCCGACGCCCAAAGCTTCACACAGATCGCTGATCTCCGCATTCGTCGTCAGCTTGTTCGACGCCGCGCCGAGCACGTTCAGGATTTTCCCCTTCAAGGGTAGCAGTGCCTGCGTCTCACGGTTCCGCGCCCCCTTGCCGGAGCCGCCCGCCGAATCCCCCTCGACGATGAAAAGCTCCGTCCCCTCGCGGGACTTCGCCGTGCAGTCGGTCAGCTTGCCCGGCAGCCGCAGCTTCTTCGTCGCCGACTTGCGCGCCGTCTCCTTCTCCTGCCGCCTGCGCATCCGCTCCTCGGCGCGCAGCACGAGGAAATCGAGGATCGCCCCGGCGCTCTTGGTATCCGCCGCCAGCCAGTTGTCGAAGTGATCGCGCACCGCCCCTTCGGTCATTTTCTGCGCGGCCTCGGTGGAAAGCCGATCCTTCGTCTGCCCCACGAACGCCGGGTCCGCGATAAAGCACGAGACCAGCGCACAGCCCCCCGACATCAGGTCCTCCCGTGTGATCTGCGCCGCCTTCTTGTTGTTGGCCAACTCCCCGTAAGCCTTGATCCCCTTCAGGATCGCCGCCCAGAACCCCGCCACATGGGTGCCGCCCTCGGGCGTCGGCACGGTGTTGCAGTAGGACTGGATGAACCCGTCTCTGGAAGGGGTCCAATTTATTGCCCATTCCACCTTGCCCGCCTCACCGAATTTCTCCCGGAAATCCACAGTGCCCGAAAACGCGGCTTCGGCATAAGTCGTGGCCCCGCCCAGCGTCTCCTTGAGGTAATCCGACAGCCCGCCCGGGAAATGAAACGTCGCCTCCTGCGGCGTCTCACCGTCGGAAATCGCTGATTTCCAGCGGATTTCCACGCCCGAGAACAGGTAAGCCTTCGACCGGATCGACTTGAACAGTCGCGCAGGCTTGAAACGGTGCGACCCGAATATCTCCGCATCCGGATGAAAGGTCACTGTCGTCCCGCGCCGATTGGGTGCCGCACCCACCTTCTCGACAGGCCCCAGAGGCACCCCGCGCGAGAACCGCTGCTCGAACACCTCCTTGTTCCGCGCCACCTGCACGACCATCGAATCCGACAGCGCGTTCACCACCGAGGCACCCACCCCGTGCAGACCACCCGAGGTCTGGTAGGCCTTGCCCGAGAACTTGCCCCCCGCGTGCAGCGTGCAAAGAATGACCTCCAGCGCCGATTTGTCGGGAAACTTCGGATGCGGATCAATCGGAATGCCCCGCCCGTTGTCGCGGATCGTGATCGCGTAATCCTCGTGCAGCTCAACCTCGATCCGGTTCGCATGCCCCGCCACCGCCTCGTCCATCGAGTTGTCGAGCACCTCAGCCACCAGATGATGCAACGCCCGCTCGTCAGTACCGCCGATGTACATGCCGGGGCGCTTGCGCACGGGCTCCAGCCCCTCCAGCACCTCGATGGAAGAGGCGTCGTAATCGGTCGTTTCCGTCTGGGAAAGAAGGTCGGTCATGGGCTGCTCTGGCTCGCTTTTGATTGCCGGACACTATGCCAGAGCGGCGGGCAGGGGGGAAGGGCGGTTGACCCTTTGCACCGTGCTTTCCTTTTGGCTATTGGGCCATAGGTCTAGGGACACCCGGGAAAGAGAGCAGCGCGATGACAGAGGCCAAACGCCAGACGACGGACACCGCCCGTTTCACGCAGGATTTGCTGGATCAGCCCGACTGGCGCTACCTGCTGCAGGAGTTCGAGGAGCTTTACCGCTACATCCCCGCAGGTGGTAGCGATCGCATCGCCAGCCACCAGCGCAAGGTTGGCGATGCCATCGGGCGGCTTTTACGCCATAACGCGCCGGTCGCCCCGCAACTGCCCGCGCAAAAGCCCGTCACCGCGCATCTGCGCCGCGCGCTCGACGAGGGGCGGCAGGGGAGCATGGCACCGGCCATCCGCGCCCTCGACGCGGTGCGCGACCAGCTCAGCTGGCAATACGGCTACGAGAAGATGCCCCAGGGCCTGCAGGGCAAATACGCTTATGCCGAGATCGCCGGCACCTCGGGCCCGATCCTCAGCGACGAGATCATCCTGGGCGTGGTGCTTTTCGCCCCGAACTGCACCTATCCCGCCCATGCCCACAAGGGGATCACGGAAAGCTATGTCTGCCTTTCGGGGGCCGTGTCCGAGAACCATCAGGGCGTCTACGTGCCGGGCTCGATGATCTTCAACCCGCCCGACCACCTGCACCGCATCACCGTGGGCAGGCGCGAACCGGCGCTACTCGCCTATGCGTGGATAGGCGCGAAAGAGGATCTGCACAATCAGAAGATGGTCTTCAGCCGCGCGCGGAAATAGGGACCTGCAGGCGGATCAATGTCGCCCGTTCAGCCACTTCCACAGCACATCGATGTCGATGGCGATCACCGCGAGCCCCAGCGGGATCATCCAGAACCCCAAGATCGGCAGGAACCCAAAGACGCCGCCCACGATCAGCAAAAGCCCCAGCACCGTGCGCAGCCCGAACGGCACACGGGTCCGCACCCAGTCGCGGGCGCGACGCAGCCGTTCTTTCCATTCCTTGGGGATCGGCATCGCTCTACCTTTGCGTGATCTATTGGATTCTATCCTGTCCGCGCGCCACAGACTAGCAGGGCAGGGGCCATTGCGCGTATCAAAGCAGCCCTACTCCACAGCCTTGCGCCGTAACCAGGCGGCAAGGTCTTCCTCATCCATCTTTCGCTGGGCAACCTCGCGGATGATGTCGCCTGCTTCCACGGTGTCATGGCTGATCGCATGCCCATTGAGGTCGATACAAGCCAGCATGCAGCGATATGCCGTCCGCTTGTTGGCGTCGTTGAACACATGCCCTGTCGCCACCGCAACCGCGTAAGCAGCGGCCAGATCGAAAATATCGCCGACCATTCCGTACACCAGGCGGTTGTCCACCCGCGCCAAAGCACCTTCAAGGGACTTGTTTCCCGCCATTCCCTGCAATTCACCGGGATTGAGCACATTGTCGTGGATCACTTCGACGAGTACCGCGTCGAGAAGAACGTAGCTCATTTGTCCTTCAGGTAGTCTAGAACCGGTTGGGCCTGCGCACGGGTGCGCTCAAGGCTGTCCATCACCTCTTCCATCGTCGCATAACGCGGTTCTTCCTCCAGCGTCGCCTCGACCGGCACGAAATAACCCACGCAGCGCGAATTCTTCATGATCGCCACGGGCTTGCCGCCCGCGCGGTCCAGCACCTTCTGCGGCTCGCGCATCTCGGTCATGGTGGCAATCTGGTTGGCGTAGATTTTGTTCATCGGTGTGCGCTCCAAAATGTACATTTAAATATACGATTTCTCTCCAAGCTTTCCAAGACAGAACACCACGAAACCGTGGAAATTGCCGTAAATCGTTGTCTCTCTCGCAACTTAGCGTCACTCTGCTGTAAAAGAGGACCCGCCCATGCCCTGGATCACCACCATCCCCTTCGACGCCGCGACCGGCAAGCTGCGCGCGCTCTACGAGCGTGTCACCGGCCCCGGCAACAACGTCGACAACATCATGATGATGCACTCCCTGCGCCCCCATTCGATGGAGGGGCACATGGCGATCTACAAGAACGTCCTGCACCACCGCGACAACGAGATCCCCAAGTGGTTCCTCGAAACACTGGGCGTCTGGGTCTCCGCCCTCAACGCCTGCGACTACTGCGTCGCCCATCACTTTGCCGGGCTGAAACGCCTGCTGAAAGACGACGCGCGGGCCGAGGCGATCCGCGCAGGCATCGACGCCCGCGACATCGCCGCCACGCCGCTCGAGGCGAAACATCATGCCGCGATGCGCTATGCCGAAAGGCTCACGCGCACGCCGCAGGACATGGCCGAAATGGACGTCGAAGCGCTCCGCATGGCCGGATGGTCCGACGGCGAGATTCTCGAGATCAACCAGGTCACCGCCTATTTCGCCTACGCCAACCGCACCGTTCTGGGCCTCGGCTGTTGGACCGAGGGCGATATCATCGGCCTCAGCCCCGGCAATTCCGACGATCCTGACGATTGGTCCCACGCGTAGGGCAGGGTTCCCCCGCCGCAAAATTCGCCTGACGACCCGTCGCCTGATCGAAAACCCCATCCAGGGCAGCGCCGGTAAACCAGTTCAGGATAATAGGGTCGCAGCCGCCTGCGTCAGACCCCGATCAGGGTCTTCCGGGTTGGAATCAGCTTCGAATCCCCAAGGAACGTTCCACAGCCTGCCGTATCCATAACCCAGCGCGCCTGCGGTGAATTTTCTGTCACAACCGTGAAGTTACCCAAGATAATCGGTACCGGTGCGGGCGGAGGCGGATGCACGATACCGGCCGAGATGGCACCTGTACAGGCCACCAGATCGCCAATGCGGGCAGCCGGCTGGTTCTCGATGATGACGGTCGGAAGACGTCCGGGCGTAGGGGCGGAAACCATACCGCTCGGAACAAGCATGTCATGGGTCACTGTGTCGAGCAGGCGGGCGGCTGGAAGCATGGGATGACTTTCAAAAAAGAGTGGCGCAAAAAATATGCTGCAGTAATTCCGCTAAGCTACCACGCAACCGCCAACCGATCAATCCAGCCAGTCCAATATGACCGCCGCCACCTCCCGCGGCTTCTGATGGTGCAGCCAGTGATCCGCCCTCGCGATCTCCACCCGGGTCAAATCAGCCGCGAATTCCTCCAGCCCCGCGGTGGCCTCGGGCAAGAGCGCCGTATCTTCCGCCCCCCAGATCAGCAGGTGCGGGCAGCGCACCCGAAGCTTATCCAAGGGCAGTTCCGGCAGGTCGGTCACGGGCTCCCCGGGCTTGCCCACCACCAGCGGCGAGGCACGGTACCAGTTCACCATCCCCCGCATCCTTCCCGGCCGCGCCCATTCGGTGACGTAAGCCGCGCGTGTTTCGTCATCCATCCAGCTGAGATCCATATGGGCGGAGAACAGTGCCGTCAGCTTGGCAAACCCATCCCCCGCCAGTCTGTCCTCCGATCCCTCTGCCCGCAGGTAGTGGATATATTGCGAGGCCGCCGTCTGCGCACCGCCTGCCGCCAGCGCCCGCTGGAAGGGCACCGGGTGCACGCCGTTCATAATGATCAGCCGGTCCACCAGCGCGGGCCGGAACATCGCCAGCCCGTAGGCCACAGCCGCGCCCCAGTCGTGCCCCAGCACCGTCACCGGGCCTTCACCGATCAGCGCCGCCATGTCTGAAACCAGCTTCGAGCCCGTATACGCCGACACCTCCGCCGGTGCCCAGCTTTGCCCGAACCCGCGCTGGTCGGGGGCGATGCAGTGGAACCGTTCTGCAAGCAGCGGCGCGAGTTCGGACCACGCCCCGCCGTATTCGGGAAACCCGTGCAACAGCAGGAGCGGCGACAATCCCTCGTCGCCCCAATGCCGGACAAAGAAATTCTCTCCCTCAAGCGTGACGAATTCGGTACGCGTGGGCTCCATCCCGGTCTCCTTGCCAGCGGGTTCCCGGCCAGACTGACGGGGCCGGGCCGCAAGGGCAAGCTTCTTCGACCGGATGACAGCCCGGCGGTGCCAGACCCCCTTTCCCTCGGGGCGGGGCGGGCGTAAGGCGGGGTCATGCAACCGGCAATGACATACCGCGGCCACGCGCGCGCCACCCTCGGGCTCGGCCTGCCGCTCATCGGTGGGCACCTGGGCCAGGTGGCCATCGGCGTGACCGACACCGTCATGGTCGGCTGGTTCTCGGTCGAGGCGCTGGCAGCGGTGACACTGGGCAGCACCTATTTCTTCGTGCTCTTCATCTTCGGTTCCGGCTTTGCCTGGGCGGTGATGCCCATGGTGGCGGCCTTCGCCGCCGAGGGGGACGAGACCGGCATTCGCCGCGCAACCCGCATGGGGCTCTGGCTGTCGCTGGGCTTTGGCCTGCTGGCGCTGCCCCTGATGATCTTCTCAGGGCCGATCCTGCGCCAGCTGGGGCAGGGGGATGCCCTCGCGTCAGAGGCGGCACGGTATCTCTCGGTTGCGGGCTGGGGGGTGATCCCGGCGCTTCTGCTCATGGTGCTGAAGTCCTACCTGGCGGCACTGGAGCGCACGCAGGTCGTGCTCTGGATCACGCTGGCGGCGGCACTGGTGAACGCGGGCGCGAATTATGCCTTCATCTTCGGCAACTGGGGCGCCCCTGCGCTGGGGGTGGTGGGTGCGGCCATCGCCTCGGTGGTGACGCAGACCGTCTCGCTTGTCGGTGTGGTGCTCTACATCCTGCGGGTTGTGCCGCAACACCAGCTGTTCCTGCGCCTGTGGCGGCCCGACCGGCAGATGCTGGCGCGAGTCTTCCGCCTGGGCTGGCCCATCAGCCTGACGTCGCTCAGCGAGGTCGGCCTTTTCGCCGCCTCGGCGATGATGATGGGCTGGCTCGGCACCGTGCCGCTGGCGGCCCACGGGATCGCGGTGCAGCTCGCCTCGATCACCTTCATGGTCCACCTCGGCCTCAGCAATGCGGCGACGATCCGCGCGGGCAGCGCCTTTGGCCGCCGCGACCGGGAGTCGATGGCGCGGGGCGCCCTGACGGTGACGGTGATGTCGGCGGTTTTCGCGGCGCTGACGATCGCGGCTTTCGTGCTCTTTCCCGAGCCCCTGATTTCGCTTTTCATGCAGCGGGACGAGCCGGCGCGGGCGGAAATCCTTGCCATTGGCACGGGGCTGCTGGTGATGGCCGCGCTGTTTCAGCTCGTCGACGGCGCGCAGGCCATCGCGCTGGGGCTGCTGCGCGGGGCGCAGGACACCGCCGTGCCGATGTGGATGGCCGCTTTCAGTTACTGGGTCGTGGGCGTGCCGTGCTCTTACCTGTTGGGTTTCTGGCTGGACTGGGAGGGGATCGGCGTCTGGGCGGGGCTGGTCATCGGTCTCGGCGTCGCGGCGGTGCTGCTGAACGCGCGGTTCTGGGGCGTGACGTTGAAAACCCTGCGCGGGGCTCCCGCCCCTCAGCCCTGACATGCTTCTTCGCTGTCCGGACAGGGCAGGTGCTGCGGGGGCGCACCGACAGCGGTAACCCGGCGTGGCTATTTCTTGAGAATGCGGTCGGCCTTCTTGCGCACCAGCGTGCTTCGCAGGTCGTGCATGGCAAGCAAAAGCTGATCCGTCACCGCATCGAGCTGTTCGTCCGAGGCACGGGACTGGGCCCATTGCGTCGTCAGGTTCAGGTGATCCACCGCGCGCAGGATGTCGTCGATGTCGCGCCTGGCAAGGAGATCGACTCGCGCCTCCATCCATTGGGCGATGGCGGCGCGGTCTTCTTCGGTGAGGTTGCGGTCCCCGTGGGGTTTCACCTCGCCGTTCTTGATGTTGACCACGGCGATCTGGTCCATCTCGATCCGGCGCTGCCGGTTCTCGGTGTCCACCCGAAACACGACCGCGCCGTTCTCGCGCACCCTGAAGTAATATTCCGGCAGTTCCGCCGACATGGCGTTTATCCTATCAGGTCAGCCCCGCACAAAAGGTCTGAATACGTGTGCAGGCCTCCTTAAGGGCCTCGTCTGAGGTAGCGTAGCTGACCCGGAAGTTCGGGGAAAGTCCGAATGCGGCACCAAAGACCACCGCTACGCCGGTTTCCTCCAGCAGGGCGGTGGCGAATGCCTCGTCATCCGTGATCTTCGTGCCGCCCTTCGAGGTCTTGCCGATCAGACCCGCGATGGACGGGTAGACGTAGAATGCCCCGTCGGGCACCGGGCAGCTGATGCCTTCTGCGGCATTCAGCATCTCCACCACGAGGTTGCGCCGCCGCACGAACATCTCGTTGTTGGGCGCGATGAAATCCTGGGTGCCGTTCAGCGCCTCGACCGCCGCCCACTGGCTGATCGTGCAGGGGTTCGAGGTCGACTGCGACTGCACCTTGCGCATCGCACCGATCAGCTTTTCGGGCCCCGCGGCGTAACCGATCCGCCAGCCGGTCATGGCATAGGCTTTCGAGACACCGTTCACCGTGAGCGTCCGGTCGTAAAGCCCCGGTTCCACCTGCGCAGGCGTGCAGAACTTGAAATCGTCGTAGACGAGGTGCTCGTACATGTCGTCGCTCATCACCCAGACATGCGGGTGGCGCATCAGCACATCGGTCAGCTCTTTCAATTCGTCCCAGGAATATCCCGCCCCCGTCGGGTTCGAAGGCGAGTTGAAGATCAGCCACTTCGTACGGTCGGTGATCGCCGCCTCCAGCTGGTCGGCGGTCAGCTTGAATCCGGTCTGGATCGACGCCTCCGCGATCACCGGCGTGCCACCCGCCAAAAGCACCATATCGGGATAGCTCACCCAGTAGGGTGCCGGGATCACCACCTCGTCGCCTTCGTTCAGCGTCGCCATCAGCGCGTTGTAAAGGACTTGTTTACCCCCGGTGCCGACACTGACCTGCGATGGTTTGTACTCCAGCCCGTTGTCGCGCTTGAATTTGGCACAGATCGCCTGCTTCAGCTCTGGAATTCCGTCGACGGCGGTATATTTGGTCTTGCCAGAGGCAATCGCGGCAATGGCGGCGTCCTTGATGTTCTGGGGCGTATCGAAATCCGGCTCGCCCGCGCCAAGACCGATGATATCCCGGCCCGCGGCCTTGAGTTCTGCCGCTTTTGTAGTCACTGCGATGGTCGGGGACGGTTTGACACGGTCAAGTGTCGCTGAGAGCAATTCCATTGGGGGCCTCTGGCGGTTATGGGTTCCCCACACTCTTAGTGGGCACCCCCGACCCGATCAAGCGCGATCGGTTCTGGTCAATCAAGGAGAACGCAAGGATGACGCAACAGACAGACTGGTACGGACCCGACGCGGCAACCTTTGGTGACCGTGTCGCCGCCGCAAGGGAAAACGCGGGCATGACCCAGGGACAACTGGCCAAGCGCATCGGTGTGCGTCTCGCCACGCTGCGGGCCTGGGAAAACGACCTGTCCGAGCCCCGCGCGAACCGGCTGTCGATGCTGGCGGGGCTTTTGAACGTATCAATGATGTGGCTGATGACCGGCGAGGGCGAGGGGATCGAAGCGCCGCTTGATGATGAGACCGCGCCGACCGAGGAGGTCAAGACCATCCTGGCCGAGATGCGCAGCCTGCGCGCCGAGATGCTCTCGAATGCCGAGGCGATGGGTCGTCTCGAAAAGCGGATGCGCACCCTCGCTGAGGAACCCCTGCGTGTCTGAGCCCCGCGAACATACGCTCAAGCGGCTGCAGATGCGCTCCATGCGGCGGGGGATCAAGGAAATGGACCTGATCCTTTCCGCCTACGCCGCCGCCCGGCTGGCGCAGATGGACGACGCGACGCTTGGCCTCTACGACCTGCTGCTGAACGAGAACGACCACGATCTTTACCAGTGGGTGACGGGCCAGGTGGCACCCCCCGACCGCTTTGCGGCCATGATCGCGGACGTGCAGGCCCTCTACGCCGCGCAGCCGGGTTGACCGCCACGATCGAGCTTCGCGACCTAAACGCTGGGTTTAACGAAATATTCTGATTTTTTCTTCAGTTTCCCTCGCAACGGATCGAGTCGGAGACTTCAGATGAGCATTCAGGAACCCGTCAACCGAAACCCGCGCAGCAAGGATTTCATGGTCGGCTACCTCGAGGCGCTGTCGCTGGTCGAACGGTTGCACCGCCTGCTGCTGGACGTGGTGAAAGACGAATTCGAACGCGTCGGTGTGCTGGAAATCAACGCCGTCCAGGCGCTGTTACTCTTCAACATCGGCGATCACGAGGTCACCGCCGGCGAACTCAAAAGCCGCGGCTACTACCAGGGCAGCAATGTCAGCTACAACCTCAAGAAACTGGTCGAAATGGGCTACATGCACCACCAGCGCTGCGAGATCGACCGCCGTTCGGTCCGCGTGCGCCTGACCGAGAAGGGCCGCAAGATACGCGCCATCGTGGGCGAGCTTTTCGCCCGCCACGCCGACGGCCTCATGGCCAAGGGCGTGCTGGGTCCGGACGGGATCAGCGAAATCACCGTCTCGCTCAAGCGGATGGAGCGGTACTGGACCGACCAGATCCGCTATATCTACTGAAATCGGCGACGCGCGCACTGGGCGCCATCAGCCTGCCATGGATTCAAGCTTGCGCACCTTGCGGGGGTCTTCCTTTTCCCGGTGGTAAAGCCACCGGTCCATGGTCCGCGCCAAAAGCGCATCGCCACTCAGGAACAGCCGCCCTTCATCCAGCTCGCGCGCGATGGTCGTCCGGCTCAGCAGGATCGAACTGAGCGACACGCTGTCGGTCTCGACATAAAGATCGACATCGAAGCCGGGGATCGTCGAACAGATTTCCAGCGGCAGTCCGGGGCGATAGAGAACCCAGTAGGTGTCGTAATCCAGCCCCGGATCGCTGAAGCGGAACTGGATCACGACCTGCCGCTTGGGCAGCGCCTCCGTCTCGATGAGTTTGCGCATGTGCCACATCAGCGTGGACACATCCGTATCTTCCAGCGCCACCCGCGCCTCGATATTGCACTGCGCCCATTTCCCCAAAGCGTCCAGCGCCGGCTCAAGATCAATCGCGCGCTGCGTGCGGATGTAATCCACCGCACCGGTGGCAGGGTCTTCGATCCGCTCGATCAGGCCATGTTCCTCAAGCTCTTTCAGCCGCTTCGATAGCAGCGCGGGGGAAATGTTACCGACGCCCCGCTTGATGTCGTTGAACCGGCTCGACCCGCCCCACATCTCTGACAGGATCGGGATCGTCCAGCGCGGCTCAAGGATTTCGCAGGCGTGGGTGATCGGGCAAACGATGCCATAGGGTTTCGATTTCATGGGCCTTACTCCTTGCTGCCCAAAAGCTAGCAAAGCCTGCCCGCGTCGATCCAGTTCATAATCTGTACCGGCCTTGCTTCACTTCCTGCACTACCCGGTCTCTCCCCGGCTCTGGCAGGCTGCTCCCATCACTTCATCAACAGGAGCCCAGCCATGAAACACCCCAATGTCATCGAACACGAAGCTTATCTGCAAAACATCGAGCGCATCGCCGCACCGAGAAAATCGCGCCCCTACAAAGAGGACCGGAACGACGACATTGGCACCCGCCTGCGCACCACGGCGATCATGTCGGTTGCCGCCGTCGTCCTGCTCGTTCTTGCGGGCGCGCCCTTCAGCGCCTGACCACTTGGCGCATCACCCGAAAGCCTCCAGCGCAAGCCGGGGGCTCTTCGTGTTCATAAGAGCACCGCTGAACTGTCCGGACCGAAACCGCAAATATCAGTCCAGCGTATCCCAGAACGCCTGCGCCCTGGCGATCATCTCAGCCTCGTTGCCATCGAACTTCTCGCCCCCGCGCGGCTGGGCAAAGAGGTACAGACCCCCATCAAAGATGCGCCAGACCGTCGGGTCGGAATCCACCACCTTCTTCAACGACATCGCCCGCGTGCAAAACCCGCCGAAGCGTGGCGCATAGGCTCCGGGGTCGCTGGCGAAAAGCTCGGCCTCCGCCGGGCTTGCAAAACGCCAGATCGCGCCGTTCCAGGTGACCGTATGCGCGTCGGTCCCTTCCTCGGCCGCGGCCTCGCGCCAGTAGGCACGCGTATCGTAGCCCCTGATGGCCCGGCCCTTGGCATCGGTCGACACGCGGGAGGACCCGGCGCTGGCGGGCGGGATCACGGCAACGGCGATGAGGGCAGAACCCGAAGAAAGCAGAAAGGAGCGGCGGGAGAAAGCGTGCATGGCGGCCTCGTTTCATGGTGAACGCGACCGATCTAGCAGGGCCGCGCTTCACATCCCACGCACGATCCCGTGACGCCCTTCACAGCCGCGAGAGCACCAGTCCGTCCAGCTCCCGGATCAGCTTTTCCGTCATGGCGCGTGCGTAGTCCGCAAATCCCAGCGCGGTCAGGACAAAGGCCTCCGGCCCAACGATCACCTCCGCACGGAAGTAGGAGGACAGCTCGCCGATATCGGATTGGCGGATGTCGCCCATGCCGGGGTTGTCGATGCCGATCACCAGCGCGTTGACCGTGATGCCGCTGGCGGCGACACGTTCCTTCACCTCGCGGGGCCTGGGGCCAAGGTTGGACTTGCCGTCGCCCGAAATATCCAGCGTCCGCTTCCAGCATTCCGCCTGCTGGCGCAGGTGCCGCGCGCCTTCGATCATCGCGACCCCCAGGGCCGTACCCGGCGTCGCATCGCGCCGCTCGGTCGCCTGCAAGGTGGCGATCACCCCGTCCAGCGTCGCCTCGCTGTCGATGGTCGTCCAGGGGATGATGATCGCCTGATCCGCAGGCCCAGACCATTCGTAGATCATCAGCCGCACTGGGGCAGAGGGCATTGCCATCAGCTTGTCCCGCACCCGCGCGTCATCCAGCGCCGCCGCCACGCCCCCCATCTGCAGCCGGTACTCCCGCGCATCGACCGAGCCCGACACATCCAGCGCCAGCGCCAGCGCCTGCCGGCATTCGGCCTGCGCCGACCCGGCACCAAGACCCAGAACAAGCGCAAGGGCCGCTACGCGGATCATCTGCCCGGCCCTTTGTCGCCAGTCAGACTGCCGATCACCGCTGGGCTCAGCTCCCGCACCAGCTTGCGCCGCATCGCGCGCTCGTAATCCGCAAAGCCGTTGGCGATCTCCAGAAACGCTCCCGGCCCGTGCAGCACCTCGGCGCGGTAAAAGGCAATAAGCCCGATCTCCCCCTCGAAATCCCCCGCGTTCACCACCAGCCCGTTCACGGTGATGTCGTCGAAGGGAAAGGCGCCATAGGCCTGCTGCGGCCCGAACCCCTCGTTGTTCTGCCCGTCCCCCGCCATGTCCAGCGTCTTGCGCGCGCAGTCGGGCCCTTCCTCGAAAAACCGCGCGCCGCGTCCCAGCGCGTGACCCATGGCCGTGGGGTAGTCGGAGTGTCTCCGCACACTCGCCGCCACCCTTTCCGCCGCCGCCACCAGCGCCGCCTCGCCGTCGATCATCGTCCAGTGCAGCAGCACATCCTGCTGATACCGCCCCGACCATTCATAAACCGACAGCGCCACCGGCTGATCCGAGGCAAAGAACGCCTCCACCACCTCCGGTGCCGTCAGCGCCGCCACCACGCCCCCGCGCTGCAACCGGTCCTCCGCCGGATCGACGGAACTGGACACATCCAGCGCCAGCAACAGCGCCAGACGGCAATTGGCAAAACCCGCGCCGGGCAGGGCGATCAGCAGGGCAAAGGTCAAAGCACGGATCATCCCGGCCCCTCCGCGCGGCCGATCACCGTCACGCTCAATTCCCGCTCCAGCTTGTCGCGCATCGCCCGTTCGTAGTCGTTAAACCCGTTCGCCTCGATCATGAAGGCCCCGTCGCCATGCAGCACCTGCTCGGCATAGAACTGGTTCAGCCGGTGCGGCGTCTGGAAATCGGCAGCATTGACGATGACCAGCCCGTTCACCGTGATCTCCCGAAACGCGGGAAAGGAGGCGTATACCGCCTGCGGCCCCGGCCCCTCGTTGTTCTCCCCGTCGCCCGCGATGTCGATGGTCCGCTGCCAGCAGTCGGGCGCGCGGGCCAACATCGCTTCCGCAAAGATCAGCGCCTCGCCCATGGCCGTGGGAAATTCGTTGTAGCTGCGCCTGCTTGCCCCGATGGCGTCCGAGGCCCGCTGCAATTCCGCGCGGTTCTCGATCAGCGTCCAGTCGAGGATCACCTCCTGGTTATACCGCCCCGACCACTCGAACACCCCCAGCGCCACCGGCGTGCCCGAGGCGAAAAACGCCGTCTCCACCGTCTCGGCCAAGAGCGCGCGGGCCATGCCCCCGCGCTGTAAGGCATCCTCGGCCGCATCGACCGAGCTGGAAATATCCAGCCCCAGCAGCAACGCCAACCGGCACTCCGCCGCCCCCGCAGGCGCGGCCAGTGCCAGAACCAGCGCTGCCGCCGCTCTTACCAATGCCCGGTGTTCTCCATGCTGGCCCAGGGCTCCTGCGGCTCGCGCGCGCCGCCCTCGTTCAGAAGCTCGATCGAGATATTGTCGGGCGAGCGTACGAAGGCCATGCGCCCGTCGCGGGGCGGGCGGTTGATCGTCACGCCATTGTCCATGAGGTGCTGGCAGGTCTCGTAGATGTTCTCGACCGTATAGGCGAGATGCCCGAAGTGGCGGCTGTCCGAGGGCAGGCCATCGTCGCCGTCCCAGTTATAGGTCAGCTCCACATCCGAATGGCCATCGTCCATGCCCGGCGGGCACAAAAAGACCAGCGTGAACCGCCCCTGTTCGTTCTCCATCCGGCGCCGTTCCTTGAGGCCCAGCAGCTCGTAGAAGGCGATGGATTTCTCGAGGTCTTTCACACGCACCATGGTGTGCAGGTACTTGATCGGCATGATGGGGCTCCTTGGTGATTTGTCTGACCCCGAACCTAGCATGCCCGCGCCCGGATACCAGCGCCTCACCGAAGCGTGACGGCGAGGTGCCGCCCGGCGGACTTTTCAGAAAGTCCGCCCCGGAAAATTCGAATTTTCCGCCCCGCATTTTTCGAAAAATGCGCCGCTACGCCAACGGATCACGAAACGTCAGAACGACGACCGTATCCCAATGTTCAGACCCACGCGGTTCACATCGTATAGCCCGATGTTGCTGTCCGTGCTCGAGGCCGACAGCGTCACACTCGGGTTGAATCCGTAATAGTCGATCTGCGTGAAGGTCGCCGTCACATCGGCGAAAATCCGGTTGTCCTGCCGCCCGTCCGGCGAATCCCGGCTGATGTCATAATCGCGCCAGCTTGCCCCAAGGCCGAATTGTACCGAGGCCCCAAAGATCGGCTTGCTCAGCGCAAGCCCGGTGCGCAGCGTCACCTCGGTATACTCCGAGGTCGGATCGGGCGACGTCGTCGCCTTGGCGAAGATACCAAGATAACCCGAATTGCCCGAGGCAAAGCCCTGTGTGACGCTCGCCGACAGCTCGACGGTATCCAGATCCGGCGTTGCCTGACCCCACTGCCGCTCCAACTCACCGCCAAAGCGAAACTTCTGGCTTGGGCTCACCTGCCAGGACTGCTGCGCCTGTCCCCGCAGATATGACGCATAGCGCGACCCCGAATACCACGTCTGCCCGCCCTCCACGTCAAAGGCGAACTCGCCCTTCCGCTCAAGGTTTAGCCGGCGATATCCGTAACCCGCCGCCAGCGCACCAAAGGCGAAATCCGACCCGGTGATGCTGTCGTCGGCGAGGTCGTCGGTGATTTGAAAGGTCCGGTAGCTGAGCGACAGCTTGGCGTCATGGGCCGTGTCCGGCGTCTGATGGAAACGGTAGCGCGTGCGCATCGATCCGCCGATCTCGATCCCCGAGATCGCCTGTGCGGCATCGTCAAGGTCGAACTCGATAGGCTCGCCGAACAGCAATTCCGAGATCACGTAATTCAGCCGCGACCGGTCCCGCGCCGAGCCGTTGTTGATGTTGGAATTGGGTGCAAAGGTAAAGGTCAGGTCCGTCTGCCAGGGATTGCGCATCCGCACATAGCGGAAATCGCGCTTGGCCCGCTCGCGCAACAGATCGTTGGGCGCATATTGCGCCGCCCGGCGCAGCCAAAGCTGCGCGCGGGTGCGCTTGCCATCCGACGACAGTACCTGCGCCGTGATGAGCGCCGCCGAATAGCGCTCCGCATCGGTGTCGGCCAGGTGCCACGCGGCGCGGGCGGCTTCGCGGGCAGGGGGGATGTCCCCCATGTCCCGCGCGGCGCGGGCAAGGATCAGATGCGCATTCAGATCATCCGGGTCACGCGCCACCAGCGCCTCTGCATAGGCGCGCGCGGTCGGCGCATCGCTGCCCCGCAGGGCAACCGTGGCCGCCGCGCGCAGCTCGTCTGGCGCAAGGGTGGTCTGGGCCTCGGCAGTCGCCCATTGACAGCAGATGCAAAGGGCGGCTCCGGCTGCGAGGCGCGAAAGCCCGGCGATCATGCCTAGCGGGGTTCCCTGTAGATGACGAAACCGGTGGTGTCGCGCACGCTCTCGGCCGACGGATCGACGGTGGATTCAAGCACGATGATCCCGACCAGTTCTTCCGCTTCGTCCCCCGAAATGATGCCATAGTACTGGCCCGTTTCGTAGGTCACCGCATTGCCGGAATTGTTAGCAAAGCGCGACCCCAGGGTGCCGACGATCTCGCCGTTGTTGTCCAAAGCATTGGTGGAAATGGTAAAGACTGCCGTGGGGATCGCCGTCAGAGAGGCGTTGTTGCCCGCGTTGATTCGACCGATGATGTCATTGGTGATCTCGTTGCCCGCAAGGTCGAACACCCGGCGGTTGAAGACGAAACCGTCAACCGCCCCCTCGAAGCGTCCCGTGTCGGCGTTGAAATCGTCAAAGTCGATGGCGATCTGCACGTCCGAGGTGGAGTATTCCAGCCCGCCCCGGTTGGTGTAATCCCGCAGCCCCGCGCCTTTACCGTCGTAAAGCGCCTGACCCGTGGTCGGCAGCGAGACCGTGCCGTTGCGCTCGTAAACGAAACCGCCAAAGCCGTAGTTGACGTAATCGCCCGTGCGGATGATCGCGAACTCGGTATTGCCCGACCGGCTGACCCCATAGATCGCACGGTGCCGGAACTGGCTGATTGTCGAGCCGTTGAGCGAATCCGGATAGGTGTCCACCGCCTCGTAAACCGCGTAGTCCCCCAGGCTGCCCACCGCCACGCCCCGGATGTAGGGGGTGTCGTCGCCACCGTCGAACGGCAGGTTGTCCACGGTAAAGGTATCGTCCTCGGAATTATACCGCACGCCCTCGGCAAAGCCGTTGCCGCTGGTGCCGTCCTGCGCCTCCTTGCGGAAAATCGTCGTATCGGGCGAGGGCGAGGCCGTGCCCGGCGGGATCGACCGGTCGCTGTCGATCGTGCCGCCGTCTTCCGGGGTTGCGTCCGGGTCCTGCGTCGCATCGCCGCCGAAGGGCGCCTCGCCGCTGCCGCACCCAACAAGAAACGTGCAGAGCACCAGCCCCGCTAGCTTGATTTTCATGACTGCCTGCCTGTTTGACTGCTTTTGCCAGACCTTCCCGGCAAAGGGGTGTTCTTGTCAACGATCACGCGGCAGGGACGTGCAAATTACTGCCCAAGGGTGGTCAAAAAACAATACCGCATATTGCAGTTCCTGCATGCCCTGCACCCAGATATAGTGGTGCGCGAATCCATCTTGTCACCCGAGGACCGCTGCCCATGCCCCTTTCCCCCGAACAGACCGCCGAAATCGACGCCCTGCGCAGCACGACCCATGAAACCCTGCGCGCCACCGTCCCCGGCATGGAGGCGCATCTCTACAAGGCCCACCAAGTCCTCGACCACGGCTTCATCCGCGTCATCGACTACATGGGCGACGACGCCGCCATCTGCCAGGCCGCCCGCGTCTCCTATGGCAAAGGCACCAAATCCGTCCAGAACGACGCCGGCCTCATCCGCTACCTGATGCGCCACTGGCACTCGACCCCCTTCGAGATGTGCGAGATCAAGCTGCACGTCAAACTCCCCGTTTTCGTCGCCCGCCAGTGGATCCGCCACCGCACCGCCAACGTCAACGAATACTCCGCCCGCTACTCCATCCTCGACCGCGAGTTCTACATCCCCGCCCCCGAAAACCTCAACGCGCAAAGCACCGTCAACAACCAGGGCCGCGGCGCACTCCTCGAAGGCGAGGAAGCCGCCCGCGTCCTCGAATACCTCAAGGCCGACTCAACCCGCGCCTACGACCACTACGAGGAAATGATCAGCCAGGACGGCCAGGACGGCCTCGCCCGCGAACTCGCCCGCATGAACCTGCCCGCCAATATCTACACCCAATGGTACTGGAAGGTGGACCTGCACAACCTCTTCCACTTCCTCCGCCTGCGCGCCGACGCCCACGCCCAATACGAAATCCGCGTCTACGCCGAGGAAATCTGCAAAGTCGTCGCCGACTGGGTCCCGGCGGCCTACGGCGCCTTCGAGGACTACCGCTTAGGCGGAGCCAACCTCTCCGCCACAGCCCTTGATTGTGTCCGCCGGATGTTGAAGGGTGAGACGGTGACGCAGGAGACCTCTGGCATGTCCAAGGGGGAATGGCGGGAATTTGAGGGGGTATTGAACGACCCCGCTTGAGCGGGGGCAAAACGCTCCAGTGGAGCGTTTTGAGTTCAAAACGGGCGCGCTGTGCGCGGCTGATGAGGTAATATAGGCGACTGAATGCGGAAGCTAATTCTATTTGGCAATGGTCTCGGCAGAGCATTGGACAACAGCTTCTTTCAATTAGAGGTCGCGCTTAATTCAGCTTGGAACAACCCTGCTATTCTGTCCGAACCCCAGAAGGAACTAATTATCAGATGTCTTCCTGGAGCCGTTCTCGAAGACGAGACAAACGTTGCACCAAAGAGCGAGGCCGATCTTGATCGTCTTCAGAGGGTGTTGGCGGCTTGCGATGAGATTGCGAAGAACGAAACCGAAGACGGCGCGAGTTGGCTCACAGAAGACGGAAAACTTTTTCCGTTTGCAATTAGAAGCTACATTCATGCGGCTGCATCTTACTTTCATCTTGGCCTACACGTATTGCCTCAACCTTTCGTTGATACGTTAGTTTCTTATTTGCTTGAAACACGAAGCCATGTTGCGACGCTCAATTATGATGAATTACTCTATAGATCTTTTGTGAACACTGAATTGTTTCGAGGTTATTCCTGTATGATCGATGGATTTGTCTCTGCGTTCTCCGCAGAGAATCTGGAAAGATATCATCCTTCGAGGCAGAGCTACTATCTGCATCTTCACGGTTCACCTCTCTAGTACAATTCTCCGACCGGCGAATTCTACAAATCCTCGATGTCCGGTGTGCGTCAACTTGAAGGATATTCAAGTTCCCATTTGGTTTTGACTCACGTGCAGCATAAGAGCGCGGTCATAGCCGCTTCGCCAATATTGAGGAAATATTGGAGAAGGCTTGAGGAGGCGATGATAGAATGTCACGGGTTGATTCTATTTGGCTATAGCGGCGACGATACGCATTTGAATCTTCTTATTTCTAAGTATTTCCGAGAAAAGCAAATCGAAATTGTTGAACGCGTGCATCCAGAATATCTCAATCCGGTCGGAGAAGATGCACGTTTAGAGCGTTGGAGGCAAAAACTAGCGGTTAACAGAGTTGTCGCTTTTTGGCACGACAACATTTTGAGTCACTCGGAATGGCGATGGCAGCAAGCGTAGGGCGCGCTTTAACCCACCCACCACAACGGTGGGATAAATCCCACCCTACATCATCGCACCGCCCAACCCCTTGCACTCCGCGCCAATCCATGATACGTACCACGTACCAACATGATCAAGACCTTCGCCTGCAAACACACGGAAAAACTCCACACCGCAGGCCAACCCGCCCGCCAGTTCCGCCCCTTCGCGCGGCAGGCGAAACGCAAACTGCTGATGCTTCACGCCGCCGCCGAGGTGCGTGACCTACGCAGCCCGCCGGGCAACCGGCTCGAAAAACTTTCCGGCGACCGTGCCGGGCAATATTCCATCCGTATCAATGACCAGTGGCGCATTTGTTTCCGCTGGGAAGAGGGAGGTGCCACCGATGTCGAAATCTGCGACTACCATTGACCCGATCCACCCCGGCGAAATCCTCAAGGAGGAATTCCTCGCGCCCTACGGCCTCAGCGCCACCGCCTTCGCCAAGCGCCTCGGCGTGCCCGCCAACCGCATCACACGCATCATCGCGGGCAAATCCGCCGTGACCGCCGACACCGCGCTCCTGTTGAGCGCCGCTTTCGACACCAGCGCCGAATTCTGGCTGAACCTGCAAACCCATTTCGACCTCGAAACCGCGCGACGTGACGCAGAGACAATGCAAAGGGCCAAGGCGATCACCGTCATCGCCGCCGAATGACGGACCCCCGCAAAATTCTCTAATCCCGTCTCGATGCCCTCGACGCCGAGGATGCCGCCGCCCATGACGCCACCGGCCCCGTGACGCTCGACCAACAATCGACGGGCCGGCTGACCCGCATGGACGCGCTCCAGAACCAGGCTATGGCCCAGGCCCAGGTCCGCCGCCGCGCCGCCGAGCGCCAGCGCATCCACGCCGCCCTCAAACGGATCGAGGAGGGCGACTACGGCTATTGCACCGATTGCGGGGAGGAGATCGCCCCCGCCCGCCTCAAGGCCGACCCCGCCATCCCCCGCTGCCGCGAATGCATGGCGTAGGGTGTGGTTTGACCCCACGCCCGGACGCCCCGTTAACCGCCCTGACGCAACACCGGCCCCCCGTGACACGCATATGCCTGTCCGGTGTACGCGCGGTGTACAAACTGTGATAATTAACCCATCCTTCACGAAATCGCCCGTTAACCACGTAAGCCCATGTTCGACCTCGCAAATCCCCCCGCCGGATTCGTTGCCAATCCTTTCCCGTTCTACGACGATCTGCTGCGCCAAAGCCCCGTCACCCCCCAGCCCGACGGGTCTTATCTGATCTGCCGCCATGCTGATCTGAGTGCGATCTACAAGGACACGGGCACCTATATTTCCGATAAAAAACAAGCCTTTGCCCCTAAGTTCGGCCGGGGCACCCCGCTCTACGAACACCACACGACAAGCCTGGTTTTCAACGACCCGCCGCTCCACACCCGCGTCCGCCGCATCATGACCAGCGCGCTGACCCCCCGCGCGCTCAAGGCAATGGAGCCGGGCCTCATCGCAACGGTCGATCACCTGCTCGACAACATGCCGCAAGAGTCTGATCTCATTGAAGATTTCGCCTCGGTCATCCCCATCCAGATTATCGGAAACCTCCTCGATATCCCCATGGAGGAGCGTCACCCCCTGCGCGACTGGTCCCTCGCCATCCTAGGCGCTTTGGAGCCCACGCTGACCGAGGCCCAACTCGCCCGAGGCCACGCCGCCGTCACCGAATTCAAGCAATATTTACAAGACCTTATCGCCCGCCGCCGCGCCCATCCGGGGGACCCCGAAACCGACGTCCTGACCCGCCTGATCCAGGGCGACGACAGCGGAAAACTCTCCGAAATCGAGCTGATCCAGAACTGCATCTTCATCCTCAACGCCGGGCATGAGACCACCACCAACCTCATCGGCAACGGCCTTGCTCTGCTGCACGATCACCCCGATCAAAAATCCCGTCTTCTCAATGACTTGACCCTCATCGACAGGGGCGTCGAAGAGGTCCTCCGCTACCGTTCCCCCAACCAGTTCGGCAACCGCGAGACCACGGCGGAGGTGCAATTCGGCGGTCACAAAATTCCACCCGGCACCAACCTGCATCTCTGCATCGGTGCTGCCAACCGGGATCCAGAAGTCTTTGATAACCCGACCCAATTCGACATCACCCGCCACCCCAACCGCCACCTCGCCTTCGCCGCTGGCCCCCACTTCTGCGTGGGCCTCACGCTGGCGCGGATGGAAGGCCGCATCGCCCTCGAACATTTCCTCAAACGCTTCCCCGACTACAGGCTCTCCGACACCCGCACCCCCGGCGGCCGCATCCGGTTTCACGGTTACCAGAACCTCCCCGCGCGTCTGTCATAGCCCCAGAGCTAGTGGTCCCCGGTGGGAAACCTGCATCATCTGGCCTGCGAAATCCGCACACGCCTATGAAAAAGCTAGACTTGTGACTGTCGCGGGGCCAAGGTTGCGGCAACGAGCAGTCAAGAAACACAAAGCGAGGGAGCGCCATGCGCATCAAACCCCAACTACCCGCTATTCTCGCCCTCATCCTTTCCCTCTCGTTGCCCGTGTCAGCGCTGGCCATCACCGGCTTCGAGAACGATCCACCCAACCCGCCGAACGACCAGGACGTGACAAACGAGGACCCGGTGACCGAGGATCCGCCCGATGAGGACGTGACCGACGACGATCCGGTCACCGAGGAGCCGGATGGGGAAGATCCCACTGTGGTTATCATCCAGAACCGGGACGGCCCTCCGGAGGAGAAGGACTTCAGCAAGAAGGACACCGATACCAAGAAGCCGGTGAAAGAAACCAAGCCCTACGTGCCTGAAACGAAGGTCTACCCGGTGCCGACCACGGCGAATTACTGTCCGCCGGGGCTGCAGCCGGTCACTGTGTCGGGGACCGTCAGCTGTGGACGGCCGACCGAACGTATCACCTATCAGCAGATGATGCAGACACCGCAGCGGGTCGTGAAGCGCAAGACCTACCACCGCTCTGCGCGACCTGACTGCCGGCCGGGCGTGAAAGGATGCGCCGAGTATTGAGCCTGTAAATCAACAAAGGCGAAGGCTCGGGTTGTGCGGTCCGGGCCTTTTTTCATTTAGCAGTATGAAAAGACAAGAAGCCAAGGCGAGAGCCTGACAAAAACACTGCCGCTGCCGAGCACCACTTTGCCGCGTGGTCCGCAAACTGATGCGGGAAAAGCAGTGAGAAAAATCAAGCTGCGCTGCAGAGACTGGCGGCTTTACAGAGAGATTGAATTATCTGGACCCGGCCTTTTTTGCAGCCGGGCTTTTTGTCTTACAAGAGCGTGATATCGGCCGCCATCTGACGCCCATCACGGCCTTCAGTGAGTTCGAAACTGACCTTCTGATCATCGGCCAGTCCCGTCAGCCCGGACCGTTCGACGGCCGAGATATGGACGAATACATCATTGCCGCCCCCTTCGGGTGCGATAAATCCGTAGCCTTTTGTGGTGTTGAACCACTTCACGGTGCCTACTGGCATTTCCCGTGCCTCCTTTGCTTCTCCTTACCCGCAACTGCGGGCTATTCTCTGCACTGGCGCTTTGTCCGGTGCATGGATAAACAAATTGTCCGATACGCGGAAAAATCAAGGAATGGCGCGTAAACATTACCGTGAGGCGAGTAGGGGCGCGAGGAAAATGCTAATTTTTGGGCTTAAGAACTGCGACACGTGCAGAAAAGCAATGAAGGCGTTCCCGGAGGCGGAACTGCGGGACGTCCGCGCCGACGGGATACCCGAAGATGTACTGCAGCGGGCTTTCGAGGCATTCGGCGACAGGCTCCTGAACACGCGCTCAACGACGTGGCGGGGACTGGATGCGACAGAACGGTCGCAGGAGCCGCTCTCGCTGATCGTGGCGCATCCGACCTTGATGAAACGGCCGCTGATCCTTGTGGATAACCATCTTTTCCTTGGTTGGAACAAGGAGGTAGAGGGCGAAGTTAGCGTTTTGCTTCAGACGGACTGACCGCCATCGTCGGGCTTAGCGCGCGCTGAGCGCGCGATCGAAAGAGATCGGTCCGGCCCCCTTGATGACGAGCGTGAGCAGCAGGAAAACCCAAAGAGCGCGCTGATCGAGGATGATTGCATCCGGAAAGCGGTCGAACCATGCGCCGATCTCGCTTGCCTGCCCGTGGCCGTAGACATCGGTGAGCGACTGAACAACGACGAAGCCGATCATGCCGATTGCTGCGAGCCGCGTCAGAACGCCCAGCACGATCATCACGGGCAGAAGAAATTCCGCCCAGGTGCCCGCCAGCACCACAAGCCAATGGTAGAGCCCGAGGGCGCTGGTGTCATAGCCTGCGGCCTCAAGCGCCTTGGGGAATATCTGGGCGTATGCCCCCACGGAAGGGGTCCAGATGCCCGATACGCCTTCGCCCAGCTTGGTCAGGCCCGAGTTCAGGAAATAGACCGTCAGGATCGCCGCGAAAAGGAAGCGTGCAAGCGTTGGGATCAGCCAATCGGCGCGGTCGAGACGATTTGCGATGCCGAGATAAAGTGATGAAAGGCTATTCATTTCAGGCCCTTGTGGTCTATCCCGGCAAATGCGGAAGTATCGAGTGCAAGCGTCAGCGCGGCGACAAGGTTGAATTCCGGGACCGCGGCGATGGCCGCTTCGAAAGCGGCTCCGAAACTTGCCCCGTTGTTGAGCGCCCGGAGCCAGCAGGCTCCGCCCGGCGGCAGCGGATGCGGCGCGGGGTCAAAGCCGGGGCGTGTGATCAGCACATCCTGCGCCATCTCGCGTGGCTTGGGCGCGCCGGTTTCGTTGTTGAAGCGCCAGATATCAAAGAGTGGCCAGCGCGATTCGACGATGCGTAGGGACGGGGCGAGGGCGATCTTTGCCTCCATCAGCGCGTCGGGCGCGAGCCTCTCAAAGGCGGTCGCATCGAAGGAGGGCGCATCGGCAGCGTGGTAGGACTGTCGGAGGGCGAGTTCGAGCCGGGCGGCATCGGGGAGATAGCCGATATGCGAAAGCGGGTCGAAACCCTCAAGAAATGTCGGGAAATCAGCGCCGTAGAACATCATGACCGGTGATGTCGGCGGATGGGCACGCACGTAGAGTGTCGCGAGGCGTTTGAACGTCTCCGGGCCGATAAGCTTGGCGACGAGGGGGAAGGCCGTCTGCATGGCCTCGAGCAGGGAGACGGTGACGTTGTTGCGGTAGACCGCATAGCGCTTGCCTGCGGGGTTGTGCCGCGCGTCGGAAAGGCCCTCAGGCACGGGGAGTGACGGGTCGAGCAGCCCCGCGCGGAAGGCGGCCTGGCTGGTCATGATGCGGCCCGGGCGCGGAAGTGTGCAAGCGCCTCGGCAGCGCATTCTGTCTCGGCGCGCAAGACGGGCCAGTCGGGCACATCATTGTCCCACTCCACGAGGATCGGCTTGGGGCCTGTGCGGGTGAGGGCATGATCCAGAAGCGCCCAGACCGGATCAACGACCGGTTTGCCGTGGCTGTCGATCAGCAGCGGCGCTCCGAAATCGTCGGAATCCTCGTCGTGGCCCCCCACGTGAATCTCGCCGACGCATTCTACAGGGTAGGCATCAATGTAGGCTTGGGGGCTTAGGTCGAGATTTGTGGATGAAACGAACACATTGTTCACATCCAGCAAGAGACCGCAGTTGGTTCTCCGGGTAACCGCGTAGAGAAAGTCCGTTTCGGACAAGGTGCTCTCATCAAATTTCAGGTAGCTGGACGGGTTTTCGAGGAGCATTTGTCGCCCGAGACGGTCCTGGACCTGATTGATATGGTCGGCCACGCGCGCCAGCGTGTCGGGGGTGTAGGGCAGGGGCAGAAGATCGTTCAAGAACTCCGCTCCGTGCGTCGACCAGGCGAGATGTTCGGAAAAACTTGCGGGGTTCACGCGGTCGCAGAGGCGTTTGAGCCGGGTGAGGTGATCGGGGTCGAGCGGGCCTTCTCCGCCGATGGAAAGGCCGACGCCGTGCACGGAGATCGCAAATTGGTTGGAGAGGGCGGCGAGTTGCGCAAGGGGGCGGCCGCCGTCGCCCATGTAGTTCTCGGCATGGACCTCGATCCAGCTGACCGGGCCGGGATCGCGGCGCAGCGCGTCGAAGTGCTGCGGCTTGTACCCGACGCCGGGGGCGTGGGGCAGGCGGCCTGAGGGGGGCGAGGTGTCGAGCATGGGGTCTTCGTCTGTTAGGGCGGATGGGTCCCGGGCGGAGAGGGTCCGCCCGGGGGATCGCTTAGGCGGGCAGGTCACGCTCCAGCGGCTCGAGCGAGCCCTGGCGGTCAGTGCCGTCGGCCATCTTGGGCAGCTCGATCTCAGCGCAGGTGCCTGCGTCGACGAGGGTCCATGCGTTGCCCTGGTAGTCGACGGTGGAGGTGCCGGCGCAGGTGGTGCCGGGGCCCGCCGCACAGTCGTTCTTGCCGGCGAGCGAGACGCCGTAGCACTTTTCCTTGGCTGCGGCTTCGGCAGACGTGGTGGAATGCGCGGTCATGGCGGCGGCGACGGCACCGGCGATGGCGACGGATTTCAGAGCGTTTGACATGTTTTTCCTCTCCTTGGGTCGGGTTGAGACTGATGATGGGCAGACTAAAACACCCGCGGCGTTTTGACGCCAGTCACGAGCAAGTGTGTCACGATCCTGTCAGAGATCGCGTGAGAATTCTTGTGGAATTTTCGGGATTGGGCGGGGAATCCCCGGATTTTGTTACATTTATCCCGCGCCGGGCCGGAACCCGGCGCAGGAAATGTTACAGAGCGATCACGCGCGCAGATCGGGCGGCGTGGCCTCTTTGCCCAATGTTACAGCCACTTCGGCCAGCGGCTGCACGCTGGTCTGCTTTTCGCCAAGGCGGCGGACGGAGACGGTTTTCTCTTCCACCTCGCGCGCGCCCACGACGAGGATCACGGGGACCTTGCCGACGGAATGTTCGCGGACCTTGTAGTTGATCTTTTCGTTGCGCACGTCGGCTTCGGCGCGAACGCCGGCCTTGGTCAGGGTTTCGACGACCTCGTGCACGTAATCGTCTGCCTCGGAGGTGATGGAGGCGACGACGACCTGACGGGGGGCGAGCCAGAAGGGCAGCTTGCCCGCGTGTTCCTCGATCAGGATGCCGATGAATCGCTCGAAAGAGCCGAGGCAGGCGCGGTGCAGCATCACCGGGCGGTGCTTGGCACCGTCGGCACCGATGTAGGTCGCATCAAGCCGCTCGGGCAGGACGAAATCGACCTGGAAGGTGCCGCACTGCCAGACGCGGCCAATGGCATCAGTGAGCGAGAATTCCAGCTTGGGGCCATAGAAAGCACCCTCGCCGGGGTTCATCTGTGGCTCGACACCGGCGGCGCGGGTCGCTTCGAGCAGCGCTTTTTCGGCCTTGTCCCAGGTCTCGTCCGAGCCTGCGCGTTGTTCGGGCCGGTCGGAGAACAGGATGTCGAATTTCTCGAACCCGAGGTCGCGGTAGATGTTCGACAGGAAGTCGATGAACTTGGCGCATTCCGCCCCGATCTGATCCTCGGCGGCAAAGATGTGGCCGTCGTCCTGGGTGAAGCCGCGCACGCGCATGATACCGTGGAGGGCGCCGGAGGGCTCATAGCGTGCGCAGGAGCCGAATTCGGCCATGCGCATCGGCAGGTCGCGGTAGGATTTCAGGCCCTGGTTGAAGATCTGCACGTGGCAGGGGCAATTCATGGGCTTGAGCGCGTTGATCGCCTTTTCCCGCGCGTGGTCCTCGTCCACTTCGACGATGAACATGTGCTCCTGGTATTTTTCCCAGTGGCCCGAGGCCTCCCAGAGTTTGCGGTCCACGACTTGCGGGGTGTTCACCTCGACATAGCCGCCCTTGCGCTGCTGGCGGCGCATGTAGTCCTGAAGCTCGGTATAGATGCGCCAGCCGTTGGGGTGCCAGAAGACCTGACCGGGGGCCTCTTCCTGCATGTGGTAGAGGTCCATCTCGCGGCCCAGCTTGCGGTGGTCGCGCTTGGCGGCTTCTTCGAGCATGTTGAGATGCGCGCGCAGCTTTTCCTTGCCGGTGAAGGCCACGCCGTAGATGCGCTGGAGCATCGCGCGGTTGCTGTCGCCACGCCAGTAGGCGCCGGCGATGGACATCAGTTTGAAGGCGTCGCCGGGGACCTGGCCGGTGTGTTGCAGGTGCGGGCCACGGCAGAGGTCTTGCCAGTCGCCGTGCCAGTACATGCGCAGCGGCTCATCGCCGGGGATCGCCTCGATCAGTTCGACCTTGTAGGGCTCACCCAAGTCTTCGTAGTGCTTGATCGCGCGGGCGCGGTCCCAGACCTCGGTGCGGACGGGATCGCGCTTGTTGATGATTTCCTTCATCTTTTTCTCGATCAGCCCGAGGTCTTCGGGGGTGAAGGGTTCCTCGCGGTCGAAGTCGTAGTACCAGCCGTCCTTGATCACCGGGCCGATGGTGACCTTGGTGTCCGGCCAGATCTCCTGCACGGCGCGGGCCATGATGTGCGCAAGGTCGTGGCGCACCAGTTCGTTCGCCTGTTCCTCGTCGGCCATGGTGTGGATGGCGATATGCGAGTCCTGCTCAATCGGCCATGCCAGATCGAAGTGCTTGCCGTCGACGGTGGCGCTGATCGCCTTTTTGCCGAGGGAGGTGGAGATGTCGGCCGCGACCTCGCCAGCAGTGATGCCTGCATCGTAGTGCCGTTGGTTGCCGTCGGGAAGGGTAAGTGCGATCTGGGCCATGTCTGGCGCTCCTCGTCAGTTTGGCGCCCACGAGACGCCCGGTTGCGGGTTATGTGGGGGCCTTGTGACCCCGTGGGGCGGGCGCGTCAAGAGGGGGTTGCAGGAGCGGGCGAGAGACGGGCCGAAACTTCGAGGTGCAGAAGGGCAAGTGCGGCTGCGATCCCGGCGGCAAGGCCGATGGCGATGATGCCGAAAGTGGCGATGACGAGACCTCCGAGGGCGGAGCCGACGGCGGCACCGATGTAGATCGCGGCGGCATTGAGCGCGAGGACGACAGGGGCCTGCGAGCCGGCCATGCCCACGAGGCGCATCTGCTGGCCCGCCATGAAGGCCCAGCCGAAGAAGGACCAGAAAAAGGACATGGCGATCAGCACGGCGGTGCTGACGGGCAGGAGGGAATAGAGCGGCATGATGACGATCTGTGTCAGGCAGAGCCCCGCCAGCGTGACCCGCCAGCCGAAGCGGTCGGCAAGGTAGCCGCCCAGCATGTTGCCGCAGACCGCGCCGCAGCCGAAGACCAGCAGGATGAAGGCGATGCCGTCACGGCCGTAGCCCATGGTCTGGCTTAGCAGTGGCGCGATGTAGGTGTAGAGAACGTAGGTCGCGCCGAGGAACGTGGAGGTGAAAAGCACGGCCAGCATGACGCGCCCGCGCAGGATGACTTCACCAAGGTCTTGCATGCGCACGGGCTGGAATTTGAGCCCCGCTGGCACGCGGAGCCAGATGAGCAGGGCCACGGGCAGGGCGAGCAGGGTCACCAGCCAGAAGGTCCAGCGCCAACCGAAGGTATAGGCGATCCAGCTGCCGATGGGCACGCCCATGACCTGGCTGATGGTGAAGCCGAAAAAGACGGCGGCCAGCACCTTGGCACGGCGATCCTCTGGCGACAGGGTCGCAGCCACGGCGGCGGCGACGGGGGTGAAGATGCCCGCCCCGGCGGCGGCAATGATCCGTCCGATGTTGAGCACGGCGAAATCCGGCGCCAGGGCCGAGATGGCGGCAGCCAGGGCGATCAGCAGGGCGGCGGCGGTCAGCACGCGCCTGCGCCCGATCCGGCCGCTCAGCGCGACCATCAGGGGCGAAAGGATCGCGTAGGCCAGCGCGTAGACGGTCAGAAGCTGGCCCGCGGCGGCGGCGGACTGGCCCAGGTCCGCGCCCAGCGGCTCCAGAATGCCGACGATCGAGAAGGCGGCGACACCTACGACGAAATTGCCCAGCGATAGCAGCGGGATAAGCAAAGGATCGTGAGAGGCGGCGCGCATATCGCATGATTAGCAGCTCGCAGCGATCTGGCAAGCGCGGCGCCGGGCGGCGGGGAGGCGATTGAAAAGAAGCTGCCCCCAGCGGGAACCGGCAGGCGGTTGTGACGTTAGCCCCGGACGAAGGAAACACACGGACAGTCATGCAGAACACCCCCACCCAGACCGCTTTCGAGGCAATTTCCGGTGCCGATGAGACCCCCGGTAAGACCCAGGCGCGCAATGGCCTGCGCCATATCGCGTCCCTGTCGATGACCAAGATCGCGGACGGTCTGATCGACCCCAAATTGGTGCTGGCGTGGCTTCTGACCTCGCTGGGCGCGCCTGCGGTCTACGCGGGGGCGCTGGTGCCGATACGCGAGGCCGGCGCGTTGTTGCCGCAGATGCCGCTGGCGAGCGTGCTGCAGAAACTGCGGCAGCGTAAATGGATGTGGACGTTGGGCAGCGCGGGACAGGGGATTTCGGCGGCGCTGATCGCCCTTGCAGCGGTGACGCTAGAAGGGGCTGCGGCAGGGCTTGCGATCTGTGCGGCGCTGGCGGTGCTGGCGCTCTGCCGGGCGGCCTGTTCGGTGTCCTACAAGGATATTCTGGGCAAGACGGTCGAAAAGGCACAGCGGGGATCGGTCACAGGTCTCGCCGGGTCGGCGTCGTCGGTGGGTGTGTTGATATTTGCGGTGTTGTTGATCACCGGGCTGGCGCAGAGCCGCGAGGTGATTGTCGCGGCCATCGGGCTGGCGGCCTGTTTGTGGATCGCGGCGGCGCTGCTGTTTTCGACTATGAAGGAGGAAGACAGCGAAGAGGGCGCGGGAACGGCGGCGAATTTCAGCGTGCTGAAGGAGAACCCGGCGTTGCAGCGGTTTATCGTCGTGCGCGGGCTGCTGGTGTCGACGGCATTGGCACCGCCATACCTGGTTATCCTTGCAGGTGAGGGGTCGCTCAGCCAGCTGGGCGCTCTGGTGCTTGCCTCGGCGGCGGCGTCTTTCCTCAGTTCCTATGTCTGGGGACGTCTGTCGGACCGGTCGAGCCGGCAGGTGCTGATGCTTCCGGGTGTCGCGGGGGCCGCGACCATGGCGGCGGCAGTCGGCGTCTGGGCGATTGGTATGGCGACCGTCTATTGGGTGATGCCGGTTGTGCTGTTTGCGCTGATGATCGCCTATCACGGGGTGCGGCAGGCGCGGTCGACCTACCTTGTCGATCTGGCGGACGAGAACCAGCGCGCGGCCTATGCGGCGGTGAGCAACACGGTGATTGGCACACTTCTGCTTGTCGCGGGCGTCATTGGCGGCGGTGCGGCATTGATCGGCGCGCAGGCGACGCTGATGGTCTTTGCGGCCATGGCCTTGGCGGCTGCGGTGATTGCCTACGGGCTGCCGGAAGTGGAAGATGATGTATAACCCCTCCATTGTATACATAGATATACGTTGACTGCGACGGATAAGCGTTTAATTACGACATGAGGGATGCATGCCGCAGCGCGGCTTTTCAGGAGAGATCACGGTCATGCCGAGCTACAACCGGAACTTCCAGCTGACGATAGAAGACGTTGACCTGATCGAGGAAGCGTTGCGCGCCCGTGGGCGCGAGCTGTGCCGGATGCGCCGTGCGCTGAGCGACGAAAGCCCTGCCGACATGGAATCGATCCGCGTGGTCGAAGAAGATCAGCGCAAGGGCGAGGAATTGCTGGGCCGGCTGCATGACCAGAAGGTCTTTTACCGGCCCAAGACGTCCGTTTACATCGGCGGTTAGACCATCCGCGCGGCAAAGACCGCGTATCCCATGATCAGACAGCAAAGCCAGCCGCCAAGGAAGATGAGCGGCCTGAGCGGCAGGCGCGCGAAACCGGTGATATAGCCGATGGCATGGGCCACCCTGAGCCAGAAGAAGGCGATGGCGGTCCAGTAGGTCAGGGCGGTGAACCCGTCGACGCGATCCACCAGAAGCACCAGAATGGCGAAAGGGATGCCCTGTTCCAGCAGGTTCAGGTGGGCGCGCCAAGCCCGCTGCACCCAGGGGCGATGCAATGCCGGGTTCGGGATGCGGATGAAACCGTCCGGTGCGTCGGCGGGCAGAGACCCCGCGGGTGCGGTGTTGACCCCGACGATGTAGGGGATCCAGAGCGAGGCGGCGAGCAGCATCAGGCAGGTCAGCACGCCGAGTTCGGTGGGAAAGCTTTCCATCATCATCGCTCCTACATCGCGGCCTTCATGGGCGTGCCGGTTTCCAGCCACGACTTGAGCGAGGCGGCCAGCCGCGCCCAGCCTTCAGCGACACCTTCCTGCCCGGCGGGAATGTCATAGTGTTCGATGGTCAGCTTGCAGGCGGGCCCCTGCGGTTCGATGATGAAGACCATGTGCGAACCCTTGGCGTCGGGGCCGAAGAAATGCGGCTCGAAGGTTGCCTCGATACGGGTCTTGGGCACCACCTTGGTGGGGCGCTGGGTCAGCATCTTGTTGCCGTCGGGCAAGAGCCAGGTGAGCGCGCCGCCTTCGATGGCCTCGCCCTCTACGCGGTCGCACATGAAGTGGTAGGCGGCCATGCTTTCAGGGTTGCTGAGCGCATCCCACAAAGCGTCCTGGGTGCAGCGGATGAAGGTCTGCATCATGAAATCCGGTTTTGACATTTTGTCGGTCCTTTCAAGGGTGGATTTGAGGTCAAGCACCGCTCGGGCCACCGGTTTCGCGCGCATTGGCTCGATCCAGCGATCAATGGTTTGCTGCAGGGGGACGGCGTTGAGGTAGTGGTATTTGAACCGTCCTTTCTTGGTCGTGAGGACAAGGTTTGCCTCCTCCAGCACGCCGAGGTGCTTCATCACCCCGAAACGCGTCATGTCGAGAAGCTCCGTCAGCTCTTGCAAGGTCTGTCCGTCCTTCTGGCGCAGGGCGTCGAGAAGGGTGCGTCGGGCCGGATCGGCAAGGGCTTTGAAAACCGCGTCCATGGAATCAGCTTATAGGTGATCAATTAATCACGTGACAAGATAGTCACGTAATAATCTGATGGTTGTGCTCTGAAATTCTGCCGCGCATGATCGTGCAAAGAGCAGGGGGCATGCATGGCCGAGACGAGCTTTCTATCAACAAAACCAGGCCGCAGGCTGGCCTATCACCGAACCGACGGGCAGGGACCCTGCATCGTTTTTCTGGGCGGTCTGAAGTCTGACATGCAGGGCACGAAAGCGGTGTTCCTTGAAGAATGGGCGCAGAAAGAGGGACGTGCGTTCCTGCGATTCGACTATTCCGGGCATGGTGAGTCGTCCGGCGATTTCACCGATGGCTGCATCGGGGACTGGGCGGAGGATACTGTCGAGGCGGTCGGGGCGCTGACCGAGGGGGCGATTGTCCCTGTAGGATCATCCATGGGGGGCTGGCAGGCGCTGCTGCTGGCGCGCGCCATGCCGGAACGGATCGCGGGGATGGTGACGATTGCGGCGGCACCCGATTTCACCGAGGACGGCTATGCCGCGGATTTCACCGATGACCAGTGGGCGCAGTTGGAGGCGCGGGGATATGTCGAACTGCCCTCGGATTACATGGAGCCCTACGTGATCACCAAGCGGATGATCGAGGACGGACGGCAGCAGCTGGTGCTGCGGTCGGCACTGGAGTTACCGTTTCCGGTGCGGTTCCTGCAGGGGACGGCGGATACGGCGGTGAGCGTGGAGACGGCGGTGCGCCTGTTGGAACATGCCTCGGGCCCGGACATGCAACTCAAGCTGGTCAAGGACGCGGATCACCGGTTTTCCGATGGCCCATGTCTCGATCTGGTTGTTCAGGCTTTGCGTGAGGTTCTGGGGGTAAGGCAATGAAAATAATTATGAAAGCCGTGCTTTGGTTTGTGCTCGCTTTCGCCTTGATTGTTGGGGCGCTTTTTCTTCTCGGTCCCTATGAGGACAGCGATCTGAGTGCTTCTTTCGACGCCTCGGCGCTGGAAGGTGGGGTGGCACGGCACTTCGCGATGCGGGAGGCGGGTTTTGGCGACATCACGCCGGGCGTGGAGAAACAGGTGCTTTGGGCTGGCGAGCCGGAGGCAAAGACCGACTGGTCCATCCTTTACCTGCACGGCTTTTCCGCGACAGCGCAGGAGATCCGGCCCGTGCCGGACCGCGTTGCCGAGGGGCTGGGCGCGAACCTGGTCTTCACGCGGCTGGCGGGGCATGGCCGGGGCGGGCAGGCACTGGCCGAGGCGACTGTTGCCGACTGGATGGCGGATGTGGCCGAGGGGTTGGCGGCAGCGCGTGCGGTGGGCGAGCGGGTGCTTATCCTGTCGACATCGACCGGCGGCACGCTCGCCGCAGCGGCGGCGGTGGACGCGGAGTTATCGCGGGACGTTGCGGGCATCGTGCTGATTTCGCCGAATTTCGGCATCCAGAACCCGCTGGCACCCCTGTTGACCTTCCCGGCGGCCCGTTCCTGGCTGCCGACGCTTGCCGGGGCCGAACGCAGTTTCGAGCCTCGGAACGAGGGGCAGGGCCAGTACTGGACCACGCGCTATCCCAGCGTGGCCGTGCTGCCCATGGCGGCGCTGGTCAAGGAGGTGGCGGCGCTTGACCTCGGCCAGACCGAAATTCCGGCGCTCTTTATCTTTTCACCGGACGATACGGTCGTGCGCCCAGACCTGACCGAGGCGACGGCCGCGCGATGGGGTGGACCGGTGAGTATCCTCAACCCCGATCTTGGGCCGGGCGACGACCCGGACGCACATGTCATTGCGGGGGATATCATGTCGCCCGGCCAGACAGAGGCGACGGTGCAGGCCATTCTCGATTGGGCGGAAGGCCTGTGATGGAAGACCCCGCAGCAGGTGAGCGCTGATGCGCAAGCCGGGCAGCATGTGGAGCCTTGAGACCTTCGGGCGCCAGCGGCTGTCGCGGTATTTCTTCATGCGGGATTTCATGTATTCCGAGATCAGCGGGTTTCATGGGGTGCCGAATGTGCCGGAAAACCCTGATCTGGTGCTGGAGAACGGGCGGGCGTTCTGTGCGGCGCTCATGGACCCGCTGGAGGAGACCTTTGGCCGGATCGCGGTGCGTTCGGGGTATCGGTCGCCGACGCTGAACCGCTACGGCAACGAGAACCGGCTGAACTGTGCACGGAACGATCATCCTCTGGAATGTCATATCTGGGACCGGGGGAGTGGCAAGGATGCGATCGCGGGGGCGTCGATCGTGATCCCGTGGTTTGCGGATCAATACGAGAAGGGGCGGGACTGGCGCGATCTGGCGTGGTGGCTGCACGATCATCTGCCCTATTCCGAGATGTGGTTCTTTCCCAAGCTCGCCGCCTTGAACCTTGTCTGGCGGCCCAGGCCTTGGCGGACGATTTCGAGCTATGTCGCGCCGCGCGGAACGTTACTGCGCCGGGGAGAGGCGCCAGGGGAGACGCTGGAAGAGCGGCAGGCGCGCTATGTCGATTTTCCCGCCTTTCGCGGATTGTGCTTCCCGCGGGCGCCCGCGGATATTGCGCCGTGATCGCCCCGTGATATAGAGGATCAACAAGATCGGGGTGGGCGGTAATTTCATGTGTTTTCAGTCAGGTATCACCGATGGCTGAGCCATTGGTCCTCTTGCCGGGGATGATGTGCGATGCGCGGGTTTACGGCCCGCAGATTGCCGAACTGTCCTCGGAGATGGCGGTCATGGTGGCCCCTGTCACGCAGGGTGAACGGATCGAGGAAATCGCCTCGGGTCTGCTTGATCTGCTTCCCAAGCGGTTTGCGCTGGCCGGGCTCAGCATGGGCGGGATCGTGGCGATGGAGCTGCTTCGGCGCGCACCCGACCGGATCACCCGCATCGCCCTGATGGGGACGAGCCCCCTGGCCGAAACCCCGGCGGCGGCAGCCAACCGGGAGCCTCAGATCGTCAAGGCACGGGCCGGCGAGCTGCTGGACGTCATGCGCGAGGAGATGAAGCCGGAGTATCTCGCCCCCGGATCGCAGCGGGCGGATGTGCTCGACCTCGTCATGGATATGGCCGAGGTGCTGGGGCCGGAGGTTTTCATCCGGCAATCGCGCGCCCTGCAACGTCGGCGTGATCAGCAGGCGGTACTGCGGAAATGCCGCGCGCCTGCGCTGGTACTCTGCGGAGAGCACGACCAGCTTTGCCCGGTTAAACGACACAGCTTCATGGCCGAATTGATACCCTACGCGGAGCTGAAGGTGCTCGAAGGGGCAGGCCACCTTCCGACGCTGGAGCAGCCCTCGGCCACCACGGCGGCGTTGCGCGCCTGGATGCGGCAGCCGCTGGTTTTGCAGTAGTATCAGGCGTTTGCGGCCAGTAGCTGCTGCTTTTCCTCGCGTGGCACAAGGGTGACCGGGGCGATGGGTTCGGCCGTTTCGGGGTTGAACAAGGGTGTCTTGCGCCATCTTCCGGTGAGCCGCGCAGCCAGCGCACCCAAGACCAGCTTGATCAGCCCTCCGATCCCTTCGTGCCGTGTCTTGCCGTTGCCTTTCGGTATGAAGGACCGGGATCGGACCGGCCCTGCTGCCTGGGGGTCGGTCAGGCGGTCCGTGCGGATGGACATGAAGGCGTTCCGGGGTCCGCCTGCGAGGAAAACATCTGCACGCCGCAGCATCCTGCCTTCCAACGGATGATGCCCCGGGGGCTGAAGGCGAAGGTTCGCAGGTGTTCAGCGCCCTTGTCGATCGTGATGTTCTCGGGCTGGGTCAGGTAGAGACCGACCGGCGTGCCCACCGGAAGTTTCGCGCCGCAATAGAGCGCCCCGGCGCGACAGGAGTCGCAGAAGCATTCCAAGTGCAGACCCTTCCGAGGGGCCGCGTGCAGGACACCTTCGATCTTGCCGCAGTCACACCGAAAGGGTGCTGCGGCAGCCATGGCCCCTTAGACCGCCACGTTCATATTGGCGGGGTCGCTGACCGGCTTGCCGCGCTTGCGGAAGCCCGGAGGTGTCGCCTTTTCGTGGTCGTCGATGAAATCGAGCACCAGCGGCCGGATGTTGTAGCGCCAGCTTTTGCCCGCGAAGATCCCGTAGTGACCCGCGCCTTCTTCCAGATGGCTGGCCTTCTTCTCTTCCGGCAGGCCCGTCAGCAGGTCGAGCGCCGCGACACACTGGCCGGGCGCGGAGATATCGTCCTTCGAACCTTCGACGGTCTTGACCGCGACGGTCGTGATCTTGCCGATATCGACCTTCTTGCCCTTCACGGTAAAGGAGTTCGAGGCAATCTCGCCCGCCTTGAAGATTCGCTCGACCGTGGAAAGGTAGAACTCAGCGGGCATGTCCATCACGGCGAGGTACTCGTCGTAGAACTTGTTGTGCTTGTCGTGCTCGTGCGCCTCACCCATGGCAACGCGGGTGATCTGATCGCGGAAGGCATTGAAATGCGTTTCGCTGTTCATCGAGATGAAGGACGTGAGCTGCAGCAGCCCCGGATAGACCATGCGTCCGACACCCTTGTATTTGAAGCCGACGCGCTGAATCATCAGCTCTTCAAGCTGGCCCATGGTAACCGCATGGCCGAAGTCGGTCACCTCGGTGGGTGCCGCACTTGGGTCGATGGGACCGCCGATCAGCGTGAGCGTGCTGGGCTGTGCCTTGGGGTCTTCCTCAGCCAGCAGCGCCGTGGCGGCGAGGGCGAGCGGCGCCGGCTGACAGACGGCGATGACATGCAGGTCCTTGCCCAGTTCGCGCATGAAATCAACGAGATAGAGGGTGTAATCCTCGATATCGAATTTGCCCGCGCTGACGGGGATGTCACGGGCGTTGTGCCAGTCGGTGATAAAGACGTCGCAATCGGGCAGCAGGCTGATCACGGTCGAGCGCAGCAGCGTGGCATAGTGGCCGGACATAGGGGCCACCAGCAGCACCTTGCGCTTGGGCGTGGTGCGTCCCTGCACGCGGAAGTGCAGCAGATCGCCGAAATCGCGCTGCATCACCACTTCCTCGACCACGATGCGGTCCTGACCATTGGAGCCGACGAAGGGGGGGATATTCCAGTCTGGTTTCATTACCATGCGGGAAAAAGTGCGCTCGGTCACCTCGCCCCAGGCCGCCATCCAGGCAAGTCCGGGATTTGGAAACATCGCGAAAGCAGGATAAGATGCCAAGGCAAGCGCGGAAGCGCCCAACCACTGATTTGTGTTCCTCATGGTTTCCATGAGGTCGTAAGTTGCCATATAGCGCATCTGGGGTCTCCTTTATGGGCCCGAATCGGGATTTAGCGTCGCTCCTGCCCCTGAAAAGGACGACGTTATGCTGCAAGTGCGAAGATAGGAGCAAATAGTTAAGATGACAACTGAAACCACGGATCATGACGCCACGAAAACGGCCTCGATGGATCGGATGGCAGAAAATCTTAAGAAAGTTGAGGAACTTGGCGAGCGTCTGCGCAACGTTATGGCCTCCCGGCAGACCCACAAGCCCGCACTTGATGGACCGAATCAACAACTCTTCACCAAGGCCGTACAGGCCTACATGAACGAGGCGCTCAACAACCCCGCCAAACTGATGGAACAGCAGATGGGGTATTGGGCCAAGGCGCTGACACATTTCATGGAAGCCCAGCAGGCGCTGGCGACGGGTCCGATGGCGGCACCCAAGGACCGGACCGCGAAGGATCGCCGATTCACCAACCCCATGTGGGAGACGAACCCGTACTTCAACTTCGTCAAGCAGCAGTATCTGATCAATTCCGAGGCGCTGGAGCAGGCGGTGAATTCGATCACCGACATGGAACCGCGCGAGAAGCAGCGGCTGGCCTACTTCAGCCGCCAGATCATCGACCTGATGAGCCCGACCAATTTCCTGGCCACCAATCCGGACGCGCTTGAAAAGGCGGTCGAGACGGAAGGGGCGAGCCTGATCAAGGGGCTTGAGAACCTGATCGCGGATCTCGAGGCCAACGACGGTGAGCTGATCGTGCGGCTTTCGGATGAGAACGCGTTCGAATTGGGCGGCAATATCGCGACGACACCGGGCAAGGTGGTGTTTCGCAACCGGATGTTCGAGCTGATCCAGTACACGCCGACGACCGAGAAGGTGCACAAGACACCGCTGCTCATCTTCCCGCCGTGGATCAACAAGTTCTACATTCTCGATCTGAAAGAGCAGAACAGCCTTGTGAAGTGGATCGTCGACCAGGGTTACACCCTGTTCATGGTGTCCTGGGTGAATCCCGATCCCAGCTACCGCGATGTCGGCATGGAGGATTACGTCGAGAGCGGGTATCTGACCGCGATCGAAGAGGTGAAGAAGATCACCGGCGAAAAGCAGATCAACGCCATCGGCTATTGCATCGCGGGGACCACTTTGGCGCTGACGCTGTCGCTGCTGAAGCAGCGGGGGGACAAGTCGATCAAGTCGGCGACGTTCTTCACCGCGCTGACGGATTTCTCGGATCAGGGGGAGTTTCAGCCTTTCCTCACCGACGATTTCATCGACGGCATCGAGGCGGAGACGCATGACAAGGGTATCCTGCCCTCGATCATCATGGCGCGGACGTTCTCGTTCCTTCGCTCGAACGACCTGGTCTATGGGCCGGCAGTGAAACACTACATGATGGGCGAGACGCCTCCGGCCTTCGATCTGCTCTACTGGAACGGCGACGGGGCAAACCTGCCGGGCAAGATGGCGATGCAGTATCTGCGGGGGCTGTGCCAGGGCAACCAGCTTGCCGACGGCGGCTATGACCTGTTGGGGCATCACCTGGTGCTCGACGACGTGGACGTGCCGCTTTGTGCGATTGCCTGCGAGACCGATCACATTGCGCCCTGGAAGGACAGCTATCGCGGTATCGGGCTGATGGGGTCGAAGGACAAGACATTCATCATGACTCAGTCGGGCCATATCGCGGGGATCGTGAACCCACCCAGCAAGAAGAAGTACGGCCACTACACCAACGACGACCTGAGCCTGCATTACAAGGACTGGCTGGCGGGTGCCGAGTTCACCGAAGGGTCCTGGTGGCCACGCTGGGAGAAATGGCTGGCCAAGCGCGCGGGTGCGATGATTCCCGCCCGCAACCCGGGCGACGATGGCCGCAAGCTTTTGGGTGATGCGCCGGGCGACTACGTGCGCAAGAAGGCAAATCGCTGAAAAGGAACGAGATTTACCCAAGGTAAATTATTATTGCTGCAGCGCAGAAAAATGGTTGAAATGCCGCGCTGCAGCATGTATATCTCTCGCAGATGCAGAAAGGCGGGTTGAAGCCCGCGCAACGCTAGCAAAGGATTTACAAGATGAGCAAGACACCCGACATGACCGTAATGTTCAAAGACGTCATGGGCGCATTCCCGATCGACGGTTCTGCCATGGAAGGCGCGTTCAAGACCACCGCAACGCTGAACGAAAAGCTTTCCCACGTTGCCCTGAACGCCGTTGAGCAGTCCACCGACATTTCTTCGAAGTGGACCAAAGAAACCATCTCCAAGCTGGAGAAGCTGGCGAAGGCCAAGGATGAGCCCGCCGATTACACCAAGGCGATGACCGAATTCGCATCTGCATATGCAGAAACCGCGTCCGAGCACATGGCAGCCTTTGCCGAGGTGGCGAAGAAGGTCCAGATGGACACCGTCGAGCTGCTGATGGCGGCCGGCAAGGACATGCAGGAAGAAACTGCTGCCGTGATGAAGAAGGCCACCTCCGAGGCCACCGCAACGGCCAAGAAGGCCGCCGCGAAGTAATCGCGCAAATCTGAATTCCTCACGGTCCTTCCTCCCTGAACGACGTGAGCAAGAAAGGCGGGCTTCCCTGAGCCCGCCTTTTTCTTTTGAACGCATGAAATGATGCCCCTGCCTTATCAGGGGCGGGACAGGCGTTTCGAGACCGCTTTTCCAAGAAAGTCAAAGATCTTGCGTATCCGCAGGCTTTGGCGCAGCTCGGGGTGGGCCGTCAGCCAGACCGGCAATTGCCCCACGGGCGTTTCGCCAGAGACACAGATCATGTCGCCGTCTCGTTCCGCGATTGCCTTTTGATTGAAACCGATCCCGAAGCCCGCGCGCGCCATTTGCCAGCACACCACCTGGTCATCGCAACGGAACTTGAAGAAGCAGCGGTCGGCCTTGAAGCCAAGGGCATTCATGCCGTCGATGATCAGCGGGCTGCGGTCGTAACCGATCAGATCGTGTTGCATCAGGTCTTCCAGCCCCTGGGGTCTGCCGCGCGCCTCTATGTACCTGCGACTGGCATAGGCACCCAGATCAAGATTGCCGATGTGTCTTGAGATCATATCGTTTTGTGTCGGACGGTACATGCGGAGCGCGATATCGGCTTCGCGGCGGAGCAGGTTGTTGGTGTCATCCGACGCGACGAGTTCGATCTCGACAGCCGGGAACTTGTCATGCAACTCGACCAGCACATCGGGCAGAAGATAGGTGGCGACAATCTGGCTTGCCGTGATCCGCACGGTCCCCTGCAACAGGTTGTCCGGACCATGGGCGGTCATCGCAAGGCGCGCCGCGGCATCCGCCATCTGAGCCGCCTGTTCGTATAGCGCACTTCCACGTTCGGTCAGGGCGACGCCCGCCTTGCTGCGCTCGAACAACCGCGTGCCGATTGCCTCCTCCAGTTGGGTGATATGGCGGCTGAGCGTCGGCTGACTGCTTTGCGTCGCACGCGCCGCAGCGGAAAGCGAGCCGTGTTCGGCGACCGCGGCAAAGGACTGCAGGAGGGACCAATCGAGGTTCTGCATGCAATGCATCCAAATGTGAATAACAATATTCCAACTTTCGAAAATGATAACGATATCTGGATGGTTTAACCAGATGGCATCTCAAACCGAAAGGATGCCAGCAATGCCAACAGTTATCGTTCTGGGCGCCAAAGGCCGGTTTGGCCGCGCCGCGACCACCGCTTTTGCAGATGCCGGATGGCACGTCAGGACCTTTGCCCGCGGCCCGAACGGGCAGAATACGCCTCAGGGGGATCATGTCATCGGCGACGTGCGGGATGCGGCGGCGCTCACGGTTGCCTGCAAGGGATGCGACGTGATCGTGAATGCAATCAATCCGCCCTACGAGAAATGGTCAGAAGAATTGCCGCCCATCACACGGGCAGTGATCGCAGCGGCACGGGCGACCTCTGCGACAGTGCTCTTGCCCGGCAATGTCTACAACTACGGTGCCGATGCGCCCAACGTCCTGACAGAGCAGACGGCGTGGCGACCGACAACGCGCAAGGGTCGGTTACGGGTGGAGATGGAAGAGGCCTATCGCCGGAGCGGTGTGCGCACCATCGTCCTGCGCGCGGGCGATTTCGTCGAGCGCGAAGCAAGTGGCAATTGGTTCGACGCATTGATCGCGGCGAAGGCTGCCAAGGGGCGCACCGTCTATCCCGGCCCGCTCGACCGGGTGCACGCCTGGGCCTATCTGCCGGATGCAGCCCGCGCGGCGGTGATGCTTGCCGAGCGCCGCGAGGAGTTCGGCACATTCGAGGAGTTCGGTTTCTCGGGCTATGCCCTGACGGGAAACGAGCTGGCCGATGCGATCGGCACCGCCCTGGGGCGGCAGCAAAAGGTGGGCGGCTTGCCCTGGCCGGTCATTCGCCTCTTGGCGCTGTTTCGGGCGGCGATGTACGAGATCTACGAGATGCGCTATCTCTGGCAGGTTCCCCACGCCATCGACGGCCGGAAACTGACCCAGACCCTGCCGGATTTCGTTCCGACCCCTGTGGAAGTTGCCATGAAGGAGGTGCTTGCCCCCTGACGTCATGGTTCATCGTCCGGCTTTCCTTTTCTTTCCCATGGGCCTAAGCTGCAATGCAGCACGTCTCGGGGAGGAAAATCGTGTCGGACAAATCGAAACCTCTGCTGATCAAGCGCTACGCGTCGCGACGGCTTTATAACACCGAAGCCAGCGACTACGTGACGCTTGAGGATATCTCGGGGTTCATCAGGGATGGGCGCGAGGTGCAGATCGTCGATCTGAAATCGGGCGACGACCTGACGCGCCAGTATCTGCTTCAGATCATTGCCGAACATGAAAGCCGTGGGGAATCCGTTCTGCCGGTGGATGTGCTGAACGATCTGGTCCGCAGCTACATGTCCGGCAACGTTTCGGTCGTGCCCCAGTTCCTGCGCGCTTCATTCGACATGCTCCGCGACGGGCAGGCGAAGATGATGGAAAACATGACCTCCATGAATCCCATGGCCAAGATGCCCGGGATGGAGGCGATGCAGGCGCAGCAAGAGGCGTTCCTCAAGGCCATGACAGCGGGATGGGGCGGGGGCAACAAGGCCAAGAGCGCCCCGGAACCGGAACCCGAGGAAGAGGACGATCAGGGCGAAGACCTCGACGCGATCAAGAAGCAGCTTGCGGAGCTGCAGGATAAGCTGTCGAAGCTAAAGTAGCGCAGCCTGCGCGTTCCGAAAAACCTCAGACACCCAGCCTGTCGCGCAGGGCGTACCAGCTCATCGCCAGCACGAGCAGCGGATTGCGCACTGCCGGACCTCCGGGGAAGGGGGACGTGGGGATTGCCGACATCGTGTCGAAACCGTCCGTCTGGCCCTCGATGGCATGGGCCATGAGCATCCCGGCATGGGTTGCGGTGCCGACACCGTGGCCGGAGTAGCCGGAGGCAGAGAGGATGTTCGGGGCCACACGCGCGACGTAGGGCAGCCGTTTCATGGTGATGGCCAGCGTCCCGCCCCAGGCGTAGTCGATGCGGACATTCCTGAGGTGGGGAAAGATTTCCGACATGGGCTTGCGCACCTTCGCGGCGATGTCGCGCGGAAACTTGTAGCCATAGCTTTCACCGCCGCCGAAAAGCAGGCGGCCATCGTGGCTGAGGAGGAAGTAGTTCACGACAAAGCGGCTGTCGGCGACGGCCACATCACGCGGAAGGACCGTCTTGACCCGGTCGCCCAGCGGTTCGGTCGCCACGACGAAGTTGTTGATCGGCATCACCCGCGCCGCGACCTTGCGATTGAGCCCGCCGAGATAGCCGTTGCACCCGAGGATCACGTGATCGGCCATGACGTGCCCTGCGTCGGTCTGCACCTTGACGGTCTTGCCTTCCTCGATGTGGTGCGCCGCGCTGCCCTCGTGGATGCGCACGCCTGCGTCGCGGGCGGCACGGGCCAGCCCGAGGGCGAAGTTCAGCGGATTCAGATGGGCCGAGCCCATGTCGAGCACGCCGCCCCGATAGTCAGGCGAGGGGCACACCGACTGCAGCGCAGTATGGTCGAGCTTTTCCATCAGCCCATAATCGTAGCGGTCCGTCAGCAGGTCGGCATAGCGGTGCAGATCGTCCACTTCGGCCTGGCTCGAGCCTGTCCATGCGATGCCGGGTTTGAGGTGGCAGTCGATATCGTGGCGGGCGATCAGGCCCTTGCAGAGCGCGACAGCCTCAAGTCCCAGTTCCCAAAGACGGGTGGCATGCTCTGTGCCAACCATCTTTTCCAGCGATTTCTGATCGACGCGCTGGCCGTTTCCCAATTGACCGCCGTTGCGCCCCGAGGCGCCGAAACCCACGCGCTGCGCTTCCAGCAGCACAACGTCGCGCCCCGCCTCGGCGAGATGCAGGGCCGCCGAAAGCCCGGTGTAGCCCCCGCCGATCACGCAGACGTCGGCCTTGACCGCACCCTTCAGCGGTTCGAAGCGCTCAAGGGGCGTCGCCGTGGCCGCGTACCAGCTTTCGGGATACTGGCCGCGCCGGTCGTTGGCATAAAGCAGGTTCATCAGACGTTCAGCAGCAGGTGTTCACGCTCCCACGGGGAGATCACTTGCAGGAATTCCTCGTATTCCGCCCGTTTCACGATGGAATAGACCTGCGCAAAGCGCGGGCCCAGAACCTCGTGCAGAGCCGGAGCCTCTTCAAACAGGTCGAGCGCCTGGCCCAGCACTTGCGGAATGTCGCCGTCGCCCTCGTAGGCATCGCCCTTGAATTCATCCTTGGGTTCGGTTGCCTCGATCATGCCGAGGTAGCCGCAGGCGAGGGAGGCGGCGATGCCGAGGTAGGGGTTGCAATCCATCCCCGCCAGCCGGTTTTCCACCCGCCGCGACTTGGGCGAGGAGAGAGGAATGCGGATGCCGGTGGTGCGGTTGTCACGGCCCCATTCGAGGTTGATCGGGGCGGCGTGGTCCTTCACGTAGCGGCGGTAGCTGTTGACATAAGGAGCGATCACCGCGAGCGCCGAGGGCATGTGGTTTTGCAGACCGGCGATGAAATGGCGGAACTTTTCGGTCTCGATCCCGTCGGAGGTCGCAAAGATGTTCTCGCCGGTCTTCGTATCCAGAACCGAATGATGGATATGCATGGCCGAGCCGGGCTCATCGGCGATGGGCTTGGCCATGAAGGTGGCGTAGCAGTCGTGGCGCATGGCGGCCTCGCGGATCAGGCGCTTGAAGTAAAACACCTCGTCGGCAAGCTTGACCGGGTCGCCATGCACGAGGTTGATCTCAAGCTGGCCTGCGCCGCCTTCCTGGGTGATGCCGTCGATCTCGAAGCCCTGGTGTTCGGCGAAATCGTAAATGTCGTCGATGACGGGGCCGAATTCGTCGACGGCGGTCATCGAATAGGCCTGACGCGCTGCGGCGGGGCGGCCGGAGCGGCCCATCATCGGCTTGATCTCATGGGCGGGGTCGAGGTTGCGGCCGACGATGAAGAATTCCATCTCGGGGGCGACCACGGGCTCCCAACCCTTGTCGCGATAGAGCTGCACGACGCGTTTGAGCACGTTGCGCGGCGCACAGGCCACGGGCTTGTCGTCCCGGTCATAGGCGTCGTGGATCACTTGCAACGTCCAGTCGGCGGTCCAGGGCGCTGCGGTCGCGGTGGCCATGTCGGGCTTGAGGATCATGTCCTTTTCGATGAACCCCTCGTCGCCCGCGGCCTCTCCCCAGTCGCCGGTGATGGTCTGGTAAAAGATGCTGTCGGGCAGATGGAAGTATTTCTGCCGCGCGAACTTGGTCGCCGGCACCGCCTTGCCCCGAGCGATGCCCGGAAGGTCCGAGATGATGCATTCCACCTCGTCGAGACGCTTGTCCTCGAGGTAGACCTGCGCGGGTCCGGGCAGTTTCTTGATCCAGTCGGCCATCAGGCCCTCTCTTTCTTGAAGAAGTCGATCATCTGCTGGGCGATCTTGGGGGAATCGAGCGGCGTGTCGAGTTTCCCGGTCGCCGCGTCGAGCAGCGCATCGGGCACGAGGCCACGACCGCGGTAACGGATCAGGCCGTCGATGAAGCTGTTCTCGTATTCGGGATGCGGCTGGATCGTCCAGAACAGATCATCGTAGAGCAGCGCGGCATTGGCGCAGAAATCCGTCGACCCCATGACCTTTGCGCTCTCGGGCTTCTCGACCACCTGGTCCTGATGCCAGGCGTTGATCGCGTAGGTCTTGCCCTCGATCTGGTAGTCCGTCGGACCGACCGACCAGCCCTTGCTGTACTTCTCGACCTTGCCGCCCATCGCCTGCGCGATGATCTGGTGGCCGAAACAGACGCCGATCATGGGCACGCGCGCGGCGTGGCAGTCCCGGATGAATTGTTCAAGCGGGGGTATCCAGTCGTGATCCTCGTAGGCGCCATGGCGGGAGCCCGTGATCAGCCAGCCATCGGCATCGTGGATGCTGGCGGGCATTTCGCCGTCGACCACGGACCAGCTGGCATAGTCGAAGGTATCCTCGCCCAGAAGGCGGCGGAAATAGGCGTCATAGCGGCCGTCTTCTGACAGCTCTTGCGGTGGGTGGCCGGTGATCAGGATGCCGATCTTCATGGGGTCCTCATACGGTGTCGAGGTAGATCTCGACCTTTTCCTCTGGGCTCAACTCTTCCATGTAGTGCACTTCCTGGCGTTTGGTGAGTACCAGATTGCGGATCAGTTCGGCCGGGAAGATGCGGGCGACATGCGGGTCCTTCTCGAACAGGTCTATGGCCGAGACCCAGTCTGACGGAATTTGCGGCATGTCCTGATCGTAGGCGTTGCCGGTGATGGGGGCGGGAGGCTCCTGTGCGTCGTCGATCCCGTTCATCGCGGCGCCGAGGATGGCGGCGATCATCAGGTAGGGGTTCACGTCGCCGCCCGAGACGCGATGTTCGATCCGGCGTGCCCGGGGATTGCCCGAGGGGATGCGGATCGAGGCGGTGCGGTTCTCGTAGGCCCAGCAGATGCCGGTGGGCGCGTGGTTGCCGGGCACCATGCGTTCGAAGCTGTTGGCATGGGGCGCGAAGATCAGGGCCGAGCCGGGCATGGCGGCAAGGCAGCCCGCCACCGCGTGTCGCAATATGCCGGTGCCTTCGGGGCCGCCGTTGTCGAAGACATTGTTGCCATTCTTGTCAAGCACCGAGAAATGCATGTGCAGGCCAGAGCCGGGATAATCCTCGTAGGGCTTCGCCATGAAGCTGGCGGCAAAGCCGTATTTGCGGGCAAGACCCTTGACCAGCATCTTGAAGAGCCAGGCATCGTCGGCGGCGCGCAGGGCGTCGTCGCAGTGCATCAGGTTGATCTCGAACTGGCCCAGCCCCGCCTCGGAAATGGCGGTGTCGGCGGGGATGTCCATCTCTTCGCAGGCGTCGTAGAGATCGGTGAAGAAGTTGTCGAACTGATCAAGCGCGCGCATCGACAGGATGTCGCCCGCATTGCGGCGTTTGCCGGAGCGGGGGGAGGGCGGGACCTGCAGCTTGCGGCCCGAGTCGTCGATCAGGAAGAACTCAAGCTCGACAGCGCAGACGGGCGTGAGGCCGCGGTCGCGGTAGCGCTGCAGCACGGCGTTCAGCGCATGGCGCGGATCGCCCGCGAAGGGGCGGCCGTCGTCGTGGTACATCCAGATGGGCAGGAGTGCCGTCGGCGCTTCGAGCCAGGGCATGGGCATGAAACCGCGTTCGGTGGGTTTCAGCACCCCGTCCTTGTCGCCTGATTCCAGCACCAGCGGGCTGTCGTCGATATCTTCGCCCCAGATGTCGAGGTTCAGCACCGAGAAGGGAAAGCGCGTGCCCTCGTCCATCGCCTTGTCGGCGAACCGGGTGGGGATGCGTTTGCCGCGCGGTTGACCGTTGAGATCGGCGGCGGCCACGCGGATGGAGCGGACGGCCGGGTTCTTGCGGAGCCAGTTGTTCATTGCACACCTTAGGGGCGGTGGGCCATGCGGTGCGACAAGGGTCAGCGACCACCCAGCGCCCACGCGCCGGATAATTTGATCAAATGTTGGATACTACCGGATCAGATTGGGACGCAAGCGCATTTTTTGCCGCCTGTCCTGCGGCAGGTGCCGGTTGAGGCGCATGTTCACCAGACCGAAGCTGCCGATGACGATCAGCGTGAGCAGGATGAAATAGCCTGCAAGGATCGGGTAAGGCACGAAGGGGTTGAAGGTCTTGTCGGCAAAGTAGTTGGCGTAATAGAGCGCGTCGCCCCGTTGCTGCCATGCCGGGAAGCCTGACAGGAACACCAGCGTGGTGGAATGGAAAAGGAAGATCGCCTCGTTCGTGTAGGCGGGCCAGGCAAGGCGCAGCATGGTGGGCCAGATGATCCGCCGGAAGCGGGACCAGCCGGAAAGGCCGTAGGCGTCGGCAGCTTCCACGTCGCCCTTGGGGATGGATTGCAGCGCGCCGTAGAAAATCTCTCCGGCGTAGGCGGCGGTGTTGAAGAAGAGCACGATCAGCGCCCCGAGCCAGGCGGCGGTGAAGGGGTCGAAGAAGGCGTATTGCGACTTGAGACTGAGAAAGAAGAAATAGCCGAAAAAGAACTGGATGAAGAGCGGCGAGCCACGGAAGACGAAGATGAACCATTCGGCGGGTTTGCGGATCAGCGGGTTGTGGCTGGCCTTGCCCAGTCCGAGCGCCGTGGCGAGAAAGAAGCCGAGGCCAAGGGCCATGACGCCGAAATAGATGTTCCAGATCATGCCGGAGCCGATCAGGGTGAACTGCTGGCAAAGGGTGAAATCCTCGCGCGGGAGGAGCCGTTCGCCGATGCCCACGGCGCGCAGGCCATAGTCCTGTATGGTTTGCCAGCAGCTCATGCCGCAGCCTTTCGCTGGGCTTCGCCGCCGGTGGTGGCCTGCCCGTGGGTGAGGCGCTTCATCAGTTTGTCGAGCACGATCTCGGAGACGCGGGTGAAGCAGAGGTAGAAGATCAGCAGCGCGAGGAAGTACCACATGCGCCAGTCGCCGTGCGGATAGTCGGTAAAGCGGGGGGTCTTGGTGCCGCCCAGCTCGCGGGCCCAGTAGACGATGTCCTCGACGCCGAGGAGGAACAGGAGCGGTGTTGCCTTGATCAGCAGCATCCAGAGGTTGGAAAGCCCCGGCAGGGCATAGACCCACATCTGCGGGACCAGCACCCGCCAGAAGGTCTGGCGCGTGGTCATGCCGTAGGCGGCGGCGGTCTCGAGCTGCGCATGGGGCACGGCGCGCATGGCCCCGAAAAGCACGTTGGCAGCAAAGGCCCCGTAGACGATGGCGAAGGTCAGCACCGCGAGGCTGAAGCCATAGGTTTCATGTACCCATTGCGGCGAGTTGCCGAGCGGCATCTTGGCGGCCTGGCAGACGACGAAGTCGTTGCCCTGCCAGACCGGGTCGGTCACTTCCGGGCAGAGGGCCTTGTGGCGCAGGTATTCGATGGCCTGATCGAGGGCGATGACGAAGAAGAGGAAAAAGGCGATGTCCGGCACGCCGCGCACGATGGCGATGTAGGTCTTGCCGATCCATCTGAAGGGCGCAATGGCGGAACGGGCGGCGGAGGCCCCGGCGAAGCCGAAGGCAAGGGCCACGGGGGCGGTGATGCCCAGCAGGACGAGTACGGTGATGACAGAGAAATAGAGGTTCAGGTGCTTGCCCGTGGTCAGGTAGCAGGTGAACCAGCGGAAGCTGTCGAGGGTTTCAGGATTTGCGCAGAAATCGAGAATGGCGGCACCGGTTGCGGGGGTGGAAGTAAGTTGTATTGGAAAGATGAAGGGGGACGATTGCGCTCCCCTTCGTTCGTGATCTTAGAAGGTTGCCGAGCCCGGCAGGTGCTTTTCGATGAGCGCGTTCAGGCTGCCGTCGTCCTTCATGGACTGGATCGCCGCGTTGAACTTCTCGCGCAGCTCGCCATCGCTTTCGCGGATGCCAAGGCCGATGCCGCCGCCCAGAAGGACGTCTTCACCGACCAGCATCAGGTCCGCTTCGGCCTCTGCGATGGGCTCCAGGAAGGCCTTGTCGGCCAGAACCGCATCTGCCTCACCGTTCTTGACCGCCGCGATGGTTTCCTCGGGTGTCGCGAATTCCACCAGCGTTGCCCCGCCCATGGAAGCGATGTGGCTGGCCTGGATGGTGCCGGACTGCGCCGCGATCACCGCGCTGGCGGGGTCAAAATCACCCATGGCGAGATAGGCGGAGGGGTCGGGCTGGGTGTAGGGGTCGGAGAAGTCGATCACCTCGTCACGCTCTGCCGTGATCGACATGCCCGCGATGATCACGTCGTAGTTGCCGGAGACGAGGTTGGGGATGATGCTGTCCCATTCGTTGGTGACCCATTCACAGGTCAGCTCGGCACGCTTGCAGAGCTCGTCACCTACCTCGCGTTCGAAACCGGCGACCTGGCCGTTATCGTCAAGGAAGTTGTAGGGAGGGTAGGCGCCCTCGGTTCCCAGACGGATGGTTTTTGCGTGGCCGTCCGCGAAGGCCAGACCGGCGCTGAGCGCGAGCGCTGCCGCCGAAAGGATAAGCTTTTTCATGTGGTGATACTCCCTTTTTTTGTTGGGTTTTGGTTACGTTGCGTGGGTTGCCGAGAGGAACCCGCGCAGGCGTTCTGATTTGGGATTGCCGAAGAGTTCGGACGGCGGGCCTTCTTCCTCGATCAGGCCCTGATGCAGGAAGACCACGTGGTCCGATACATCGGCGGCCAGTTTCATGTCGTGGGTGACGATGATCATCGTGCGGCCCTCGTTGGCCAGATCCTTGATGACCTTGACGACTTCCTGCTCAAGCTCGGGGTCGAGCGCGGAGGTCGGTTCGTCGAAGAGAAGGGCTTCGGGCTCCATGCAGAGGCCGCGGGCGATGGCGGCGCGCTGCTGCTGGCCGCCCGATAACTGCGCGGGGTAGACATCGCATTTGTCGCCGATGCCCACCTTTTCGAGATAACCGCGCGCGGCTTTTTCGACCTCGGCGCGGTCGCGTTTGAGCACGGTGAGCGGTGCCTCCATGACGTTTTGGAGGATCGTCATATGGGCCCAGAGGTTAAATTGCTGGAAGACCATGGACAAGTTCGTGCGGATGCGCAGCACCTGTTTGGGGTCGGCGGGGCGGCGGCCGTGGCCGGTGCCCTTCCACTTCACGGGCTCGCCCTTGAAGAGGATCTCGCCCTGCTGGCTGTCCTCGAGCAGGTTGCAGCAGCGCAGGAGCGTGGACTTGCCGGAACCGGAGGAGCCGATGAGCGAGATGACGTGACCGCGCGGCGCTTCGATGCTGACGCCCTTGAGGACTTCCAAGGCACCGTAGGCCTTGTGCAGGCCGTCGATCTGGATCACCGGGGGTGTTGTGGTCACGAGGGATTGGTCACTCTTGCTGATTCAAGAGGGTATAAAGGGGCAAACCGCCTTAGATTGCAACGCATTCTGTGAAAATGCGACCCGAGTGACCTTGGGTCATGTCCCGGAGAAGGCTCAGGCGCGGCCGTCGACCCGCTGTCGCGCCATGGCGCTGTCGGTGTCGGTGATGCCTAACAAGTTAGCCACCAGCCGTAAGAGCGCATTTTCCTCGTCCGTGCGGGTGCCGTCGGCGAGGACCACCTTCCAGAGCGCCTCGATCACGCCAAGGCGGTCCTCGTAGGGCACCGCATCCTTGATCGCCCGGGTGAAGCGGACGGTATCGGGGGCCTCAGCCTCAAGCGCCTCGCCCTCGGCGCGCAGGGCGCAGGCGTCCGCCACGCTCAACCCGTAGCGCTCCGATGCGATCTGTTCGATCAACCGCGCCTCCGCGGCGGCGTAGTCGTGATCGGAACGCGCCACGCGCACCAGAAGCGCGGTCAAGGCAAGACGCGCATCCGTGTCGGGCAGAGGGGCGGGGTCAGGCTCTGTCAGCCGTCTGAGAAAATCACCGAACATGGGCTGGATATAGGCGGGCCTTGCCCAAAGGCCAAGTCACGGCTCGCCCGTGGCCTGCCTGCGCAGTTCCTCGATGTCGGTATCGGTCAGCCCGAGGGCCTTCTCGATCTCGAGGAGCTGGATTTCCTCTTTCTCGTGCCGGTGTCCGTCTGCCAGTGCCACGGACCACATGGCCTGACCGAGGGCGAGGCGATGGGCATAATCGACTTCCTCGCGCAGTATGCGCGCGAACTCGGGTGTGTCGGGCGCATCATGCTCAAGCTTTTCGCAGATCGCGCGCAGCTTGGCCGCGGCGATCGGGCCGATGTTGAAGGTCGCCGCGAGGATGCGGTCGATCTGGCCGATCTCGGAGGCGCGGTAGTTGCGGTCGGCAAAGGCCACGCGCACCAGCAATGCGCCGAGCGCAAGCTGGGCGTTTGGTTGCGGCAAGGGTTGCGGCGCACGCTTGCGGCGGGGGAATAGACGTTCGAACATGGAAGGATGGTCAGCTCAAGTCAGGGGGTTTTCCAAAGCGCAAAGTGTCGATGGCCAGTCCCTGTGGGTCGGTGTTGGTGATGATGAAACCGGCGATGTCATCTGCGCCCGTCGCCCGCAGGAAGCCCACGGCGAATTCGCCTGTCGGCTCCACCGGGACCTGGCCAAGCTCGCTGCCATCGCGGCGGTAGAAAGTGACATAGGCCGCGCCCTCTTCGCCGCCGCGCAGATCGAAGGCGAACGCCGATTGATCCGTATCGAAAAGCACGGCGATGGCCCCTTCGCCCTGTCCTTCACGCCTGGGAAATCCCGCTGCGCCGTAGCCGTTCAGGACAGTCTGGCCGTAGAAATGCACCACCGAAAGGTTCTGACCGGCGGCGCCGGGCAGCATGGTCAGCGGCGAAAAGGCCGTGCCGGCGATCTCGTCATGGGCGCCGCGCGCCAGCGTTGTCTGACCCGCGAAGCGTTCGCCGAAGGTGGCCCCCGGCAGGGGAAGGATGCCGTCGACGTTGCGGCCAGGCCCCGAACCGCTGCTGACATCCTCGAAAGTAATTACCTCGGGCAGGCTCAGGCTTTCGGGATTTACCAGGCAGACGGGCGTGCCGCAGGCCAGCGCCACGCCGGGAAGAAGGGAAAGGACAAGTGCTGTGGCGTTTCTCATGGCGGAAGCTTAGCACAGATTTCAGTTTTCGTACCCCTCAACGATCACCATGTTGTTATCGGATGCCGTCAGTCGGATATCCTTTGCCTGCTGGTAGTCCGCGCTTTCGTAGCAGGCCACAGCATCGGCGTAGCTGGGGAACTCGATAATGACCGTCCGGGGCGACCAGTTGCCTTCTGCCACCTGCTGCGTGCCGCCGCGCACGACGAACTTGCCGCCGAATGCCGCAAGCGGCTTGGCATTGGCCGCGCGGTATTTTTCGTAGGTTTCGGCGTCTTTCACATCCATGTGGGCGATCCAGTATCCTTTGGGCATGAGTGCTCCTTTCTTCAGAGTTTGGAGAATTTGGCGGCGAGCCGCTGTGCCTCGGCCTCGGTGCCGAAGGGCGGGTTGATGATGAAGAGGCCCGAGCCGACCATGCCGTGGCCGGGGCGCGCGGGAGGGAAGCGGACCTCGTGGCGCAGGCCCTCTGGATGGTCCTTCGTCAGCGCGGCCAGCATCGGCAGATGCGCCTTGCTGGTGAGCAGCGGATACCACAGCACGATGATGCCGACGTTCCAGGCGCGGGCGGTCTTGGCGATGTGGCGCGGGATGGCGGCGTAGTCGTCCTTCACCTCGAAGCTGGGGTCGATCAGCATGAGGCCCCGGCGGGGCGTGGGCGGGGTGAGCGCGTGGGCCATCTCGAAGCCGTCGCGGTGGTGAACCTTGGCGGGGTAGGGCGACATCGCGAGCGTTAGGGCCGCATGTTCCTGCGGGTGGAGTTCGGCAAGGTCAATCCGGTCGTCCGGGCGCAGTAGATGCGCCGCGATCAGGGGAGAGCCGGGATAGCTTTCCGGCCCATGCTCCGCCTGCACCATCGTCAGGACGCGCGCATAGGGGTGATCGGGGGCGAACCAGTCGCGGTGTTTTGCGATCCCCTCAGCGGCCTCGCCGGTCTTGAGGGCGCTTGCATCCGACAGGTTATAAAGCGCCCGGCCCGCGTGTGTCTCGATATACGAAAGCGGTTTGTCCTTGCGGGTCAGGTAATCCAGCATCCAGGCCAGAAGCGCGTGCTTGTGGACGTCCGCGAGGTTTCCGGCGTGATAGGCATGTTGGTAGGACAGCATGTGCTACGTGATGGGCGGCGGGCAAAACTCTTGCAAGAGTTTTGGGAAGAAAATTGCATTTTTCTTCTGCGGTTAGACCAGCCGCGAGATGTCCTTGGCCGCCCGGATGAAATCCTTGAAAAGCGGATGTGGTGCGAAGGGTTTGGATTTCAGTTCGGGGTGGAACTGCACGCCGATGAACCACGGATGGTCCTTCCATTCCACTATTTCGGGCAGTTTGCCATCGGGCGACATGCCGGAGAAGCACAGGCCGACTTCCTCAAGCTTGTCCTTGTAGGCGATATCGACCTCGTAGCGATGTCGGTGGCGTTCGTCGATGGTGGTCGTGCCGTAAGCCTCAGCGACTTTCGATCCCGGCGTAAGCGTCGCGTCATAAGCCCCAAGCCGCATGGTGCCGCCCTTGTCGTCGCCGACCCTGCGCTCGACCTTGTGGTTGCCCTGTACCCATTCCTTGAGGTGATAGACCACCGGCTCGAAGCGTTTCTTGCCCGCCTCGTGGTCGAATTCTTCGGACCCCGCCGTTGTGAGCCCCGCGACGTTCCGCGCGGCCTCGATCACCGCCATCTGCATGCCAAGGCAGATGCCGAGGTAAGGCACCTTGTGTTCGCGCGCGTATTGGGCGGCCTTGATCTTGCCTTCGGTCCCGCGCTCGCCAAATCCGCCGGGCACGAGGATGGCGTGGAAACCTTCGAGGTGGGGGGCGACGTCCGCGGTCTTTTCGAAAATCTCGGCATCGACCCATTCGATCTTGACCTTGACGCGGTTGGCCATGCCGCCGTGGGTCAGCGCCTCGGCGATGGACTTATAGGCGTCCTCGAGCTGCGTGTACTTGCCCACGATGGCCACGCGCACCTCGCCTTCGGGGTTGTGAATGCGGTCGTAGACGTCGTGCCAGACGCTGAGGTCGGGCTTGGGCGCGGGAGAGATGTTGAAGGCGTCGAGCACTGCCTGGTCGAGCCCCTGCGCATGGTAGGCCAGAGGCGCCTCGTAGATCGAGTTGAGGTCGTAGGCGGCAACCACGGCCTCCTTCCGGACGTTGCAGAAGAGCGCGATCTTTTCGCGTTCCTTGTCCGGGATCGGGTGTTCGGAGCGGCAGACAAGGATGTCCGGCGCGATGCCGATGGATTGCAGTTCCTTGACGGAGTGCTGGGTTGGTTTCGTCTTAAGCTCGCCACTGGCCGCAAGATAGGGCAGAAGCGTCAGGTGCATGAAAATGCACTGGCCGCGCGGCTTGTCATGGGAGAACTGGCGGATGGCTTCGAAGAAAGGCAGGCCTTCGATATCGCCCACGGTGCCGCCGATCTCGCAGAGCATGAAGTCGACCTCGTCCTCCCCGATCTTGAGGAAGTCCTTGATTTCATTGGTGACATGAGGAACCACCTGGATCGTCTTGCCGAGGTAGTCGCCGCGCCGTTCCTTTTCGAGCACGTTTGAATAGATGCGCCCCGAGGAGACGGAATCGGTCTTGCGCGCGGGCACACCGGTGAAGCGTTCGTAATGGCCGAGGTCGAGATCGGTCTCGGCGCCGTCGTCGGTGACGAACACCTCGCCGTGTTCAAACGGGCTCATCGTGCCGGGATCGACGTTGAGATAGGGATCGAGTTTGCGCAGGCGGACCGAGTAGCCGCGCGCCTGCAAAAGCGCGCCCAGTGCGGCGGAGGCCAGACCCTTGCCAAGTGACGAGACCACACCGCCGGTAATGAAGATATAGCGCGCCATAGGTCGGTGGCCTCCCGTGAAGTTCAGTCTGTTGCGGAAAACCCGCCTGAGCCGCTCTCAAACACCGCAGCATCACGGGATTTAAGGATAGCAGGATTCGGAAACTCAAGGCAAGGCCGGTGCGCAACATCCTGTTGCGCCGGGTTGTCCTGCCTCAAGTTATGGTGTGGCGATCAGTCCGCCAGCGGCACCAGCGGCGCATTGTCATCCGCCGTGGGCGGCAGCAGGCTTTCACCCGAGGGCACGGTGCTGTCCGTCTCGGTCGCCGCGGGCGGCGCATCGCTCAGCCGGTCGATGACAGAGGAGCCTGAGGATTTCTGTGCGACGATCACCGTCAGGGTGATCGAGGTCACGATGAAGGCCGCGCCCAGAAGCCACGTCAGCTTGGTCAATGCGGTCGCCGCCGCACGGCCCGATACCGCACCCCCGCCGCTGCCCATGCCAAGCCCGCCCCCTTCGGAGCGCTGCATCAGCACCACGGCGATCAGGCCGAGAGCCAGCAAGAGGTGGATGATCAGGACGACGTTTTCCATGCGACTGCCTTCGTTTCCGGTTTGCGGCTATCTATGCATCTTTGCGCCGGGGGGCAAGGCGGGATTGGGCCGCGTTTTGACACCTGTCACAAGCAAAGACCGCCGAAAATGCGACGGTCTTTCTTTAGAGCGGTTCTCACTCACGCCTTGTTTAAGAGGGCTATCCTGGAATTGAGGTGGATCAGACTCGCTCTATGAGGAAATCCTAGCACAAAAAGGGGCAAAAATCGCCTGCAAAGTGTGATGGATTCTGAACCACTTGGACGATGTCGCGATGGACATGGCGCAAATGCTGGTGCAGTCTTTGGCCATGCCACACGATCATTCCCATGACCATCCGCATGCCGTCCTGCCGCCCGACCCCGCGCTGAGGGTCAAGGCGCTCGAAACCCTGCTGACCCGGAAGGGTCTGATTGACCCAGCCGCCCTGGACGAGATCATCGACACCTATGAGAACCGCATCGGCCCGCGCAACGGCGCGCGGGTTGTGGCGAAAGCCTGGAGCGACCCGGGTTTTCGCGCGGCGCTACTCGAGGATGCGACCAAGGTTGTCTCCGAACTCGGCTACTACGGCCGTCAGGGCGAACACATGGTCGCGGTCGAGAATACGGACGCGGTGCACAACATAGTCGTCTGCACGCTCTGCTCCTGCTATCCGTGGCCGCTTCTGGGTATTCCGCCCGGCTGGTACAAGTCCGACGCCTACCGCGCCCGCGCCGTGCGTGAGCCGCGCAAGGTGCTGGCGGAATTTGGCGTGACGCTGCCCGCAGAGACCGCGGTCCGCGTCTGGGATTCGACGGCGGAGGTCCGTTATCTGGTGATCCCCAAGCGCCCCGAAGGCACCGAAGGCATGGACGAGGAGGCGCTGATGGCGCTGGTGAGCCGGGACAGCATGATCGGCACCGCGCTGGCGGGCACGCCATGACCCGCGTGCACGACATGGGCGGACGGTTCGGCGACGGGGCGGTGACGCCCGAGCCGGAGGACGAGATTTTCCACGAGGAATGGCACAAGCGCGCCCTGGCGATCACGCTTGCCACAGGGGCATTGGGCCAGTGGAACATCGACACCTCGCGCCACGCCCGCGAAAGCCTGAGCCCGCAGGATTACACGCGCTTTTCCTACTACGAGAAATGGATGGGCGGCCTTGCCGCGTTGCTGGTGGACAAGGGCCTTGTGACGGTAGAGGAACTGGCAGGCACGACTGATCCCGTGCCAAGCCCCTTGGCCGACCGCGCGATGAAGGCTGACCAGGTGGCGGGTGTGCTGGCCAAGGGCGGACCGGCGGACCGGCCCAGTAACATCGCACCCGTGTTCTCGCCCGGCGACGAGGTGATCGCCAGACCGCATCCGGAGAACGAGAAGGTGAACGGCGGCCACACCCGCTTGCCTTCCTATGCAGCCGGTGCCAGGGGACGGGTTTTGCGGATGCACGGCAGCCATATCCTGCCTGACTCGAATGCCCACGGTCTGGGCGAGGCACCCGAGCCGCTTTACGCAGTGGCCTTTGCCGCATCCGAACTTTGGGCGCATCCGGAGCATCCGGACGACGAGGTGGTGCTCGACATGTGGCAAAGCTACCTGCGTTCCGCGACATGAAACCCGAACCGGTCTTTGAGGCCCCTTGGCACGCACAGGTCTTTGCGCTCACGGTGCATCTGAACGAGGCGGGGCATTTCGACTGGCCGGACTGGGCTGGGCGTTTCGGGGCGACGCTGAAGCGCCATGGGCTTGCGAAGGAGCTGAACGGGGGTGAGGATTACTTCGCTGCCTGGCTCGAGACGCTGGAAGGGTTTCTCGACGAGATTGGCATGGCAGCCCCGGAGGATGTCTCGGTGCTGAAAGCCGCCTGGGAAGCGGCCTATCTCGGAACACCGCACGGCGAGCCGGTGGAACTGGCCGACGGCTGACGGCGCTGTTGCCGCAAGCGGCAAGCCGCCCGCCCGCCGTCCCGTCAGTCCCGGCTGAATATGCCAGCCTTGCGAAGAAACCTGCGCAACGCGCCACGCCTCGGCAGCCATCCGGTGACACTCCGCTGCGATCCCGCAAGCCGATTGAATTCATGAGTGTCGATGATCCGTTCGGCACAGCCGCAGCCTTCGCCGGTGGCGACCTTGTCGAAGTAGAACTTCTGGAAATCTTCCGCTTTTTGCGTTCTGCCGCGCATCTTTTGCCCTATTCGTCCACGTCGTCCATGTCGGCCTGACCAGATAGGACACGGCGCACGTGGCTCCAGCTCAGACCGATGCCCAGAACGAAGCTGAGAGCCGCAAGCCCCAGCCAGAGGTTCATGCTTGGATTGTCGAGACGCAGAATGCCCAGATCGTAGAGAACCCAGAGGACCGCGCCCACCAATGCGAGGACCAGCAGCATGCCGAACGCACCGATCGAGCGCAGGGTCGCGCGCAGATAGATGACATAGCCGATCGCCAGCAGCAGGCCTGTCAGCACGGCGATAGACAGGTTAGCACTGCCGTAGCTGCGCACCCAATCGACGTAATTGTACTCGGTCGGGTTGAAGGTCGCGGCCAACAGGACGAACGCGAACACCCAGCGGAGAATGAAACCCATCGCGGCCCCTCTTCGTTTGCGGCCGAGGCTATCCGCCGAGGCGTGGCAAAGTCCAGATACCGCGCGCGGCCGACCACCGGATCGCAGTATTTCCGGCAAAAAGGAGCGGGGCCGCGTTTTCCAGTTTCGCCGCGCGGTGCTTGTCGTTAAGAGGGGCGCGGAAATTCGCAGAGGGAAGATCATCATGGCCAATGTCGTCGTTGTCGGTGCGCAGTGGGGTGACGAGGGAAAAGGCAAGATCGTGGATTGGCTGTCCGAACGCGCCGACGTGATCGCGCGTTTCCAGGGCGGGCATAACGCCGGTCACACGCTGGTCATCGATGGCGAAGTCTTCAAGCTGAGCCTGCTGCCCTCGGGCATCGTGCGTGGCGGCAAGCTGAGCGTGATCGGCAACGGCGTGGTGCTGGACCCCTGGCATCTGGTCAAGGAGATCGCGCAGCTGCGCGGGCAGGGCGTGACGGTCAGCCCGGAGACGCTGATGATCGCCGAGAACACGCCCCTCATCCTGCCCATCCACGGCGAGCTGGACCGCGCGCGTGAATCGCAGAATTCGGTGGCCAAGATCGGCACCACCGGCCGGGGCATCGGCCCGGCCTACGAGGACAAGGTGGGGCGCCGGTCCGTGCGGGTTGCCGACCTTGCCGACGAGGCGACTTTGGCGTTGCGCGTCGACCGCGCATTGGTGCACCACGATGCGCTGCGCAAGGGGCTCGGGCTGGAACCCGTTGACCGCGACGCGCTTCTGGCGCAACTGCGCGAGATCGCGCCCGCGGTGCTGGAATATGCGGCGCCGGTCTGGAAGGTGCTGAACGAAAAGCGCAAGGCGGGCAAGCGTATCCTCTTCGAAGGCGCGCAGGGCTCGTTGCTGGATATCGACTTTGGCACCTATCCTTTCGTGACGTCCTCGAACGTGATCGCGGGGCAGGCGGCCACGGGCACAGGCATCGGTCCCGGCTCCATCGACTTCGTGCTCGGCATCGTGAAGGCCTACACCACCCGCGTGGGCGAAGGCCCTTTCCCGGCAGAGCTGCACGATGAAGACGGCCAGCGGTTGGGCGAGCGGGGCCATGAGTTTGGCACCGTGACCGGTCGCAAGCGTCGCTGCGGATGGTTTGATGCGGTGCTGGTGCGCCAGACCTGTGCCACCTCGGGCGTGAACGGTATCGCACTGACCAAGCTCGACGTGCTCGACGGTTTCGAGACGCTCAAGATTTGCGTCGGCTATGAGCTTGACGGCGAGCGGCTGGAATACCTGCCCATCGCCGCCGATCAGCAGGCCCGCTGCACGCCGATCTACGAGGAAATGCCCGGCTGGTCGCAATCGACCGAGGGCGCGCGGTCCTGGGCGGATCTTCCGGCGGAGGCAATCAAATACGTGCGCCGGGTCGAAGAACTGATCGACTGTCCCGTCGCCTTGCTGTCCACTTCGCCCGAGCGTGACGACACGATCCTGGTGACCGATCCCTTCGCCGACTGACTGCGGCAAGACGCGCGCTCGTTTTCCGGGCTGCCCTGCCTATGTAGCAGGGCGAGGAGCGAATTACGGAGGGTGCAATGGCACTGAGTTACAAGGCACGCAAACGCTGGTCGCTGGTGATCCTGCTGATCGCCCTGCCGATCTACGTGATCGTTGCGGTCAACGTGGTCGAGATGTTCGACCGCCCGTCGATCCTGCTGGAACTGGCGATCTACGTGGGGCTCGGCATTCTCTGGGTGCTGCCTTTCAAGTCGATCTTCAAGGGCGTGGGGCAGGCCGATCCGGAAGGCAAGGAGTAGCCGTTCTCGCGACGGTCTCATCCTGTCCCGGTGCGGGATCGACGTTTCAGTAATTGATCGCGGCAATAGCAGAGCGTGTCTCCAGTCGGCCGATTAGGTCGTCAATCGCCGGGTTGAAGCGGGTGTTGAGCGTCTTGATCATATCCTCCGCAGCCTTGTTCAGCCGCGTGTGATCGGTCTCTAGCTTTTTCTTTTTCCTCGGATCGGTTTCGTTCTCCCATTCCGTTTCCTTGACCGTGATCTGGGTCACGATATCCACGAAATCCCGAATGAGATCATTCACTTCGCTGGTTCGTGCTGAGAGTGCGGCGGTATCTGATCTAACCTCGTTCAAGCGCGCTTTCGTTTCCGTTTGCCAACGTTGCGAAGCGCTGGCGATCCTCTTGTTGAGCTTATCGTTGTGGGTCGCGCTTTCCACGATCCGCTTCATGCGCACAGGGTGTTTGGACTTCTTCATCCCAACCTCGTCAAAAAATCACTTTGTGCAAATCTATGGCATGGAGAATACCCGAATTCCGGGGATTTCTGAACTGGACATCGAACCTATGGGCACAACGAAAAAGGCGGTGCCGAAGCACCGCCTTTACGGAGGTCTATGCAAATGAAAGTCAGCCCGCGGCGCGTTCGTCGGGACGGTAGCCAATGTCGTCGGAGACGGTGAACCGGCCGCCGCGGATCTTCTCGATCTTGCCCGAGCGCAAAAGTTGGCCGAAGGAACGCAACCCTTCCTCGCGGCTGAAGCCGTCGTATTCGGTCACCTGGCGCACCTTGGTCATCAGCTGCGGGCGCGAGAACTGTTCCCGGCCTTCGACGAAGGACAGGTAGGCGGCAGCGGCCTCCAGCAGCTCGGGCAGGCTGTTTGCCCCCATGTCTGCTGCGAAATCGGCAAAGCTTTCGCCATCCCCGCCGTCCTGCGCGGCATCCGCCATCGCAGCCACGCGGCGCGGGCGGACGGGGCCAGCATTGCCCGGCCTTTCCACGTCGATGCGCTGTTCGGCCACCAGTTTGAGCGGTGCCGGGCGCGACTCCTCGGGACGCTCGGTGCGTGCCTCTGAGGCGACGGGGCGACGCGGGCGCACCACCTCGGCCAGATCCTCGCGGTAGGCACCGGTGGTGCCGAAGCCTTCGGCTTCGTCCTCGATGGTCGAATCGGCCTTCTTCGCGGCGACGGCGGCCCGCAGATGCGCAAAGGCGTCGCGGCGCGTGGCGCTTTCGGGCTCGTCCATCTTGTGATCGGTCTCGGCCAGCAGCCGGTTCATGTCGCCGCCTGCATCGTCGTCGATTGAGGGCAAGCTCTTGCGGGCCGCGCGGGCAGAAGGCTCTTCCTCTTCTGCCAGGTCCTCCGCGTCTTCTGCCACGGCTGCCTCCGCATCCTCATCGTCGGATGCTGCTGCAACGGCATTGTCCTCTGCCTCTTTCGCCTCGGCGGCGATGTCGTCTTCAAGCTCGGCCAGCTCGCGCACGAGGTCTTCCTCGTCTTCCCGCGAGAGCGCGGTTTCACGGCGCTTTGCGGGCGCCACCGCATCGAGAACGCTTTCGTCCTCGGCAGTTTCCGTGTCGTCCTCGTATTCCTCGAGTTCGCCCTTTTCGATGGCCGCTTCGAGATCGGCGCGCTTGACCTTGATCACGCGCGCGCGGTGAGGTGCGGCGGCCACGGACTCTTGATCGTCGTCCTGCGCGGTGTCGGCCAGCGCATCCTCGTCTTCCGAAACCAGCGTGCCCTCGTCCTCATCGAAGAGGTTGCTGACCGTGTCCTCGAGGCTCATGTCCTCATCTTCGTCCTCGACCTCTGCCGTCTCCTCGAGCGACAGGTCGTCTTCGTCTTCGTCTTCGTCCTCTGCTGTCTCCTCGAACGAGAGTGCATCTTCGTCTTCGTCGCCGGTATCGATCAGCGCTTCGTCCGCGATATCTTCCGGTGTCTCCGTAAGGCGGCTGAGGATGGCGCTCACGTCGTCGTCTTCGTCCTCCTCGTCCTCAAGCGACAGGGCGTGCAGGTCGGATGTTTCGTCCTCCTCCAGGGCCTGTTCGATGTCCGCACGTGCCTCGGCGATCAGCGCGGGCGAGCCTTCGGAACCGCTTGCCTCGGCGTGCTCGTCCTCGAGGTAATCGTCCTCCTCATCCGCTTCCTCGTGCTGGGCGACGACCGCGCGGATGCGCTGAAGCTTGGCCGCGATGCTGTCCGGGGCGGGGGCTTCTGCAGCTGCTTCCTCGACCTCTTCCGCCTCAATGGTATCGGTATCGTCGAGTGCTTCATCGGTGGCGTCGGCGAAGGTCGCACTTTCGGCAAAGAACGCCTCGACCTCGGCATCGGGCTGGCCGGGAACGATGTCCGGCACATCCTCGGTCGCGACATCGGCGATGGCGGCATCGGCAAGCGCGGTGGTGTCTTCGATCAGCGCCGTGGTGATCGCAACGACGTTCTCGTCGGTGACATCGGGGGCTTCGGCCACGTCGATCGACTGGGTCTCGATTGCCGCGGTCTCCAACGTGTCTTCGGGTGCATCTGCCTCTGGCGCATCGGCAACGGCAGGAGCATCGGCTGCCGTCGCTACAGGCGCAGCCTGTTCTGCGGTCACGAGGGGGGCCGCGATGGCGGCGGCCTCGGCTGGCTGCGGGGCGGGGGCGGCATCTTCCAGCGCGCTCAGGACGATCTTGCCGTCCTGCTGGCGGGCCTGTACGCGGCGCGCCACCTCTTTCTCGGCGATACGGGCCAGCATCTCGGCATCGGGCTGGGGCGGTTCGGCCCCGAAATAGCGGTCATCGGCTGCTAGATCGCGGAAATATTCCGCGATGGCCTTCATGGTGCCAAAGGAATCCTCAAAGCCTTCGAGGGTGCAGGAAAAGGTGCCGTAGGATACCGTGAGTATCTTGTTATTATTCATCATCGGATGCTCGTCCTCTGCGATTTTGCAAGCTACCGTTTACCACGATATCCAAGACCAAAGCGGCCCGAATCTGTGGATACCACCGTATCATTTCGTGGCGAGATTGTGATCTGTTTCCAAAAACCGCAGTAATGGCCCATGACTGATCCGATTGTTCACAGTGAGACACCCGTCACGCTTGTAGGTGCTGGTGACGCTACGCCAGAGGACCTGCAGAATTCGTTAACGCTGGCGCCCACTTGCGTGGCGGCCGATGGCGGTGCCGCGCTGTGTCTGTCGGCCCGGGCCGAAATTGCGGCGGTGATCGGCGATTTCGACTCGATCAGCGCCGAGACCCTGGCGCAAATCCCGCCGGAACGGCATTTCGAGATCACCGAACAGGTCAGCACGGATTTCGAGAAGGCGCTGATCCGGATCGCGGCCCCCCTCGTCCTTGGCGTCGGGTTCCTTGGCGGTCGGATCGATCACCAGCTTGCCGTGTTCCATGCGCTCAGCGCCTTTCCGGAGCGCCGCTGCCTGCTGCTTGGCCACGAAGAGGTGGTCTGTCTCGCGCCGCCGCGGATCGAGTTGCCGATGCAGCCGGGCGAGCGTGTCTCGCTTTTTCCCATGGCTGCTGTCACGGGACACAGCGAGGGGCTGCACTGGCCTATCGAAGGTCTGGACTTTGCGCCCGCGTCCAGGATCGGCACCTCCAACCGGGCGTTGGGCCCCGTCTCACTGAGCTTCGGGAGCCCCGATATGCTGCTGATCCTGCCGCGGCGGCTTATGCCGGCGTTGGTTGCGCGGCTTTCGCCGCCAGATGCTGCGCGGTGGCCCGCTCGCGCAGGATGACATAGAGGCCGGCCGCCATGGTGATGGCAATGCCAAGGCTTGCCAGCGGGTCGGGTATCTCATTGAAGATCAACAGCCCGATGACGGTGGCAAAGGGGATCTCCAGGTATTGCATCGGCGCGAGCGTGGCCGAGGGTGCGTATTGCAGCGCCCATGTCATCAGCAGATGCGCCAGCGTGCCAAGCACCCCGATGGCAAGCAGTAGCATCCACTGGGTTTGGCTGGGCAGGATCAGCATCTGAGGTGCCCGCTCCCAGAACGTGGCGAGCAGAATCACCGGCAGGATGAGCACAACCGCCATCACGCCGCTGATGGCCTGCAGGCCGATGGGGTCCGTCTCGCGTGCGATCTGGCGGGTGATCAGCATGAAAACGGCGAAATTCGCGGCGACGAGAACCGGCAGGATCGCGGGCCAGCCGACCTCGGCGAAACTGGGCTGCACCACCAGAAGCGTGCCGAGAAAACCCACTCCACAGGCCAGAAGCCGTCGCAGGCCAACCTCTTCGCCCAGAAAGAACCACCCCAGCAGAAGCATGAAGAACGGCATGACGAAGGCAATGGCGACCGCATCGGCGAGGGGCAGGTAACGCAGGGCCGTGAACATCAGGGCGATCCCGACGATGTGCAGGACCGTGCGCAGCAGTGCCAGCCAGAACACACGGCCCGCCAGTCGCCAAGCGCGCCCTGCAAACCAGATCAGCGGAAAGAGGATCGCCGCCTGAAGCGCGAAGCGCAGCAGGACAACCTCGGCCAGCGGCACGCTGCTGCTGAGCAGCTTGGCCACCGCATACCCCATGGGTGCGACGATGCAGAAACCAAGCATCAGCAGGATGCCGAATATGGGGCGATCGCTATGCATGGCGAAAAATTATGCCGATCTCGGGCGGGACGCAACTTTTAGTTGTTTCGCATTTTGCAATCTTCGCGATGGTTGCGGCAGTGGTCATTCTTTCAATGACTTAACGCGCGCCTGTTCCGTGGGGAAACGCCGTCTTTGCCTGTCCGGCACCCGTCAGGCAGCCGGACGGCCAAGGGTGACCTGATTCCTTCCACCACCTTTCGCCGCATACAGCGCCCGGTCGGCCTGCGCCAGCAGCGCCTGACCGGTGGTGGCCGCATCCGGCTCCGCCAGCGCTCCCTCCTCGGAATTGCCGACCGCCATGCCGATGCTGATGGTCACGGGGATCGCCGTGGCGCTGCCCGGGATGACGAAGGGCGCGGCCGCGATATCCTCACATATCCGCACCGCGATGCCTTGCGCCTCAGGACGGGTGGTGCCTGGCAGGATCACCATGAATTCCTCCCCCCCGATCCGGGCAACCATGTCGGTCGCGCGGAGGGCCCGCCGCAGGCGGTGCGCAACCTCGATCAAGACCGCATCGCCCGAGGCGTGGCCATAGCGGTCGTTGATGCGCTTGAAGTGGTCGAGATCGGCCACCATCACCGCGAAGGGGCGCCCGGTGCCCGCTGCATGGGCCGCGACACGGTCCAGATGCGGCATGGCGTAGCGCCGGTTGTAGAGCCCCGTCAGCGGATCGAAAACCGCCGCCTGCAGCCCGGTGCGCACCGTGGCGCGCAACTGCTCGCTCATCCGCTTGCGCCGCATCACCGCCTTGATCCGCAACGCCAGTTCCGCGGCATCGAACCCGTCCGTCATCAGGTCGTCCGCACCAAGGTCGAGTGCGGTGGCCCCGACCGCCGCCTCCTTCGCGGTCTGAAGTGCAATCACGCCCACGTGCCGTGTTCGCGCGCCGGCCCGCAAGGCCGCGATCAGCCGCAGTTCCTCCATCGCCACGTCCACTGCGGGCGGCAGGACTAGGACAAAGACGTCAGGCACTTTCTCATCGGCGCCCTGGCGCATCAGCCCCCCGGCAGAAGCGAGGGTCAGCTTCGTGCGCAGGACCGGCCGTATCTTCATGGCGAAAGACTGCAACTGCGGCGTGTCGCTGCCGACCAGTACGCAGTGCCCCTGTTCCTCGAAATCCGAGGCAGGCTCCGCCAGACCGAGTGCGCGGCATGTATCCTCGCGCATCTGCCATTCCGCTGCGGCACCATGGGCCCGGATCAGGCTGCGCACCCGGGCCAGCAAAAGCGTCTCTTCCACCGGCTGGCAGAGAACGTCCTGGACCCCCGCCTCAAGGGTGCGCAGCCGCAGGCCCGCTTCCGGCTGGCAGGCCGTCGCGATCAGCGGGATGTGTTCTGTCGTGGGCACCTTGGCCAGGGCGGTACAAAGCTCGGCCGCGCCACCATCGGGCAGCGAAAGGGCTGCGAGGATCAGGTCGGGGGCGTCGCTGCGGACCAGGGCGATCGCATCTGCCATCGTCGTTGCCTGCAGCACATCGTAAAAGGCCGTCTGAAGCTTGACCTTGAGAACAATGCGATTTGTCGCGATTGCATCAACGATGAGGATTTTGCCCTGCACGCCGCCAGCCTGTCCCTTACAAAATGCCGTTTCCTGCGACAGTCTTTGGGCGTATTGGTTAACAAAGCGTTTCTAAGGTATAGAAAAAGCGAAGAAACCGATGACCTATTCGCAGGAAACCGCCGAGACACTCGCGCTGCAGGCCCTTGGCTGGCTTGCGGCCCACGAAGACCTGCTGCCGGTCTTCCTGGGCAGCACCGGGGCATCGGAGGCCGATCTGAGGGAACGCGCGGCGGATCCCGTCTTTCTCGCCGCGGTGCTGGATTTCCTGATGATGGACGACGCCTGGGTCATGGCGTTCTGCGACGAGCATTCCTTGCCCTACGAACGCATCATGCTGGCCCGCGCGGCCCTGCCGGGCGGCGAGCAGGTGAACTGGACATGAGCGGGATCAGGGGCCTTGTCTTTGACAAGGACGGCACGCTTTTCGATTTCGCGGCGACATGGGAGGCCTGGGCGAAGGGGTTGCTCAAAAGGCTCGGCGGTAACGATCTTGCGCGTGTTCAGAGACTTGGACAAGCTATTGAATTCGATATGCAAACAGGCAAGTTTGCCCCAACCAGCGTGGTCATTGCCGGAACCGCGGGCGAGGTCGCGGACGCGCTGGTGCCACATGTTCCTGAACTGCCGCAGGCGCGCCTTCTCGATCTGATCAACGAGGAGGCCGAGAGCGCGCCCCAACATCCCGCCGTGCCCCTGCCGCCCCTTCTTGGCCTGCTGCGCGCGCGCGGCCTGCGGCTGGGGGTGGCGACAAACGACGCCGAGGCGCCGGCACGGGCGCACCTTGCCCAGGCGGGTGTCACCGACCTTTTCGATTTCATAGCGGGGTTCGATTCCGGCCACGGGGGCAAGCCCGCCCCCGGCCAGCTTCTCGCCTTCGCCCAAGCCGTCGGCCTTCCGCCCGCGCAGATTGTCATGGTGGGCGACAGCACCCATGACCTGCAAGCCGGTCGCGCGGCCGGAATGACCACCATCGGCGTGCTGACCGGACCAGCCCGGCGCGAGACCCTGGCGCCCCTGGCCGATGCGGTGCTGCCCGACATCGGCCACCTGCCAGACTGGCTGGACGCGCGCGATACCGATCCGATCTGAGCATCTCGGCCTAAAACGACACGGGCGGTCGCGAACGGGAAGGCCCGCGCGCCTGCCTTGGGGCCTTCTGACCCCAGTGCAGGAGGACCGAACCATGGCTGATGCGACGACCAAGCGCAGAACACGCGGCGGCGGACGGGCAGGGGCGAAGGACCGGCGCGGCACGGCGGTCATCGAACAGATGCCCTGGAAGCCGCCCGTGAACATCGACGCCCCCACTGAACCGCTGGGCCCCGAGGGCGTCGAAGCCATTCACGATGGTGCGATGCGCATCCTCGAGGAAATCGGGATCGAGTTCCTGAATCCCGAGGCCTGCGACATCCTGCGCAAGGCGGGCTGCACCGTCGATGGCGAAAACGTCCGCATGGGCCGGGACTTCGTCATGGAATGGATCGCGAAGGCCCCGTCGGAATTCACCCTCACGCCCCGCAACCCCGACCGCACGATCACCGTGGGCGGCCGTAACCTGCTCTTCGGGAATGTCTCTTCCCCGCCAAACTACTGGGACATGGCCATCGGCAAGAAGGTCCCCGGCACGCGGGAGATGTGCCAGAACCTGCTCAAGCTGACCCAGTACTTCAACTGCATCCACTTCGCGGGCGGCTACCCGGTTGAACCGGTGGACATCCATGCCTCGGTCCGCCACCTCGACGTGCTCTTTGACAAGCTGACGCTGACCGACAAAGTGATGCATGCCTATTCGCTGGGGGCCGAGCGGGTCGAGGACGTGATGGAGATGGTGCGTATCGCGGGCGGGCTCAGCCACGAGGAATTCGACGCCACGCCGCGCATGTACACCAACATCAACTCCACTTCGCCGCTCAAGCACGACTTTCCGATGATGGACGGCTGGATGCGGCTGGCGCGCCGGGGGCAGGGGTTGGTTGTGACGCCTTTCACGCTGGCGGGGGCGATGGCCCCGGTCACAATGGCAGGGGCGGTGGCGCAATCTTTGGCCGAGGCGCTCTGTGCCGTGGTGCTGGCGCAGATCATCCGCCCCGGCTGTCCGGTGGCGATCGGCACCTTTACCTCAAACGTGGACATGAAGTCCGGCGCACCCGCCTTCGGCACGCCCGAATACATGCGCGCCACCCAGATGACCGGGCAGATGGCGCGGTTCTACAATCTGCCGCTGCGGTCTTCCGGGGTCTGCGCGGCCAACGTGCCGGACGGACAGGCGATGTGGGAGACCTCAAATTCGCTCTGGGCCGCCGTGCAGTCGGGCACCAACATGGTCTACCACGCCGCCGGATGGCTGGAGGGTGGGCTGATCGCTTCACCTGAAAAGTTCATCATGGACTGCGAAGTCCTTCAGCAAATCCAGCGCTACATGGAGCCCGAGCTCTGCGCCACAGGTCCCGACGAGATCGCCCTCGACGCGATCAAATCCGTGGGCAACGCGGGCCATTTCTTTGGCATCCAGCATACGCAGGATCGTTATACCACAGCCTTCTACCAGCCCTTCCTTTCGGATTGGCGCAACTACGAGGGCTGGGAGGTGGCGGGCGGCATCTGGACCGCCGAACGCGCGCATCATATTTTCAAGGAAATCATCACCAGTTTCGAGCCGCCTGCAATAGACCCGGCCATCCGCGAGGAGCTCGCCGACTTCGTCGCACGCCGCAAGGCCGAGGGCGGGGCGCCGACGGATTTCTGAAACCGCGCCCTTGCTTTCGGGCTGCGTGTATGACGGTGACCTGCAAAACAATTTAGAATCCGAAATGTTGGCCGAATATTAACCTCGGCCCCCGATGCTTCCCCCATGGGGTGCATCGGAGAAACCTGGCCATGATTGGTCTGATCAATCGCAGCATTCAGCTTTTCGTCACCTATGCCTACGGTGCGGAAGCCTGGGCCAGGGTTGCCCTTGCCGCCGGGCTCGATTTCACCGAGTTCGAAGCGATGATGCAGTACGATGACAGCCACACGCCCCGGCTGCTGGATGCCGCCGCGCAGGTGCTCGAACAATCGCGCGACGAGGTGATGGAAGACATCGGAACATTCATCGTCTCTCACCACGGTTTTGAGGGGGTCCGCAGGCTGCTGCGTTTCGGCGGGATCGACTTTGTCGATTTCCTGCATTCCCTAGACGATCTGGACGAACGCGTGCGCCTTGCGGTGCCCGATCTCCACCTGCCCAAGCTCGAACTGATGCCCCATCGCGACGGCGGTTTCAGCCTGCTTTGTGATGCCTCCATCACGGGTTACGGCAACGTCATGATGGGGCTCTTGCGGGCGATGGCCGACGACTACGGCGCGCTCGTGCTGCTGGAACATACCGGCACCCACCGTGGCAAGGAAATCGTCTCGATCCGCGTGATCGAAAGCGATTATTCCGAGGGGCGGCGCTTCGAACTCGGGGCCTGCACCGCATGAACCTGCTCGGGCATTCGTCGCCGCTCGACGTGCTTTGCCCCATGCACCTCGTCCTTGACGCGGATGGCATGATCCTGCACGCCGGTCCCACGCTGCAAAAGATGTTTCCCGAAGGCTCCCCTGTCGGCAGGAACTTCATCGAGTTGTTCGAGGTCAAGCGACCGCCAGCCTTTGCCATTGCCAAGGCGCTGCCAGTCACTGCCGAACAGAAGCTCCACATCCAGCTTCGCCAGGAACCTCATACCTCGCTCAGGGGTATCCTGGTGCCTGACGGGGAGGGGATGGGACATGTGGTGGTCAACCTCAGCTTCGGCATCTCCATTGTCGAAGCCGTGCGGGACTTCGCCCTCACGAATGCGGATTTCGCCGCAACCGACCTCGCGATCGAGATGCTCTACCTCGTAGAGGCGAAAACCGCGGCGATGGAGGCCTCGCACCGCCTGAACAAGCGCCTTGAATGGGCCAGGATCGCCGCCGAGGAACAGGCTTTCACCGACACGCTGACCGGGCTCAAGAACCGCCGCGCACTCCATACCGTGCTCAATCGCCTGATCGCGGCGCGGGCTGTCTTCGCGGTCATGCAGATCGATCTGGATTACTTCAAGACCATCAACGACACTCTCGGCCACGCGGCGGGCGATCATGTCCTGCAGACCGTGGCCAGGATCATGGTCGAGGAAACCCTCGAGCAGGACGTCGTGGCCCGCGTCGGCGGTGACGAATTCACCGTTGTCCTGCCCGATGTCCGAAACGAGGAAAACCTGCGCAAGGTCGGGCAGCGGATCATCGACAGGCTGGAAGAGCCGATCCCCTTCGAAGGAACCGACTGCAAGATTTCCGCCAGCATCGGCACCGTCTGGATACAGACAGGCACGCCGCCAAGCATGGAAGACCTGCTCTCCGATGCCGATGTCGCCCTCTACGCCTCCAAGAACGCGGGCCGTGCGACCCAGACGATCTACTCTCCGGAATTGCGCGAAGCGGCGAATGCGGTGATTTCACCGGCGACAAGAAACAGGGATTTCGCCTGACCTGAGTTCTGTACACAAATTGTATAAAATGCTAACACATCGCCGACTCATCTTTGACAGAGCGGCGGAGTGCAGACGTGTCCGGAAAGCTGAAGACATCGAAATCCGATCTTGTCGACCATCTGCGTCACGCCATCCTGACGCAGCAACTGGCCCCCGGTGCCGATCTGGACGAGATGAGCCTCAGCGCCGAATGGCAGCTGTCGCGTACCCCCTTGCGCGACGTGCTGCGCCAGCTTGCCGGTGAGGGCTACGTCGATATCCGCCAAAACCGGGGCGCCCGTGTCGCCGAGATGAGCCACAGGACGCTGCGAGACTTCTTCCTGGCCGCCCCGATGATCTACAGCGCGATCCTGCGGCTTGCCGCCACCAACGCCAGCGACATCCAGATCGCCGCGCTGAAGGACGCGCAAAAGCGCTTCAAGGAAACCTTGCGCAACGGCGATATCGCGGCGCGGGCGCTGGCGAACAACCACTTCCACGACATCACCGGGCAGATGGCGGGCAATGTCTATCTGCTGCCCAGTTTCCAGAGGCTGCTGATCGACCATGCCCGCATTTCCATGACCTTCTTCCGCCCGCGCGATACCGAGACAGCCAGAAACCTGGACCTCGCCAGCCAGCAGCACGACGCCATCATCGCGGCGATCGAGGCGGGCGATGCCGATGCGGCAGGGGAACTGGCCACCGCCCACTGGAATCTGTCGCGCGACAACATCGAACACTACGTTATGCCAAGGGGCCTTGACCTGCCTCTCGGCACGACCGGCTGAGGACCCCATGACCCCCATCTTCCGATTTGAAGGGATTTACACCCCCATCGTCACGCCACTCGGGCCGGACGGCAGCTTCAACCGCGACGCTTTGGCCGACCAGGTCGAACATCTGGTCGAGGCAGGCGTTCATGGGATCATCTCGGGCGGCTCCACCGGCGAGAATTACGCCCAGACCGTGGAGGAACGGCTGGAACTGGCGCAATTCACCCATGAACGGATCAGGGGCCGCCTGCCGATGATCGTCGGCACCGGCACCATGCGCACACCCGACAGCATCGCGCTCGCCACCGGCGCGCGCGAGATGGGGGCGGACGCGATCCTGCTCGCTACGCCGCCCTACGCGGTCCCCACGGAACGGGAGAACGCGCTCAACGCGCTCGCCATCGACCGCGCGGCAAACCTGCCGGTGATGCTCTACAATTATCCCGGCCGCATGGGCGTGAACATGGGCGAGGAGTTCCTCGACCGCGTCGGCCGATCCCGCAACATCTGCGCGATCAAGGAAAGCTCGGGCGACATCAACCGGGTGCATCTGCTGGCCCGCGACTACCCGCATATCCAGATGTCCTGCGGTATGGACGACCAGGCGCTCGAATTCTTCGCCTGGGGCGCGCGGTCGTGGGTCTGTGCAGGCTCAAACTTCCTGCCGCATGAACATATCGCGCTCTACGAGGCCTGCGCCGTCCAAGGCGATTTCGACAAGGGCCGGCGCATCATGTCCGCCATGATGCCGCTCATGCGCGTGCTGGAGCAGGGCGGCAAGTTCATCCAATGCGTCAAGCACGGCACCACCATGTCCGGGATCGACAACGGCGGAGTACTGCCGCCGCTGAAGCCGCTCAATAAGGACGACAAGCGCGCGCTGGAGCAGGTGATCCGCACGCTCAAGACAACCATCGCAGAGATCGTGAAGGGGTAGGGACATGGGACTGCTAACAAGCGAAGAATACGCCGCTCTGGCCGCGAACATGACCTTCGCCACAAACGCCTTCATTGATGGCGGCTACCGCCCCGCGGCCTCGGGCAAGACCTTCGAGACGATGAACCCGGCCACGGGCGAAAAACTTGCAGATGTGGCGGCCTGCGGAATGGAAGATGTGGATTTCGCGGTCGCCAGGGCGCGCGAGGCGTTCGAGGGCGGGCGGTGGGCCAAGGCCCACCCGACCGAGCGCAAAGAGGTCCTGATCCGCTTTGCGAAGCTGCTCACGCGCAACGCCCGCGAGCTGGCGGTCATGGAAAGCCTCGACAGCGGCAAACCGATCTACGACTGCGAGACCGTCGACATCCCCGAGATGATCCATTGCATCAAGTGGCATGCAGAAACCATTGACAAGATGTACGATTCCGTCGCCCCGGCGTCTGACGATCATATCGCCATGGTGGTTCGCGAACCCGTCGGCGTGGTGGGTCTCGTCCTGCCGTGGAACTTCCCTCTCCTGATGCTCGCCTGGAAGATCGGCCCGGCGTTGGCTGCAGGCTGTTCCGTCATCGTCAAACCCGCCGAGGAAACCTCGCTCACTGCGTTGCGCGTTGCGGAACTCGCCCATGAGGCGGGTGTGCCACGCGGTGTGCTGAACGTGCTGCCCGGAATGGGCCCCGATGTGGGAGAACCGATCGGGCGGCACATGGACATCGACATGGTGAGCTTCACCGGCTCCACCCAGACCGGCAAGCGCTTCCTTACCTACGCGGGCGAGAGCAACGCCAAGGAAATCGTTCTGGAAATGGGCGGCAAGAACCCCTGCATCGTCATGGACGACGCCGAGAACCTCGACCGGGTGGCCGCGCATATCGTGAACGGGGCCTTCTGGAACATGGGCGAGAACTGCTCGGCCATCTCCCGGCTGATCGTGCATAAATCCGTCAAGGGTCCGCTCATCAACAAGATCACCGCCCATGCCCGCGAATGGCCTTTGGGCGATCCGCTGGATCCCGAAACGCGGCTGGGCACGATGGTGTCCAAGCGCCATTTCGACAAGGTTGCCAGCTACTTGCAGGATGCGCCCAAGGCGGTTGCGGGCGGCGATACCCAAGGCGATGCCTTCATCGAGGCCACCGTGATCGAAGTGCCGGACAACACGCACCGGCTTGCGCGCGAGGAAATCTTCGGGCCCGTGCTCAGCGTTATCGAGGTCGCCTCCTTCGACGAAGCCATCGCCGTCGCCAACGACACCGACTACGGTCTCTGTGCCTCGCTCTTCACGGCCAACGCCAAGCGCGCCATGCGCGGCGCGCGGATGCTGCGGGCCGGCACGGTGACGGTGAACAGCTACGGTGAGGGCGACATCACCACCCCCTTCGGCGGCTTCAAACAGTCGGGTTTCGGCGGCCGTGACAACGGCATCCACGCCCACGATCAGTACACGCAACTCAAGACCATCTGGTTTGACCTCGCCGATGATACAGACGAGGCGGTGGGCTGACGGTGGAAAACTACCGCGCCCAGCGCACGCCTCTTTTCGACACCCCCGCTGCCTGGGCCGAGATCATCGGAGGCTATGGCACCTCAGAGCCGCTGGAAGGGACCACGACCACCGATGTCGCGATCATCGGCGCGGGGTTTGCCGGGCTCTCCGCCGCCAGGCGCCTGACACAGCTGGATCCCACGCTCCGGATCATTGTCCTCGACGCCCTGCGCGTCGGCGAAGGTTCCGCAGGCCGCAACTCCGGCTTTATGATCGACCTCCCGCATGACCTAGCCTCCGATGACTACGCGGGCGCGGGCGACGACCGCGCGCTGATCGCGCTCAATCGGCAGGCCATCGCCTTTGCCAGGGACGCGGTGGCGGAGTACCAGATCAATCCGGCCTACGCCGACCCGGATGGCAAGGTGAACGGTGCTGCCACAGCGTCAGGCGACGCGCATAACCGCAGCTATGCGGCCCATCTCGCCAGCCTTGGCGAAGAGGCCGAGATGCTGGACGCGCAGGCCATGCAGGCTTTGACGGGCAGTGAACACTACCGCTCCGGCCTCTACACGCCTGGAACACTCATGCTGCAACCGGCTGGCTACGTGCAGGGGCTGGCGGCGGGTCTGCGCCGGGCAGGGTTGCGGATTGCGGAACTGAGCCCGGTCAAGTCTTTCAGGAAAACCGGCAAGGACTGGCAAATCACCACAGCCGCAGGGCAGGTCACGGCCTCCCGCATCATCCTTGCCGCCAATGGCCACCTCGAAAGCTTTGGCATCGCGAAGGGCCGACTGATCCAGCTGTTCCTTTTCGCCTCCATGACACCCGATCTGAGCAGCGACGCCCTTAACGCGCTTGGCGGCGCGCCGCGCTGGGGCATCACGCCCTCCGACCCCATGGGCACCACGATGCGCCGGATCGACACCGCGCAGGGCGGCAACCGTATCGTGACCCGCACCTGTGCGACCATACGCCCGGATATGCAGGCCACACCCCGCGCCATCGCCCGCGCCGCCGCCGTGCATCGCACCAAGTTCGACGAACGCTTTCCCGCACTCAAGGGCCTTCGCATGGAATACACATGGGCCGGCCACCTTTGCCTCAGCCTTAACGGCGTCAGCGTCACGCGGGAAATCGAAAGCGGTGTCTTTTCCGCCTGTGTCCAGAACGGCCTCGGCACCGCACGCGGCACGCTGACAGGTATCGCGGCGGCGGAGATGGCGATGGGGGCAACGTCGGACATCACCGCGCATTTCGCGCAGGAAGCCGCCCCAAAACCGCTTCCGCCCCGGCCTTTCGCCACCTGGGGCGCAAATGCCTACCTGCGCTGGAAAGAACACCGCGCCGGAGCGGAGTAGTAGACCGGCCCGGTGATCTGGCGTATCCCGCCGATGATGAAAAGCCCCGCCCATATCCTGCGCCGCCTGACCCGCCGCATGGCCGAGCGCCGCCCCGGTGCGCGGTTCGCGCGGGCGCTGCGCCACCTGCACGGCCCCACGGCAACGGTCCCGGAAGGCGAGGTGCTTGCCATCGTGCTGGTGCGCAACGGCAGCTACTACATGGACGCGTTCTTTGACTACTACCGCGCGCTGGGCATCCGGCATTTCGCCTTTATCGACAACGGCTCCACCGATGACACCATCGCGCGCATCAAGGCGGAGCCGGGCACGATCCTCGATCAATGTGCCCTGCCGCTGGCAGAGTACGAAGACCTGATCCGCCAATACCCCGCCAACGCCTATGGCCAGAGCCGCTGGTGTCTCTACATCGACATGGACGAGGTCTTTGACTTCGAGGGGCGCGAGACGGTGGGCCTTCGCGGCCTGATCCGCTATCTCGAAGGGCAGGGGGCGACGGCGCTGGTCGCGCAGATGCTTGAGATGTTTCCCAAGGCACCGCTGAATGCGGTAGCGGATTTCAGCTACCGCAACGCTCTGGAAGAATTCGCCTATTTCGACATCAGCGCGGTGCGGCGACATGATTATCACAGCCCGGAGATTCCCTTTTCTGCCCTGCTCTCGGGCAATACGGTGCCAACCTCTGACATCCAGTTCTACTTCGGGGGCGTGCGTGGCAAGGTCTTTGGCGAGAATTGCTGCCTCACCAAGCATCCGCTGATCTTCAACGGCCCCGAGGTCACACCCGCGCCGCATCCGCACCTGTCGATGGGCGTGCGCTGTGCCGATATCACCGGGGTGATCAAACACTACAAATTCGCCGGAAACGCCGCCGCCCGCGATGCGGCCTCGCTTGCCTCGGGCGACCTTGCGCATGGCGAGGACGCCGCCCGCGCAGCCGTTCTGGCGGAAACACCCGATGTCTCGCTTTTCTCGCTGGATGCGCGGCGCTGGAACAGGGTGCCTTTGTTGATCCGGGCCGGTTTCCTTGTGGGTTCTGACCGGTACACCGCTTTCCTGAAGGAGGCCGCGACATGACCGTCGCCGCCGTGGTCATCGGCCGGAACGAGGGCGCACGGCTGATTGCCTGTCTCGATGCCTTGCAGGGGCAGGTGGAGCGGATCGTCTATGTCGATTCAGGCTCGACCGATGGATCTGTCGAAGCGGCCATGGCGCGGGGTGCCGAAGTTGTTGCGCTGGACATGAACCTGCCCTTCACCGCCGCACGGGCGCGCAATGCCGGGCTTGCAAGGCTTGATGAGGACACCCGTTACGTCCAGCTTCTTGATGGCGACTGCGTCATGCGCGACGGCTGGCTCCAAACCGCCATCGCTTTCCTCGACTCCCATCCCGAGGCCGCTGTTGCCTGTGGCCGCAGACGCGAGAAACACCCCGAGGCCTCGGTCTACAACGGGCTTATCGACGACGAATGGGACACGCCGGTCGGGGAGGCCCGCGCCTGCGGTGGCGATGCGCTGATGCGTCTCGATGCCCTGCGCGCGGTTGGCGGCTACCGCGATGACCTGATCGCGGGGGAAGAGCCGGAGCTTTGCGTGAGGCTGCGCGCCGCAGGCTGGCAGGTCTGGCGACTGGATGCCGAAATGACATGGCATGACGCGGCACTGACCCGCTTCGGACAGTGGTGGCGGCGGAGCAGGCGTTCGGGCCATGCCTTTGCCGAAGGCGCGTTCCTGCATGGCGCGCCGCCGGAACGCCACTGGGTGGCCGAAACCCGCCGCACGCTCCTCTGGGGGGCGGCACTGCCCCTTGCGATCCTCTTGCTGGCCCTCGCCGTCTCGCCATGGGCGCTTTGGCTGTTCCTGATCTACCCGCTGCAGGTGTTGCGCCTGTCACGGCGCAAGTCCCTAAAATGGGCCTTCTTCAACACGCTCTCGAAAGTCCCCGAGGCGCTGGGCGCACTGTCGTTCCATCTCAACCGCCTGCGCGGCCGTCGCAACCGGCTGATCGAGTACAAATAGGTCTACTTGCCGCGCTGCCGCAGCGCCTGCATGGTGAGGCCCGGCAGGATCGCGAAGCACCTGGCGTAACGCGGCACCATGCGGCGTGGACTCTGCAGCGCCCGCCAGAGCCATTCGAGCGCCAGCATCCGCATGATACGCGGTGCGCGCACCTGGTGTCCCGACAGGAAATCGAGCCCCGCGCCGATGGAGGCAAATCCCACGCCCGGTGCCTTTCTGAGGCCCCTCGCGGCGAATATCTCCTGTTTCGGTGCTCCCAGCGCGATGAAACATATCCCCGCACCGCTGGCGCTGAGCGCTTCAAAGATCGCATTGGCCTCCGGCCCCGTCGGATCGAACCCGTAGTGCGGGGCGCAGGTGTAGCTTACCGTCAGCCCCGGCACCCACCGCACGAGTGCCGCCGCCGCGCCTTCAAGCGCCTCGTCCGAACTGCCGACCAGTGCAATGGGCACCTCCATCTCGGCGCAGATCGTACAGATCGGCAGGATCAGGTCCGATCCCGGCATCAGCTCCAACGGCCGGCCGGCGAGCCTCGACAGCCAGACCACCGGCCTGCCATCGGCCACGATCAGATCATGCGCCCGGTAGGCTGCCAGAAAGGCCGGATCATGCGGCAGTTTCGTCAGGTGGTCGAGGTTCAACGTGGCCAGCGCAAAGCCACGGGTTTCGGAAAACCGCTCCCTCAGCGCGCGAAACAATGCGGCGCGCGTGGCGATATTGACCGTCACCGCGTGATCAATCGCGCCGAACTTCACAGCGTGATCCCGTCTGGAATTGTTGCCGATTGGCCGCAAATTTTCATTCGCCAAAAATCTTTGCATATGAAAATCAATTATTTACGCCCTACTTCTCAGCCCTTTGGTCCAGCCGCATGGCAATCTAGCGGGATGACAGCACGGGGGCCAAGTGCTAATTTTCGTCCCAATCGAGACGAGGCAGCACCCCGCATGGGCAATCCGATTGCATATCTGATGCTGGCCATCTGGCCATTCGTCTGTCTCGTGCTGTTCCGCAATCTCAAACTGGAACGCGCGCTGATCTGGTCGATCCTTGGCGGATACCTGATCCTGCCGCCGCTGACCGAGGTCAACCTGCCGCTGGTCCCGGCGATGGACAAGGTTTCGATCCCAAATCTCAGCGTGCTGCTGATCATGGTTTTTGTCCTGCGCGAGAAGGTGCGCTTTTGGCCGGAAAACAGGGCGGCGCAAGTCCTCGTTGCGGGGCTTATCCTTTGCGCCGTGCCAACGGTGCTGACCAATACGGACCCGATCCTCTTCCAGGTGCTGCGCGACGCCGATCCCATCGTCTTTATCATCGACCAGCTTCCCGGCCAGTCGGCGCGTGATATCGGCTCGGTGCTCATCGGCCAAATTCTGATGCTCGTGCCGTTCCTGCTGGCGCGCCAGTTTCTCGCCACGGAGGACGGGCTGCGCGAGATACTTCTGGCGCTGATGGTGGGCGCACTGATCTACTCGATCCCCGCGCTGATCGAGATCCGTCTCAGCCCGCAGATGAACGTCTGGGTCTACGGCTTCTTCCAGCATTCCTTCGAACAGATGATGCGCTCCGGCGGCTTCCGGCCCATCGTCTTCCTGCCCCACGGTCTGTGGCTGGCGCTGTTCGTCTGCACGGGGCTTCTGGCCACAGCCGCGCTCAGCCGCAACATGGAGGGGACCGCGCGTGTCCGAATGCTGATGCTGACCGGTTATCTCGCCGTGCTGCTGGTGCTTTGCAAGAGCCTTGCCTCGCTGGCCTATGGCGTGGTGCTGACCCCCGTCGTGCTGCTGGCCCCGATCCGCTGGCAAATCCGGCTGGCAGTGGTATTTGCGGTCATTGCCGTCACCTACCCGATGCTGCGCAACTTCCACCTCGTCCCGCTCGACGCGATCCTCGCGCAGGCAGAGGCGATCAACGCGGACCGCGCGGCCTCGCTCGAATACCGGTTCAACAACGAGGAGCAACTCCTTGCCCGCGCTGCGGAAAAGCCGCTTTTCGGCTGGGGAGGTTGGGGCCGCAGCCTGATCCGCGATCCCGAGACCGGCGAAATCCTGTCGATCCCCGATGGCCGCTGGATCATCATTTTCGGCACCTTCGGCTGGCTCGGCTATATCTGCGAGATGGGCCTGCTGGCGCTGCCACTGGTGCTGACCTGGTGGTACATGAAGCGTGGCGGGGAAATGCCGCTGTCTCCCTACGTCGCGCCGCTGTGCCTGATCCTGGGCATCACGATGATGGATATGCTGCTGAACGATACGCTTATCCCGATGATCTGGCTCACCGCCGGGGCGATCCTCGGGCATGCCGAAAAGCGCGTGCCCCGGCCCGTGGACCGGCGCAAGTACCCGATGAGGAGAGCGGCCATCGGCGGGACCCGGGTGCCGCAGGGGAAGCGGACCGTCCTTTAGGCACCAACACCACTTGCGTCCGAATTAAGGCAGGATTGATTACCATGCGGCAATAATCCACCTTTGGTGACAAGACTGTTGTGATATTCCCCTATTAGGCCCCTGTTCAAATCGCCTAAAATACGAGGAAATCAGGGTTTGTACCGTGAAATGGCATAAAAATGCCCAGATTGGCCTGTAGTCCGGCGCGGCAGTACTTAGATATTCCACGGGGGCTCATGTCCGGCGCGTCCGGATGATGGGACGATGAGTAAAATGAATACGTCAGCCATGTCTCCTGTGCGGGACGATGACATCGCAATCGTGGGCATGGGGATAAATGTTCCCGGCGCGGCAAGTGTTGACAGCTATTGGTCCAACCTGCGTGACGGCGTGGAATCGATCCGCCGCCTGTCCGAGCAGGTGTTGCTCGACAACGGCGAGAGCCCCGAGAATATCGCGCGCAAGAACTACGTCCCTGCCGCCGCCGTTCTGGATGGTTTCGACACATTCGACGCGGATTTTTTCGGGTTTTCACCCAAGGATGCCGCCATTCTCGATCCCCAGCACCGCAAGTTCCTCGAAGTCGCCTGGGAAGCGATGGAGCAGGCGGGTCACCCGCCCGAGACGATCTCTGGCCCCATCGGCGTCTACGCGGGCTGCGGCATGGGCAGCTATTTCTATTTCAACATCTGCTCGAACCCCGACCTTGTTGACGACGTCGGCATGTTCCTGCTGCGCCACACAGGCAACGACAAAGATTTCCTGTCGACCAGGGTGAGCCACGTCTTCGACCTGCACGGCCCCTCGATCAACCTGCAAACCGCGTGCTCCACCTCGCTGGTGGCGATCCACTACGCGTGCCAAGCGCTGCGCGCGGGCGAGATCGACATGGCCCTTGCGGGCGGTGTGACCATCGAGCTGCCCCACGGGCGTGGCTACGAGTTCAAGGAAAACGAGATCCTCTCGCCTGACGGCCATTGCCATGCCTTCGATCACCGGGCTCAGGGCACCGTCTTCGGCTCCGGCGCGGGCTGCGTGGCGCTGCGGCGGCTCAAGGACGCCATCGCGGACGGAGACCACATCTGGGCCGTGATAAGAGGGTCCGCGGTCAACAACGACGGCGCGCAGAAGGCCGGTTACCTCGCCCCTTCCGTCGACGGACAGACGCAGGCCATTGCAAAGGCGCTCTCGGACGCGGGCGTTGCCGCGCAAAGCATCGGCATGGTCGAATGCCATGGCACCGGCACGTATCTGGGCGATCCGATCGAAGTCGCGGCCCTCACCGAAGCCTACCGCGCCGAGACTGACGCCGTCGATTTCTGCCGCATCGGCTCGGTCAAGACCAACATCGGCCATCTGGACACCGCAGCAGGCATCGCGGGCCTTGCGAAGGCGACGCTGGCGTTGAAGAACGGTCAAATCCCGCCTTCCCTTGGCTATGAGACCCCGAACCCCGCCATCCCCTTCGAAGGATCGCCCTTCCGCGTCAACGATACCCTTACCGACTGGCAGGCGGGCGCCACTCCCCGCCGCGCCGCCGTGAACGCGCTCGGTGTCGGCGGCACCAACGCCCATATGATCCTCGAGGAAGCGCCCCCGCGCGCCGCCTCTGAAGAAAGCGACTGGCCCTTCCACTGCCTGACGATTTCCGGCGGCTCCAAGGCCGCGCTCGACGCCAATGCTGCCGCTCTTGCCACCCATCTGCGTGCCCATCCTGAACAGCCGCTTGCGGACGTGGCTTTCACGCTCAAGAACGGCCGCCGCGCTTTCGACAAGCGCCGCGTCGTCGTGGCGGAAAGCCACGAGGAGGCCGCGCGCCTGCTGGAAGAAGGCGATACCCGCCGTGTCTTTACCCATGACGCGCTGGGGGAAAATCCCGAAGTGGTCTTCATGTTCCCCGGCGGTGGCGCGCAATACGCGGGCATGGCGCGCGACCTCTACGAGACCGAGCCTGAGTTCGCCGAGTGGATGGACCGGGGCCTCGATCACCTTGCGCCCCAGCTTGACTACGACATCCGCGCGCTCTGGCTGCCCGAGGCGGACCAGATCGAGGCGGCTAACGAGACACTCAAGAAGCCGTCGGTGCAACTGCCGCTGATCGCCATCGTGGAATACGCGCTGGCCAAGCTCTGGATGTCCTGGGGCGTCGAGCCCGGCGCGATGGTGGGCCATTCCATGGGCGAGAATGTCGCCGCCTGCCTTGCAGGCGTGATGCGTTTCGAGGACCTGATCGACCTCGTGCTTCTGCGGGGCCGCCTCTTCGATGAGGTGCCCGCCGGTGGCATGCTCTCCATCTCCGCCCCCCTGAGCGCCATTGAGCCGCTTCTGGGTGACGACCTAGACATCGCGTCCGTCAACGCGCCGGAACTCATCGCCGTGTCAGGCCCGCAAGCGGCCCTCGACACGATGCAGAAGCGGCTGGAAGAGGCAGGCCTCGAATACCAGCGCATCGCCATCGACATCGCGGCCCACAGCCGGATGCTCGAGCCGATCCTCGCCCGCTACGGCGACTTCCTTGCGAAACTCGACCTGCAAGCGCCGCAAACACCGGTGATCTCCAACCGCTCCGGCCAGCCGCTGACGGCGGCAGAGGCGACCAGCCCCGACTACTGGGTCGGCCAACTGCGCAATACCGTGCGTTTCGCCGATTGCGTCACGACCCTTGCCGCGCCCGCGAAACGCGTCTTTCTCGAGGTCGGCCCGGGCAAGGCGCTGTCCTCGCTTGCCCAGATGAACGACAGCGTCGCACCGGGACAGGTGATCTCATCGCTCCGCCACCCCGAGCAGGACATCGCAGATGACATGTACTTCATCTCCGTGATCGGCCGTCTCTGGGCCTGCGGGGTCGAGGCGGACTGGTCCCAGATCTGGGGCGAGGCGAAACGCCACCGCGTCGTGCTGCCCACGTATCAGTTCCAGCGGGCGAAGTATTTCATCGAACCGGGCAAGGCTGCCTCAAAGCCTGCGCAGCCGCTGCTCAAGCGGCTTGAGAACATCGAGGACTGGGCGTCCGTCCCCGCGTGGCGTCCGCGCTTTGCCGACACTGACCTCGACGTCAATACCGAACTGGGCGATGCCCCGCAGACCTGGCTTTTCTTCGCAGATGACGCAGGCCGCGCGGGTCCCGTGAAGGCGCGCCTGAGCGCCGCCGGGCACCGCGTGATCAGCGCGCGCGCGGGCGACGGTTTCGCCCAGGTGGGCGAGCACGCCTATACGCTGGCCGCCGAACAGGGCCGCACGGGCTACGATCAACTCATCGCGTCGCTGAAAGAGCGGGACCTGATGCCGGACCGCATCGCGCATTTCTGGCTGGCGGACGACCACGTGCCGCCGCGCCTTGGTTCATCGGCCTTCGACCGCAACCTCGAACAGGGATTCTGGAGCCTCACGTGGCTGTCACAGGCACTCGCCGAAGCAGGTATCGAGAAACCGCTGCATCTCAGCGTCTTCACCGCCGGTGCCGCGCAGGTGCGGGATGAAGCCGTCTCATCGCCTGAGGAAGCTCTGATCGCAGGTCCCGTGGGCGTGATCGCGCGGGAAATCCCCGGTGTGACAGCGGCACAGATCGACCTGGAGCCTATCCGGGCAGAAGCACCGAAAAAAGCGGGCTGGTTCGCCAAACCCGCGCCGGAACTTGCGGTGGACGAGACACTTACCGACCGCCTTCTCGAAGGCCTCATGGCCGCCCGCGCCAACATCGTCGCCGCCCACCGGGGCGAGAAACGCTTCGAGATGGGCTACCGCTCCGTCCCGCTGCCCGTCACCGAAGAAGACAGCTTCCGCGACGGCGGCACCTACCTGATCACCGGCGGCTTCGGCGGCATCGGCCAGACCCTCGCCGCCGACATCTTGCGCCGCCACAAGGCGACCGTCGTGCTGCTCAGCCGCGACGCCATACCCGAACGGACCGCGTGGAAGGCTTACCTCGACCGCCACGGCACCACCGACCGCAGCGCGCGGCGCATGCGCGCCGTGATGCGGCTTGAAGATATCGCCAAGGACCGTGGCGGCCAGATCGAGGTCGCCCATGCGGATGTCGCGAACCTTGCCCAGATGCGCAAGGTGATCGACGACCTGACCACCCGCCACGGCGGGCTGACCGGCGTGATCCACGCCGCAGGTGTGCTGGACGACGCGCCGGTGCTGGCAAAGACCGATGCCCAGATGGACGCGGTTCTGTCGCCCAAGGTGCAGGGCCTGCGGGTCATCGACCAGCTTCTGCCCGACGGCACGCTTGAGCTGCTGGTGCTCTTCTCATCCACCTCAACGGCCACCCGCAACGCGGGCCAGACAGACTACGTCGCCGCCAACGCCTGGCTCAACACCTTTGCCGCCGCCCGCCGGGGCGGCGCGACGCGTGTTGTTGCGGTCAACTGGGGTATCTGGGCCGATGTCGGCATGGCCGCTGCCGCACTCGGCGGCGGGGCAAGCGACGTGCTGCCGCCGCGTCCCATTGACGCCGCCGTGATCAAGACCAGCGGGGCTGACGCCGCCGGCGATCCGGTTTTCACCGCGCCTTTGAAGGCCGAGAACTGGCTGCTCGACCAGCACCGTACGAAGGACGGCAAGGCGATCCTGCCCGGCACCGGCTTTGTCGAGATGCTGGCCGAGGCCGCGATTGCGCTGGGCCTGACCGGCGTCGATATCCGCGACCTCTACTTCCTGCGCGCCCTGCCGGTGGACGACAACGCCGCACGCGAAATGCAGATCACCCTGCGACCGGAAGGCACAGGTTTCACGGCCGAGATGCGCAGCGACTGCATGTTGCAGGGACGCGCGGGCTGGCAGCTTCACGCGCAGGCGCATCTGTCGCCCGTGGGCGAACGGGCCGAAAACCACGTCGATCTTGCTGCCATCGAGGCCCGTTGCACCAAGCGTGAGACCGCCCAAACAGGCGACCGCCTCCGCTCCCCGCAAGAGGCGCATCTGGACTTTGGTCCACGCTGGCATGTCTTGCGCGAAACGGCACTGGGCGACGGTGAAGGCATCGCCCACCTCGCCCTGCCCGAGGAGGTCCGCGACGATCTCGACAAAGGCCACCTGCTGCACGCGGGCCTGATGGATCTCGCCACCGGCTGGGCCATCGCGCTCGCCCCGGGATACGCCCCCGCACATCTTTGGGTCCCGGTTTCCTACGGTCTGATCCGCGTCCATGCACCGCTGCCCGCCGAGGTGCGCTCCTGGGTGCGGCTGTCCGAGGGACAGAACGGCGAGGGTTTCGTCAGCTTCGACGTGATGATCTGCGGCACCCAAGGTCACGTGCTCGTCGAGGTGCGCGATTTCGCCATGAAGCGCCTCGAAGGCGGCTTCGTGTCAACGCCGCTCACCCCCGCAGAAGTCCGTTTTGCCGACGAAGGGCAGGAGGAACGCCACCTCAGCGCCGCTGAGGAACGGCTGGCCTACCTCGTCTCGCAAGGCATCCGCGCGCAGGAAGGCCCCGAGGCCCTGCGCCGCGCGCTCCGCCTTGGGCGTCCGCAGGTGATGGTGTCGTCCCTCCCGCTCGACGGGCTGATAGCCCAGGCCGACCAGCCACCGCAGGAACAGGCTGGCAGCGGCCAGAGCTTTGAACGACCCGATCTCGACGGCAGTTACGTCGCACCCCGAAACGGGATCGAAGAACGCCTTGCTGCGATTTGGGAGAACCTGCTTGGCGTCAGCCCCGTGGGCGTCGAGGACAGTTTCTTCGACCTTGGCGGCCATTCCCTGATCGCCGTCCGGCTTTTCGCGCAGGTCAAGCGCGAACTGAAGGTCGAATTCCCGATTTCCGTCCTGTTCGACGCCCCCACCATCGCCAAATGTGCGGCCCTCATCGCGGCCGAAACGGGCGATATCGAAGGGGGTTCTGAGACATCGCAAGAGGCCGCCCCGGTCCAGAAGTTCGAATTCATCGTCCCCCTGAACCAGAGCAAACATCAGGACGCCACGCCGCTTTTCGTCGTGGCGGGCATGTTCGGCAATGTGCTGAACCTGCGCCACCTCGGCCTTCAGGTCGGGGCCGAGCGCCCGGTCTACGGCGTGCAGGCGCGGGGGCTGATTGGCGACACGCCGCCCCATGACGACGTGATCGAGGCCGCACGCGACTACATCAGCGAAATCAGGCGCGTACAGCCCGAAGGGCCCTATCTGATCGCAGGCTACTCCGGGGGCGGTGTCACCGCCTACGAGATCGCGCAGCAACTCCGCGCCGCAGCGCAGGAGGTTGCGGTCCTGGCGCTCTTCGACACGCCCTTGCCCGTCCGGCCCAGCCTGACGCGGCCCGACAAGGCGCTGATCAAGCTGGCGGAATTGCGCGCCAAGGGGCCGGGGTACCTGATCGACTGGGCCAAGGCACGCTGGGCCTGGGAAATGCAGAAGCGGGCGGGCACTTCCGACACGGATGCCTCCGATGGCGGTTTCAACGATCTCAAGGTGCAGGCGGGCTTCCTCGCCGGTGTGGCCAAGTACGACACGCCCACCTGGGACGGGCCGCTGACGCTCTTCCGCCCCGCGCCGGACCGCCATTGGAAGGTGACCGGTGGCCGCTGGGTGAGTGCCGAGAAAGAGTATGTCTTCGAAGACAACGACTGGCGCAAATACGCTCCTCATATGGAGGTGATCGAGGTTCCCGGCGACCACGACAGCATGATGCTCGCTCCCAACGTGATCACGCTGGCCCATGAGCTGCGCGAGATCATCGCCGACGCGCTGGAACAGTGGGACGACACCTGGCAACAGGCGACGGCGGCGGAATGACAGACCCGCGCGCCCCCAAGGTCCTCGTGATCATCCTCAACTACCGCACCCCGCAGATGACCCTGCGGGCGGCGGAAGCTGCGCTGCGCGACATGCCCGCCCGGAAAGCGGAACTGGTTATCATCGACAACGCATCGGGCGACGGGTCACCCGGCGTGCTGACGCGCGAGATCGCCGAGCGGGGCTGGGATAAAGGCGGTCGCGTGCGGCTGATCCTGTCGGACGTGAACGGCGGCTTTGGCGCGGGCTGCAACATCGGCTTTGCCGCGGGCATGTCCGATGGTTCAAGACCCGACTATTTCTACCTCCTGAACTCCGACGCCTTCCCCGATCCGGGGTGCCTTGGTAAGCTCATCGACCATCTAGAGAGCCATCCCAAGGCCGGTTTCGCAGGCAGCCACGTGCGCGGCGAAGACGGGCTCGACCACACCACCGCCTTCCGTTTCCCCTCCATCGCGGGCGAATTCGAGGGCGCCGCCCGCATCGGCCCGATCACCCGCGTCCTGCGCCGCCACGTGATCGCCCCCGATCTGCCGACCGAAACCGCCCGCGTCGACTGGTGCGCGGGGGCAAGCGTGCTGGTCCGCGCCGAGATGCTGGACCAGATCGGCTCTTTCGACGAAACCTTCTTTCTCTACTTCGAGGAAACCGACCTCTGCCTGCGTGCCGCCCGTGCGGGCTGGGAATGCTGGTATCTGCCCTCCGCACATGTGGTCCATATCGGTTCGGCCTCGACCGGCATGAAGGCATGGGATCGCGTGCCCGCCTACTGGTACGCCTCGCGCCGTCACTACTTCGTCAAGAACCACGGCCGTATCTACGCCGCCGCCGCGCTTCTTGCCAAGCTCGCAGGCGGGGCGCTGCACAGCCTGCGCTGTGCGCTCACGGGCCGCCCGCCGCAAGACCCGCCGGGGTTCTACCGCGACCTTCTGCGCTTTGGTCTCGGCCTGCCGCTCGAACGCAGTGCACCCGTCTCCCGCCGTACCGTCTCGGAGGAAAACCCATGACCGCCACCTTCAACCCCGCCGGTTTCAAGGCCGTCCTGATGGGCGACGAATCCCTGACCATCGCCTGCGGTGACATGATGCTTGCCGGGGGGCATTCCATCCCCGCCGTGGTGACACGCGACGACAGCGTGCGGCACTGGGCCGAGGGGCAGGGGATTGCCGTGCATCGCGACCCGCGCGACCTGCTGGGGGCGAGTGTGGCTGCCGACTGGCTCCTCAGCATTGCGAACCTGCGGCTGATCCCGGACGACGTGCTGGCCCTGCCGACCAAGGGCGCGATCAACTTTCACGACGGGCCGCTGCCGCGCTACGCGGGCCTGAATACCCCCGCCTGGGCGATCATCAACGGCGAAACCACCCACGGTGTCAGCTGGCACATGATCGAAGGCGGCGTGGACGAGGGCGACCTGCTGGCACAGCGCATCATCGACATCGCACCGGACGAGACCGCCTTCAGCCTCAATTCCAAGTGCTACGCGGCGGGGATGGAAAGCTTCGCCAGCGTGCTCGCGCAGCTTGAGGCAGGCACGCTGGAACGCCAGCCGCAGGACCTGAGCCAGCGCAGCTATTTCAGCCGCGACGCGCGGCCAGATCACGCAGGGCTGCTGGATTTCTCGCAAAGCGCCAAGGCGCTGTCGGCGCTGGTGCGGGGGCTTGATTTCGGTGAGTACTGGAACCCGCTGACGACGGCGAAGCTGCGGACGAAAGACGGCTATCTCTGCATCGGTGTGCTTAAGGTCTCCGATGCCGATCCGACGACCGCTGGTGAGGTGATCGAGGTCTCAAAGGATCGTCTGACCATCGGCACCGCAACGGCCCCGGTCACGCTGACGAAACTCACCGATCTCGACGGGAACCCCGTCGATCTGACCACGCGTTTCGCGCCGGGCGACCGGATTGCCGCGCCTGATCTCGCCAATTTCGACGTCACCGACGAAGCCTACTGGCGCGGCAAGCTTGCAGGTCCGGACCCCCTTGCGCTGGCGCTGATCGAAGGCACCGACGCCACGCCCGACATCCGGCGCCTCGGCATCCCCGGCGCGGGGCAGGGCGACCCGGCGGCGCTTATCACCGCCGCAGCAGTGGTCCTGCTGAAAAGCGCGGGTGTGCACGAGGGGACCATCGCGCTTGCCAAGGCACCCGCCCATCCCATCGCGGCTTCCTACGTCCCGCTGATCATTTCCGCTACCCCGGACAGCGAAGTCTCTGCGGTGCAGGCGGAAATTGCCCAGCAACTCGACCGTGCCGCTTCCAGCGCCGGTTTTGCCCGCGATCTGCCACAACGCGACTCCGCGATCACCGCGAATGCCACCCCGCCCAACGCGATCTCCTTGACGGACGATGCCCTGACAGGTGCTGCGCTTACCATCTGTCTGGGGCCCAAGGGCCCCTCGCTCGCCTTTGACGCAAGCAGGCTAAGCCCCACCGCCGCAGACCTTATCGCGGCGCGGCTGTCCGCCGCCTTTGCCGCCCTTGGCACGGCACAGACCGTCGAGACGCTCACCGCCCTCCCGCCCGCCGAAATTGCCCGGCAGGTAGATGACTGGAACGCCACCGCACGCGACTACGACCGCACCACCATCCACGCCGCCTTCGAAGCGCAGGTAGCCGAGACCCCCGAGGCGCAGGCCCTTGTTTTCGAAGCCGAAACCCTCACCTACTCCGATCTGAACGCCCGCGCCAACCGCGTGGCCCACGTGCTGCGCGATATGGGTGCCAAACCCGGCACACCCATCGGGATTTATACTGCCCGCGACGTCGATCTGCTCGTTGGCGCGCTGGGCATCCTCAAGGCGGGCGGCGCTTACGTCCCGCTCGACCCCGCCTATCCCGCGGACCGGATTGCCCATTACATCACGGACAGCGCCGCCCCGCTGATCGTCACGCAAAGCGCGCTGGCGGGTCAGCTGCCGCCGCACAAGGCGCAGGTGCTGGAACTCGATACCGACAGCCTCCTTGCGACGGCCCCGGACACCAACCCCGAGGCCACGGCCACGCCCGACGATCTGGCGTACCTGATCTACACCTCCGGCTCCACCGGCACCCCCAAGGGCGTCATTGTCAGCCATGGCAACGTCGCCAATTTCTTCGCCGGCATGGACGACCGGATCGACCACGACACCGGTTCCGTCTGGCTCGCCGTCACGTCGCTCAGCTTTGACATCTCGGTGCTGGAACTCTTCTGGACCCTCGCGCGCGGCTTCAAGGTGGTGCTGGCGGGTGACGAAAGCCGCACCATGGTCTCGAAAGGGCCCATCGCGGTCTCGGACCGCAAGATGGCCTTCAACCTGATGTACTGGGGCAACGACGATGGCGTAGGCCCCAAGAAATACGAATTGTTGCTCGAAGGCGCGAAATTCGCCGACGCCCACGGCTTCAACGCCGTCTGGACGCCCGAACGCCACTTCCACGCCTTCGGAGGCCCGTACCCGAACCCATCTGTCACCGGCGCGGCCGTGGCTGCCGTCACCCAGAACCTCGCCGTGCGCGCCGGTTCCTGCGTGGCACCGCTCCACCATCCCGCGCGGATCGCCGAGGAATGGGCGGTCATCGACAACCTGACGAACGGCCGCGTGGGCCTTGCGATTGCAAGCGGCTGGCAGCCCGACGATTTCGTCCTGCGGCCCGAGAACACGCCGCCCCGCAACAAGCCCGCGATGTACGACGCCATCGACCAGCTCCGCGCGCTCTGGCGCGGCGATGCGGTGGCATTCCCCAAGCAGGACGGCACGATGCACGCCGTCGTCACGCAGCCGCGCCCGGTATCCTGCGAATTGCCGATCTGGGTCACCACGGCGGGCAACCCGCAGACATGGAAAGAGGCGGGTGAGATCGGGGCCAATGTGCTGACGCACCTCTTGGGCCAGTCCATCGACGAGGTCGCGGACAAGATCAGGATCTACCACCAGGCGCTGCGCGACGCAGGCCATGACCCTGCGGATTTCACCGTGACGCTGATGCTGCACAGCTATCTGGCCGAGACGCGCGAAAAGGCCGAGGAAGTCGCGCGCGGGCCGATGAAAGACTACCTGCGCTCTGCCGCCGCACTGATCAAGCAATACGCCTGGGCCTTCCCGGCCTTCAAGCGGCCCGAGGGGACGACGAACGCCTTCGATCTCGATCTGGAAGGGCTGAGCGATGACGAGCTTGACGCGATCCTCGAATTTGCCTTCCAGCGCTACTTCAATGACAGCGGCCTCTTCGGCACCGTCGCCGATGGTGTGGCGCGCGCGGAAGAACTCAAGCGCATCGGCGTGGACGAGATCGCCTGCCTGATCGACTATGGCATCGACAGCAAGCTGGTGATGGAGGGGCTGAAGCCGCTGGCCGAGGTGCTCAGGCTCTCCAATCAGGAAGCGGCACTCGACGAGGATGACTTCTCCCTCGCCGCGCAGATCATCCGCCATGATGTCACGCACCTGCAGTGCACGCCCTCCATGGCGCAGATGCTGGTGACGAATGACGAGGCCCGCATGGCATTGGCCCGCGTGAAGCACCTGATGGTCGGGGGCGAGGCGCTGCCGGGTTCGCTGGTGAAATCCCTGCAGTCCTGCACGCGGGCCGATGTGCAGAATATGTACGGTCCCACCGAAACCACGATCTGGTCCACAACCCAGATGGTGCGCGATGCGGGGGTCAACACCGCGCCGGTCGGCACGCCAATCGCGAACACGCAGGTTTTCGTGCTGGATGACAAGATGCGTCCGCAACCCATTGGTGCGGAAGGCGAGCTCTGGATCGGCGGCGACGGTGTGACGCTGGGCTACTGGGAACGCGCCGAGCTTACGGCGGAGCGGTTCGTCGACAACCCCTTCGGCTCCGGCAAGCTTTACCGCACCGGCGATCTCGGGCGCTGGGACGCCGATGGCATCCTGCATTTCGCAGGCCGTGCCGACGCGCAGGTGAAACTGCGCGGCCACAGGATCGAACTGGGCGAGATCGAGGCGCGGCTGGCCGAACAGCCCGGTGTCACGCAGGCCGTCGTTGTGCTGCGCGAGGGACAGGGCGGCGCGCAGCTGGTCGGCTATGTCACCGCCGCCGCGCCGGTGAATCCCGAAGCTGTCAAGCGCAAGCTGGCCGAGGACCTGCCCGCGATCATGGTCCCCGGCACCATCGTCACGCTGGACGCCATGCCGCTGACGCCGAACAAGAAGATCGACCGCAAGGCATTGCCCGCCCCGGTCCAGCGAAAAGCCGAGGCAGCAGGCCCGCAGGCAGCGGCGGCTGGTACGAAGGGTGCCGTGGCGCAGATCTGGTCGGCGCTTCTGGGCGTCAGCGACATTCGCTGCGAGGACAACTTCTTTGCCCTGGGCGGCCATTCCCTCCTGGCCGTTCAGGCGCACCGAGACATCCGCGCGGCGCTTGGCGCGGACAAGTTGTCGATCACCGACATCTTCCGCTTCCCCACGCTGGCGGCGCTATCCGATCACATCGACGGCGGCAAATCTGCGCAGGCCAAACCCGAACAGGAAACCTCGCCCGCCAAGACCGAGACCATGTCGAAGCGCCGCGCCATGCGGGCGGGGCGCAGCAAGGCGGGGGCATGATGAAACCGGGGCGCCCGGACCGGCTGGAGCAGGCGGAGGCCGTCATCGCCTCGTTGTTTGACGAACGGGTGGCCGTCGCCGTCACCGACCCTCTGGCCCCGCAACCTCCCGCAATGGGCAGTGAGGCCGAGCACCTCTCGCGCGCCGTGGCCAAACGCCAGCGCGAATTCGCCGCCGGCCGCGCCGCCGCGCGCCGCGCCATGGCGGTGCTGGGACTGCCTCCGGTATCGCTCCCGTCTGGCGAGGATCGCGTCCCGCTCTGGCCCGCTGGCGTACAGGGCAGCATCTCGCATACCCTGGCGCTATGTGCTGCTGCCGTGACGACCGAACCCTTGCACCTCGGTCTCGACATCGAGGGGGACAGCGACCTCAATCCCGGTCTTCTGCAGACCATCTGCACACCGCAGGAAATCGCCCGCATCGCAGGTCCCGAACAGGGGCGGCTGGCCAAGCTGACCTTCTCGGCCAAGGAGGCCGCCTTCAAGGCGCAGTATCCCGTCACGGGGCTGACGTTCGGCTTCGATCACATGGAAATCGCCTTCGATCACCCCACAAAACGTTTCACCGCGACTTTTCTCAAACCGGCGGGCCGCTTCAGCGTCGGGCACCAGTTGAAAGGCCGTTTTGACGCGGTCGAGGGCCACCTTGTCACCGCCGTGATGGCAGGCCAGTCTGGGTCTGAAGGAGCCTGACCCATGCCACCCCTCACGCGACGCGCCGCCCTAGGTGTTCTGGCCCTGGCCGGGGGGCTGGGTGCCTACACCTACGCCAAGCGCAGGCGGCAGGTGGCGGTGGCGGACGCGCTCTATGCCAACCCCTTGCCCAAGCCCGATGGCGCTTTGCACGTCTTCCACCTTGGCCATTCGCTCGTGGGCCGAGACATGCCCGCGATGCTGGCGCAACTGGGGGGGCAGGGGCACGACTACGCCAGCCAGCTTGGCTGGGGCACCTCGCTGAAAGAACACTGGGAGCCGGACCTTCCGATCAACGGCTTCGATGTGGAGAACGGTCATCCCCGCTTCCGCCCGGCAAAGGAGGCCATAGGGTCGGGTGACTACGACGCGATCGTGCTGACCGAGATGGTCGAGATCGCGGATGCCATTCGCTATCACGACAGCGCCGATTACCTTGCCCGCTGGGCGGGTCTTGCCTGGGATGCGAACACGCAGACACGCATCTATCTCTACGAGACCTGGCACCATACGGACGACACGCGCGGCTGGCTCAACCGGATCGACCGGGACCTGCGCAAGTTCTGGCAGGGCCGAGTCAAATACCCCGCGCTTTCCCGCTCTGACGCACCGATCCACCTGATCCCTGCGGGACAGGTCAAGGCCGCCTTCGTCCGCGCGGTCGAGGGTCGCGGTGGCGTTGAAGGGATCGCGGGTGTCGATGATCTATTCGCCCGCCAGCCGGACGGTACGCCCGACACCATCCATTTCAACGACCTGGGTGCTTACCTTGTGGCACTTACACACTACGCGGTGCTTTACCACCGCTCGCCCGTGGGTCTGCGTCATCGCCTGAACCGGGCCGATGGTTCTCCCGCCAATGCGCCGTCAACTGAGGCGGCGGCCCTGATGCAAGAAGTGGTCTGGGAGGTGATCCAGCGCCACCCGGAAACCGGCGTCGCGGCATGAGCGGACTGGGGGCGGTCTTCTCGGTCCTGATGGTGGGCCACAGCCTTTTTGGCACGACGGGGCCCACGATGCTTGAACAGGCCTTGCAGGCGGGCACTGCCGGAGCCCGTGTCGAGGCGCAGATCATCAACGGTGCGCCGCTCAAGTACAATTGGGAGAATTCCGCCAGCGCCCAAGGGGTCGATGCGCGCGCCGTGCTGCCGCGGGGCGGCGTGACCGATCTCATCCTGACCGAGGCGATCCCGCTCGCCAACCACGTCCAATGGTCCCAGAGCGGTGATTACGCCCGTGCCTTTGCCGAGCTGGCGGAGGCAGGCAATGCAGAAACGCGCATCTTCGTTCAGGAGACATGGCACAGCCTGAAAAGCGGCACGGGCGCGGCAATCGAATACGACGCGCAGGCCCATATCCCCTGGCGCGAACGGCTCGACCTTGATCTGCCGGTCTGGGAGGGGATCGTCGCCGAGGCCGCGCGGGGGCTGGAGGCGGAGGTGCGCCTGATCCCTGCCGGGCAGGCCATGGCGCTCCTGCATGACCGGGTCGCGGCCGACCGGATAGCGGGTCTCGCGGATATCTCCGCGCTATTCGATGACGATATCCACCTCAATGATACCGGCCACTACTTCGTTGCGATGGTGCAATATGCCGCGCTCAACGGAGAAAGCCCGGTGGGACTGCCGCGCGCCTTCAAGGACCGCTACGGCAAACCCTTCGATACGCCCGATGCCGCGCTTGCCCAAGCGCTGCAGCAGGTCGCCTGGGAGGCCGTTCAGACCTATACCGCCAGCAGCGCGAACGTAACGCAGGTCCCCCAGCCAACTTTGGCAGAGACAGCCCCCATCGCCCCCCGCGCGCCGCCCGCAACCCCCATCCCCGACCGCACAGAGCAGCCGGAGGGCGCGGTCGAGGGCACCAACGCCGTCGCCATTGGCCTTGCCGCCGTCACGGACTGGAGCACGCAGGTCCCTTTCCTCGACCTGATGAAAACCGCGCGGCCCTGGATCGGGCACCGGCCCGGCCAATGGGGCGGAATGGAGGTCGGAGAATTGCGCGAGGGCGGATTTCTCGATGCCGAGGGCTGGCCGGTGGAAATGCCCCGCAGCCTCGGGAGTATCGGCACCGTCATCCTGACCGACATGCCTGAGCAGGCGGTCTCGCTCGCCGGTCGCTACATCCTGCGCTACGAGGGCAAGGGCATTGTCGAGGTGCTGGGACGCGCGACGAACCTGCGCTACGCGGCCAACCAGGTCTCCTTCGACTACACGCCGGGCCCCGGCAGCGTCGAAATTCGCATCCAGCGCATCAACCGCACCGACCCGCCCCGCAACATCACCGTGGTCAAGGAGGATCACCTGCGCCTTTTCTACGGTGGCGCGCGGTTCAACCCGGCATGGACCGACCGCATCGCGGGCTTCGACGCGCTGCGTTTCATGGACTGGATGGAGACGAACAACAGCCATCTGTCGGATTGGGCGGACCGCCCCGAAACGGCGGATGTCACCTATGCCGGGGGTGTGCCGTTGGAGGTCATGATTGATCTTGCCAATACCGTTGAGAGCGACGTCTGGTTCAATATCCCCCATCTCGCGACCGACGATTTCGTCCGCCGCTTTGCCGAAATGGTGCGCGACCGGCTCGATCCGCAACTTACCGTCTACGTCGAATTTTCCAACGAGGTCTGGAACTGGCAATTCGAACAGGCCCGCTGGGCCGACACGCGGGCGCAAGCGCGCTGGGGGCAGGCCGACAAGTGGATGCAGTTCTATGGACTGCGGGCCGCCGAAGTGGCGCGCATCTGGTCCGACGTCTTTGCCGGGGCACCAGAGGGGCGCCTGATCAACGTGATCTCAAGCCAGACGGGCTGGCTGGGATTGGAAACCGAGGTGCTGGAAGCGCCGCTTGCCGTGGCGGAAGGTCTGCCAGCCCCGGCAAATGCGTTCGACGCTTATGCGATCACCGGCTATTTCGGCGGGGTCCTGGGCCTCGAAGAGAATGCGTCGATGGTGAAGGGTTGGATCGCCGAGAGCGCGACGGCAGCGGAGGCACGGGCAAAGGATGAGGGTCTGAGCGGCGATGCAGCCGATGATTTCGTCAAGAAGCACCGCTATGATCTGGCCAACGCGCTGGCCGGGCGCGAGCTGACCGACGGGGCGATCAGCGGCAAGGTGGCCGATACGCTTGCGGACCTCATCGGTCGCGTCTGGCCGCATCACGCCGCCGTGGCGCGCGCCAACGGCCTTGACCTGATCATGTACGAGGGCGGCTCTCACGCCACTGGCATCGGGCCGATGGTGGAGGATGGGCAGATCACCGAGTTCCTGCAGCAGTTCAACTATTCCGCGGAAATGGGTGTGCTCTACGAAACCCTTCTGCAGGGGTGGAAGGCTGTCGGCGGACAGCTGTTCAATGCCTATTCCGACGTCTATGCGCCGACGAAATGGGGTTCCTGGGGTGCGCTCAGGCATCTTGATGACACCAATCCCCGCTGGGACGCGCTGGTGGCTTTCCGATGAAGACCTCCGTTCTGATCCCCGCCCATGACGAGGCCGCCTATCTGCCCGCCTGCCTCGATGCGCTTCTGGCTTCCGACGCGGTTGCGGGCGATGTGGAGGTGATCGTCATCGCCAACGGCTGTACCGACAACACCGCCGAGATCGCGCGCGGCTACGTGCAGCAGGCCGAGGCACACGGCTGGGAGATGCAGGTTCTGGACCTGAGGGAGGGCGGCAAGCTCAATGCCTGGAACAAGGGCGAGGCGGCGGCGACCGGCGACGCGCTGATCTATCTCGATGCGGATGTCCATGTTTCGGCCCCGCTGATCGGCCAGATCGCGGCGGCGCTCGATACCGCGCAGCCACGCTATGCCAGTGGTAGGCCGAACGTTACCGTGTCGGGCGATGATGCGCTGACCCGGCACTATACGCGCTTCTGGCTGACGACGCCCTTCATGGTGCATGGCGTGCCGGGATTTGGGGTTTTTGCCATGAACCGTTCCGGCCGCGCGCGTTGGAGCGACTGGCCCGACATCATCTCGGACGACACCTTTGCGCGGCTGAATTTCACCCCGGAAGAGCGCATCGCGGTGTCCGCCACCTATGACTGGCCGATGATCGAAGGGTTCAAGCGGCTGGTGCAGGTGCGCAGGCGCCAAGACATCGGCGTGGCCGAGATCGCTTCGCGGTATCCTGACCTGATGGCGAATGATGATCGACATGACCGCACGGTGCCGATGTGGCGAAGGGCGCTGAGGGACCCGGTGGCTTTCGTGGCCTATGTCTCGGTCCGGCTGGCGGTGCGCTTGCCAGTGCTGCGCAGTCAAAACCGCTGGGTGCGCGGGCGCTAAACTGCGCCAGCACAGTGGGAACAAATCCCTACTTGAGCCTTAATTCAGGCCGAAGCGTCTGAGTCCGTTGAGAAAAGCCTTTCTGTCCCCGTGGGGACAGGAACGCACCCTATCGCATGAGCCCCGCAAGCTTCTCCGCCTCCCGCGCCACGTCGTGCCGCTCCAGCACGCGTTCGCGGCCCGCTTTGCCCATCTTGGCGAGCTTCTCCAGCGACGTCTCGGCCAACGCATCCATCGCCTCTGCAAGTGCGCTCGTATCGCCTGCGGGCACCAGCCAGCCGGTCTTGCCCTCCTGCACCAGTTCGGGTGTGCCCGCGATGTAGGTGGCGATCACCGGTCGGGCGGCAGCCATGGCTTCCATGATGACCATCGGCAGGCCTTCGGCAAAGCTCGGCATCACCAGCGCATGGGCGGCGGCCAGTTCCGCCTTGATCCGCGCCTCGTACACCCAGCCGGTGAGGGTGACGCGGTCCTTCAGTTTCAAAGAGGCAATCAACTGCTCGATCTGCCCGTGCATTTCGCCGTCGCCGATCAGGGTCAGGTGCACGGGCGCGGTGGTCTGAGCCATCGCGCGGATCAGCGCCAGCTGGCCTTTCTGCTCCACCAGCCGCCCGATGGCGACCAGCCGGCGGGGACCTTTGGGCAGGGGGGCGGGGTCGGTGAATTTCGCGGGTTCGATCCCGCAATGGACAACGTGGATCTTGTCCCAGTCGCCGGGCTCGGCCCAGCGGCAAAGCTGCGAGCGGCCGAACTGGCTGATCGCCACGGTAAAGGTGGAATGCGCAATCTTGCGGCCCAGCGACAGGGCGCGGGGCGCGTCGAATTCCTCGGGGCCGTGGACGGTGAAGGAGTACTTCGGCCCGCCCAGAAGATGCGCCAGCATCGCCACTGCGGCGGCATTGGTGCCGAAATGCGCATGGGCATGATCCACGTCTTCCGCCGCACAGCGCTCGGCGACGTATGCCGCCTCGGCGAGGTAGATCAGGTGCCGCTGCCGCCCGACCTCGGAAACCGCGCCCATGGCCAGCGCCCCTTTCAACGCCTCGCGCACCAGCGCCGCGTCCCGCCGAACCGCACGTCCAACGGCACCCGCAAGCGCGGCCTTGCCCTCGGCCAGCACGTATTCGGTCTTGTCCGCCTCGGCCCGGTCCTGCACATCGACCAGCGGCACATCCGCGCTGCGCATGGCGAAACGCAGCACCTCGTGGCCCTGCGCCTCGAGCGCGCGGATTTCGCGGCGGATGAAACTTTGCGAGGGTTGGGGGTAGGTGTTGAGGATGTATGCGATCTTCAAAACGGGTTTCCTCAAACGGCGAAGCGGAAAAAGACCAAGATGGACGCGTAAGCCCGCGTGTTCTATCAGGATTACGCGGCAGAAGTGAGGCGAAATCGACGTGTTGGCACGTATCTCCCAGGTCATGGGTGGCAATCGCCTGATGGCGCGCGTGGCGCGCTCGGCCTCGTGGATCATCCTTGGCTACGGGGCCAGCCAGGCGATCCGGCTGGCGTCGAACCTGATCCTGACGCGGTTGCTCTTCCCCGAGGCTTTTGGCCTGATGGCGCTGATCAGTGTGGTGACGGTGGGTCTGACGCTGTTCTCGGACGTGGGTATCGCGCCGTCGATTGCGCAATCCAAGCGCGGGGATGATCCCGACTTTCTCAACACCGCCTGGACGATACAGGTAATGCGAGGGGCGGCGCTTTGGGTTGTGGCCTGCGTGCTGGCCTATCCGGTGGCGCTCTTTTACGCGCAGCCGGACCTTGCCACTTATCTCCCCATCGCGGCGCTGTCGCTGTTGATCGCGGGCTTCAATCCGACGCGGATCGAGACGGCGCACCGGCATCTGCTGATGGGGCGGCTGACGGTTCTTGACCTGATCAGCCAGGTGATCGGCATCGCGGTAATGATCGTGCTGGCGATCCTTATGCAATCGGTGGCGGCGCTGGTCATTGGCGGCGTCTGCGGGGCGGTGGCCAAGCTGGCGCTGACCCATTTCTACCTGCCGGGTGACGCGAACCGCTTCCGCTGGGAAAGGCCTGCGGTCAAGGAGCTGATCACCTTCGGCAAGTGGATATTCCTGTCCACCGTCTTCTGGTTCTTCGCCAGCCAGGGCGACAAGGCGATCCTCGGCAAATTCCTGAGCCTTAAGACACTGGGCATCTACAACATCGGCTTCTTCCTCGCGAGCTTTCCGCTGCTTCTGGGCCAGAACGTCACCAGCCGGGTGATGATCCCGGTATATCGCGAAGGGGCGGCACCCGCCCGGCTGGCGCGGCTGCGCTACGGGATCAGCGGCGGCGTGATCGGCCTTCTGGTCCTCATGGCTCTGGCGGGGCCGTGGCTCGTCGATCTGCTTTACGATCCACGTTACCTGAGTGCAGGGGGGATCGTCGTGCTTCTGGGCGTGGGACTGATCCCGCAGGTGATCGGGATGACCTACGATCAGGCGGCGCTGGCCGCAGGGGATTCACGGCGGTTCTTCATTTACAACGCGGTGCGGTCGAGCCTGCAAGTGGCGCTGCTGCTGACGGGCGTCGTATTGGCAGGGCTGACCGGAGCAATCGTGGGCATGAGCCTGTCGATGGTGCTGGCGCATGTCGTGCTGATCTGGCTGGCGCGGGCGCATGGGGTCTGGGACGGACGGCACGACGCCTTGTTCGCTGTTCTGGGCTGCGGTGCGGCGGCGCTGGCGCTTTGGTTGCACTGGGATGTGATCGCGGCGCTGATGGCCGCCACAAGCTAGCGCCCTGTCGATCCGCCGTTGCGCGCAAGGCGGGCGGCACGACCTTGCAGACCTGCCTCGCGGCGTTCCTCCCAGCGGGAGTTGCGGGACTTTCGGGATTTCTCGGTAGTCGTGTCGGGGATCGAGACGACGGGCATCAACCCGGTCTCCCGCTGCATCTGCCGGGCGGTGCGGATCACCGGGCGGCGCAGTTCGAGCAGGAAAGCGATGCCAAGTCCCAGAAGGATCGACGCGACGGTGCCAGCCGCCACCATCAGCTTGCGGCTGGTGGTCACGGGATAATCGGGCAGGTTTGCTTCTTCCAGTGTCATCAGCCGCTCGCCGCGCGCGGCGCTTTCGACCGAAAAGCCTACCTCGGCGGCGGTGCGCCGCTCGGAGACCTCTTCCAACTGGTCGCGTAGCTGGTCGAGGCGGCGGTCGAAATCGGCAAGGGTGCGTTCCACCTCTGGCGTGGTTTCGATGCTCGCGCTCAGTGCTGCGCGGCGGTCCTGAAGCAACTGGCGCTGAGTGGTCAGGCTATCGAGAAGGCGGGTCAGTTCTTCCTGCTGCCGCTCGATGGTGGCGGCGCGGGTGTTGCCGCTGCGGTCGAGGCTCTGCAGTTCAAGCTGGGCGGCAATGATCTCGCGGTCCAACTCAAGCAGCGCGTCGTTGAGGCTGCTGAGTTCCGAGCGGCGGAATTCGAGGCTGCCTTCGATGGATATATCGTTTTCCGACCGAAACGTCGCAAGTTCCGCCTCGACGCGGGCGATCTCGTCCAGAAGGGTCCGTTCCTGGTTCTGGAAGAAAGCCAGCGTCTCGCGCGTTTGTTCCTCGCGCTGCTTGGCGGCCAGTTCGCGGGTGGCATCGGCAAGCGCATGGGCGACGGCGCGGGCTTTCTCGGGGCTGTCCATCCGGGCGGTGATCGTGAGCACGGAAATCGCGCCGTCGTCGGCAAATCCCTCTCGGGCGGCGGCGACGCCGGTGATGGTGATCGAGCGGCGCAGGAGATCTACCTTTTCGGTCGGGCGCAGGCCGGGCAGGTTCGTGTAGATGTCGAATTCTTCCATCAGTGCCAGTAGATTGCCGCGCGCCATCAACTGCTGCTCGATCAGTTGAAGCCGCCGCGCGGCGGAGCTTTCCACGGTGGATTGCGCCAGTTCGTCCGAGATTTTGGGCTGTTCGATCTGGATGACTTCGGAGGATTCGTACTCATGCGCCTGCGACAGGGCAAAGAACACCGACCCGATGCAGCCCAGGATCGTCACGGCAAGGATCAGGCCCAGCCGTCGGCGGACCATGTCCAAGAAATCAGCCAATGAATAGATCGGACCCATCTGCGCTGCTCATTTCAAACCTTTTTGTCCCGGATCGGGATTTCACCGTCCAAGGTTACGTTTCTCTAACCAGAACAATAGGGCCAATATAGGGCAGGGGTGGCGCAAAGATGAGAGGATGGGCGTTCACTATGGCTCCGCCCGGCAGATTCACGCGTATTGCGCGACGGAATCCGCGCGGGCGCGGTTCAGAACGACGCCCAGCAGGGGGACCTGACCGTCAAGCATGCGTTCGCATTCCATCAGGTCGCGTCCCATGGTCTGCGTACCGTCCGAGACAAGCAGAACACCGTCAAGCTGCGGCAGGAAGGCCGAGACATCGTCATGTGCGAGCATCGCGGGCATGTCGTAGATCACCAGTTCCGGCTGGATCGCGGCGCGCATCCGCTCAAGCGTGCGGGCGGTTTCGGTCTCCAGCAGCGTTTCCGAGGAATGATGGTCGGGCGCATCGTTCAGACCCAGCGCCAGCGTTTCGCTGACGCGCACCATGTGATCGCCAATGGCCGTGCGGCCCGCCAGGAAATCCTGCATCGAGCCCCGCGGGGTGATGTCAAAGGCTTTGGCCACGCCGGGGTCGCGCAGGTTGAAGTCCATCAGCACGGTGCGCGAGTCCGCGATGCGCGACAGGCTCAGCGCGAGGTTCACGGCGGTGAAGGTGTTGCCGCAGCCCGAGGTCGGCGCGGTGATCGCGATATTGGTCCAGCCGTGTTCCTGCGTGGTCTGGCGCAAGCGGGTGCGCAGCAGGTCGAAGGCACGGACCGACGCGCTGTCGCGGTCGGCATCGACGACCGGGATCGCGGCGCCACGGCTGCGGCGGGAGCCTGCCTGCACCATGGCCAGTTCGTGCCAGCGCGGCATGTCGGGCTGGGGCATGTAGCTGTGCTTGGCCTTCACCTCTTCGGTGAGGATAAGCGGTGCCTCTTCCTCGCGCTCGGGGGCTTGTTCGGCCACCTGGCTGCGGGCGCGGGCGGGCAGGGTGCGGCGTGGGCGGATGCTGTGGCGCATGCCCAGCTTGGACAGGCGGGCGGGCGTCACGGCTGTCTCGGTCCGGAGGTCATCGGTGGCGTAGGTGTCACGCATCGTATCCTCCTGTCCGTTCTTCGCCATAGGTCATCACCAGGCCCTGCGGGGCTGTCTCAACAAAACGCATCATGGTCAGTGCCCGGTGGGGCGCAGGACCACGCCGATCGTCTTGAACAAAATCGTCAGGTCCAGTTTGAAGCTCAGCCCACGTTCGTAAGCCGCATCGACCTCGTTGCGGTAGTTGAACCGCGAGGCATTACGCGCCGACACCTGCCACAGGCCGGTGATGCCGGGGCGGAGCGCGAAATAGGCGGAGGAATCGCCATACATGCCAAGCTGGTCGGGCATCATCGGGCGCGGACCCACGAAGCTCATGTCGCCGCGCAGCACGTTGTAAAGCTGGGGCAGTTCGTCCATGGAGGTCACACGTAGGATGTGACCCACGCGTGTCACGCGGGGATCGTTGCGCAGCTTCTGGAACTGCTCCCATTCCTGGCGCATCTCGGGATCTTGGGCGAGGATGTCCCGCAGCACCGCATCGGCGTCGCGCACCATGGTGCGCAGCTTCAGGATCGGGAACTGCTTGCCCTTCCGGCCGAGGCGCGGCTGGGTGTAGAAGGGGTTGCCCCCCTCGATCCAGAGCGCCAGCGCGCAGAGCCCGATGATCGTCAGCGAGAAGGGCAGCGTCAGCAGAACGAAGGCGATATCAAGCGCGCGCTTGCCGAGGTGGCGATAGGGGCGGAAGGGGCCCCGGGCCTTTGCGGCAACCTGCGCAAAGGCGCGGCTGGGGTTGACCGTCAGGGTGTCGGTGCGAACCGTCAGTCTGCCGGGCTCCCCGATCGGGAACACGCCGAAGTCGACGATATCCGTCGCATTGTCTTTCATCTTAACCCCCCAGGGTCAAAAGCTACTCAAAAAATCCCGCGTCCGATCTGGTCTTGGCGGGTACTGGTCCGGTGCCGTGTCCTGGAGGAGAGAGGGAAAACGGCAGGCTTACCTTCTCTTCTTACAGGACTTCATGCCTGCCTCACAATAAACGCTGCGTCATTTTCTGGACGCGATTGCGATTAGAATGAGGCACATTCGGCACGGTCGCAGTAATCTCGCCGCAGCTATAACATTTTTTTGCCTCATTTGATGAAAGTTCGCAGAAACAATGTGTTTCTACCCTGTTTGTGTAACAAAGAGCCTGAACAAACCGCATTGTTTCTGAATTATGTGAAAATCCAGCCCGAATAAGGGGTTGATGAGGATTCTGATCCCGACAAGAATCGCCGGTGCGGTCCGAAATCTGGCCGAGAATGGGGCAAAACCAGTGGCCGCGCGCCGCAATCGGGGCGGCGTCAACCAAGGCACAAATTGGACATGATTAATTCATTCGGCGGGAACAAAGCCGGTGATCAGTTGCCGCAGGCCGAAAGCCGCCCCGACGAAGATCGCGATAAAGGTGACGGGCGCGCTGTAGGCGAGCAGCGAAAAGGCGGATATGCCCTGACCCACGCTGCAGCCTACGGCGAGGATCGCCCCCGGTCCCATGATCGCAGCCCCGAGGATCTGCCGGCGCAACTCGCGCGGGTCTTCGCAGGCCTCCCAGCGGAAGTGCCCCTCCGAGAAGGAGCCGAGGAATGCGCCCAGCAGAACCCCCACGACGGAGCCCACGCTGAAAGACAGTGCGGTGCCCGAGGCGGTCATGGAGTAGAAGATCGTGTCACCGATTGGGGCGGCAAAGGTATGGGTCTGGATCGGTTCGGCGGCAAAGCCAGTGGCGGCAACCCAAGCGGTGCCTGCCCAGCCTGAAACCACAGCAAGGCCCACCACGATGCCCCAAAAGATATGCTTGGGCGAGCGCAGCATCGACCGGCTGGCCAAGGCTACGATCATCAGGGCACCGCCGACGACCAAGCCGGTGACGAGCGGGCCTATGCCGAAGGCGACCTCCATCAACTGGCTGAGGCCCTGAGGGGACGTGGCGTTCTCCTCGACCGAGAACAGCCAGACCCGCGCGTAGGCAAGCGGGCCGGACATCACGAAATAGGCCGACAGCCCCATCACGATGACAATCAAGAAGGACCGCAGGTCGCCGCCGCCCAGCCGCGCGAGCGCGCCGTAGCCGCAGTTGCCGCTGAGCGCCATGCCGTAACCGAAGAGCAGCCCGCCGATGATCGAGCCAAGCGGGTTCCAGACCCGGTCGAGATAGGCGGTGTCGGGACCGTTCAGAAGGCCCGTGGCCAGTGCGATATGGGTGCCGATGATCGCTGTGCCGATGGCAAGGCCCCACATCCGCATCCGGCGGTCGTCGGAGGAATAGAGGAGGTCTTCGATTGCGCCGAGGGTACAAAAACGACCGATCCGGGCCGCAAGCCCGAGGGCAATCCCACCGATCAGACCGACGAGCGCGACAGCGTTCGCTTCACCAAGCACTTCCAGCATACCGGTGTCCTCCCCTAAACCGGAAACTGGCGAGGCATCCGGTCAGTCGTCGTTCCTGCAGAACAGGTCGTAGACGACTTCCATGATTTGCCTCGGCCGGTCGTCTGTCAAGCTGTAGTAGATGGCCTTGCCCTCGCGGCGGGGCGTGACCAGCCCCTCGAGGCGCAGGCGGGTGAGCTGCTGAGAGACGGCGGCCTGCCGTGCCGAAAGCAGGTCTTCGAGTTCGGTGACAGACTTTTCCCCCGAAGCAAGGTGGCAGAGGATCATCAGCCGCCCCTCGTGACTGATCGCCTTGAGAAAGTTCGAGGCGGCCTGGGCGTTCTCCATCATCTTCTGCATATCGTCGGCGCACATGTTCACGTCGAAGACAGGCAACCGTGACGATGCCTGGGGTTCAGGGGTGGTTCCGCCGCTTGCGTCCAAAGTCATGCCGTCTACCCCGTTTCCTTTATGGGAACCTTGGCGCGATCCAGCATCATGGCCAGAAGTCCCCAGAAAAAGTCTTCCCCCGGATAGCCTTCGATCCGGTCGATTTCGCGACCGTCCTTCACGAGGATGAAGGTGGGGGTGAAATGCACGCGCCGTGCAAATTCCACATCGGGATTCTCGCCGTGCAGGTCGTAGCGCTGCAAAGGCGCTGCCTGCCCCTCCGGCGTTTTCGGATAAATATGCGCGATCTCGGTGTTCCACCGCTCGCACCAGACGCAGCCCATCTCCTCGGCCATCAGCAGGTAGGTTTCGGCCGCCGCTTTGGAAGGCAGAAACGAGGCCAGGGCCAGGAGGAAAATCGTGATGCGCACCATGTCACGCTCCGATTGACGGTGATCTGTTGTCAACATATCCTAATATTTGAATTTATCAAGGCACGAGGTGTCCTGCCGATGTTCGACGTGAGTTTCGCGGGAGCGCTTATAGCCGGACTTTTGTCTTTCCTGTCACCCTGTATCCTGCCGATCGTTCCTTTCTACCTCAGCTATCTGGCGGGCGTCGGCATGAACCAGATCACCGCCGAGGCGGAGGTCACGGGCGCGGTGCGGCGGCGGGCCTTCATTTCCGCGGTCTTTTTCGCCCTTGGGGTAATCGCGGTTTTCATGGGGCTGGGCGCGACCGCCAGTGTCTTCGGCCAGATGGTACGCGAGTACTTCGACATCCTGCGCTGGATCGCCGCCGCGATCATCATCGCGATGGGGCTGCATTTCCTGGGGGTGATTCGAATCGGTATTCTCTATCGCCAACTGCGGGCCGAGGCGGGGAACACCTCGAACGTGACCTATATCGGTGCCTTCGTGATCGGTCTGGCCTTCGCCTTTGGCTGGACACCCTGTGTGGGGCCGGTGCTTGCGGCCATCCTTTTCACCGCTGCGGGGCAGGAGACGGCGGGGCAGGGGGCGTGGCTTCTCTTCGTCTACGGGGTGGGCATGACGTTGCCCTTCGTGATCGCGGCGCTCTTCATTGGCCCTTTCATGCGGTTCATGCAGCGGTTCCGGCGGCACCTGCCGCTGGTCGAGAAGCTGATGGGCCTGCTCCTGATCCTGTTCGGCGTTCTCATCGCCACAAATTCGATCAATTATATCGCGCAATGGATGCTGGAACACATCCCGTGGTTCGGTAGCATTGGATAACCTTCGGAGGAACGACACATGCGAAGACTTCTGACTGTTTTGACGGCCATCCTGTTCGCTTTCCAGCTTCAGGCGGCGGAACTGGGCGATGACGGGCTGCACAAGACGCCCTGGATGCGCGATACTTTCAAGGATCTTTCCGAGGACCTTGCCGATGCCAATGCCGAGGGCAAGCGGCTGATGGTGATCATCGAACAGCGCGGCTGCATCTACTGCAAGAAGATGCACGAGGAGGTCTTTCCGATCCCCGAGATCGCGCAATTCATCGAGGACAACTTCTTTGTCGTGCAGATCAACATGTTCGGCGATGTGGAAGTGACCGACTTCGATGGCACCGTCCTGCCGGAGAAAGACATGGTCAAACGCTGGGGCGCGCTGTTCACGCCGAGCATCTATTTCTTTCCCGAAGAGGTGGGGGATGACATGATGGCAAGCCAGGCCGCGGTTGCCAACATGCCCGGTGCCTTCGGCCGCCACACGACCTTCAACATGCTGAATTGGGTGGTAGAAAAGGGCTACGACGGGGACGAGCCGTTCCAGAAATATCACGCCCGCAAGTTCGCAGAGCAACAAGGCTGACCTATTTGCTGCACCTGCAAACAAATCTAAAAATTCACTTACTTGAATTTGTTATTGCGTGAATCGTTCTGTGTGCAGTAGTGTACCAAAAAACCAAGGGAGGCCTCATGAAGAACCTGATGACAGGGGCGGCAGTTGCCGCGGTGCTGGCGACAGCAGCTGCGGCGGAGACGATCGCCCCGACCCAAGTGAAATACGAAGACGGGGCGGTGGCCACATCGCTGACCGGTGTGGCGGGCGATCCGAAAGCCGGCGAGGAAATCATGAACAAGGGCGCGGGCAACTGCATCGCCTGCCACCAGGTTTCCGCGCTGAGCCATCTGGCCTTCCACGGCGAAATCGGCCCGCCGCTCGACGGTGCCGCCGACCGCTGGAGCGAAGCCGAGCTGCGCGGGATCGTGTCGAACGCCAAGATCATGTTCGAGGGAACGATGATGCCTTCGTTCTACAAGACGGAAGGCTTTATCCGCATTGGCGACGCCTATACCGGCAAGGCTCCCGAAGGGCCGGTCGACCCACTTCTGACGGCCCAGCAGGTCGAAGATGTCGTGGCGTATCTGATGACGCTGAAAGAATAGAAGCGTCGAGCAAAGGAGATAAACATGGAACTGACACGGCGTAACATGCTCGTCATCAGCTCTGGCACAGCCCTGACGGCCGCCCTTGGCGCGCTGCCTGCGTTTGCCTCGATGACGGACGACGAAATTGCCAAGATCACCGGGGGTGCCGACACCGCCGAGGGTGCGATCACGCTGACCGCGCCCGAAATCGCCGAGAACGGCAACACGGTGCCGATCGAAGTGGCCGCCCCCGGCGCGACCTTCGTGGCGCTCTTTGCCGATGGCAACCCGACCCCCAAGGTCGCGACCATCAACTTCGGCCCCCTGAACCCGACCCATGCGGCATCCACGCGGATTCGCCTTGCGGGCACTCAGAACGTGGTCGCCATCGCCAAGATGGAGGACGGTTCCTTCCAGAAGGCGTCGGCGAACGTAAAAGTCACCATTGGCGGCTGCGGCGGCTAATCAGAGACGAGGAGAGAAAACATGGCATCTGGTGTAAAACCCCGCGTCAAGGTCCCGAGCAAGGCCGCCGCTGGTGAAACGATTACCATCAAGACCCTGATCAGCCACAAGATGGAAAGCGGTCAGCGCAAAGACGACGACGGGAACCGTATCCCGCGTTCGATCATCAACCGGTTCACGGCCGACTTCAACGGCCAGAACGTCATCGACATCACGCTTGAACCCGCGATCTCGACCAACCCTTACTTCCAGTTCGACTCGCTCGTGCCGGAAGCGGGTGAGTTCGTGTTCAAGTGGTACGATGACGACGGATCGGTCTACGAAGAGACCAAAAAGATCGCAATCGGCTAACGCGCGCGACAGGGAGGAAAAATGAACACAACGAGAAAACTCACGAGCGCACTCGCCCTTGCGGCGGCCGCTGGCATGGCCACGATGTCCTGGGCCGATCCGGACGATGACAACCTTGTCATCAACGGAGAGATCGAGATCGTGACCGAGACGGCCGCGCCCGCGCATATGGAAAACGTCAAGACGATCTATTCGGGCTGGCGTTTCCGTTCTGACGAGACGCAGGCCGTTCAGATGGACGACTTCGACAACCCCGCGATGATCTTCGTCGAGGCGGCTGCCGAGGCGTGGAATGCCGCTGATGGGTCCGAGGGCAAATCCTGCTCCTCGTGCCACAACGACGTGGAGTCGCTGAAGGGCGTCCGCGCAGTCTATCCGAAGTGGAACGAAACGGCAGGCGAGGTCCGCACCCTCGAGATGCAGATCAACGACTGCCGCGAGAACCGCATGGGTGCCGAAAAGTGGAAGTACGCCGGTGGCAGCATGGATGCCATGGTTGCGCTGATTTCCTCCGTTTCCCGCGGGATGCCTGTGAACGTCGCCATCGACGGTCCGGCGCAGTCCACATGGGAAAAGGGCAAGGAAATCTACTACACCCGCTTCGGCCAGCTTGAGCTGTCCTGCGCGAACTGCCACGAGGACAACTACGGCATGATGATCCGTGCCGACCATCTGTCCCAGGGTCAGATCAACGGCTTTCCGACGTATCGTCTGAAGAACACCAAGCTGAACTCGGTCCACGCCCGCTTCAAGGGCTGCGTGCGGGACACCCGCGCCGAGACCTTCAGCCCCGGTTCTCCGGAGTTCGTGGCGCTGGAGCTTTATGTCGCCTCGCGCGGCAACGGCCTGAGCGTCGAGGGCCCGTCGGTCCGCAACTGATTTCGACAACGGGCCTCGCACCTTTGCCGGTGCGGGGCTTTTTCTGGCGTATCAAATTCAAATATGCGCATATGTTCTAAGGAGCAGGAATTGACATGATCTCGCGGCGCGATTTCCTTCAGGTCGGCATGGCGGCCTCGGCCCTTTACGGGGCTTCTGGCTTTGGTAACTGGGCACGTCTGGCGGCACAGCAGCGGCTGACACAGGACCAGTTGTTGCAGTTCGATACCTTCGGCAATGTCTCTCTCATCCACGTGACGGACATTCATGCGCAGCTGAAGCCGATCTATTTCCGCGAGCCTTCGGTGAATCTCGGGGTCGGGGACAACAAGGGCGCGGTGCCCCATGTCACGGGCGCGGATTTCCGCCGCCTCTACGGGATCGACGACGGCAGCCCCAGCCACTATGCGCTGAGTTCCGGCGACTTCTCGGCGCTTGCGAAGGAATACGGCCGCGTCGGCGGTCTGGACCGTGTGGCGACCGTCATCAAGGCGATCCGCGCCGACCGGCCCGATGCCATCCTGCTTGACGGCGGGGACACCTGGCACGGCTCCTACACCTGCTTCCAGACGCAGGGCCAGGATATGGTCAACGTGATGAACGCGCTGAACCCCGATGCGATGACGTTCCACTGGGAGTTCACGTTGGGCTCCGACCGCGTCACGGAACTGGTGGAAAGCCTGCCCTTCGCAGCACTTGGCCAGAACATCTTTGACGCCGAATGGGACGAGCCGACGGATCTCTTCCCCCCTTACACCATGTTCGAGCGCGGCGGCACCAAGATCGCCGTGATCGGTCAGGCGTTCCCTTACATGCCCATCGCCAACCCCGGCTGGATGTTCCCCGAATATGCCTTCGGCATCCGGGACGAAAACATGCAGGCCATGGTGGACGAGGTGCGCGCCGAGGGTGCGGAATGCGTTGTCGTCCTGAGCCACAACGGTTTTGACGTGGACAAGAAGATGGCGACCATTGTGTCGGGCATCGACGTGATCCTGTCGGGGCATACCCACGACGCGCTGCCCGAGCCCGTGCTGTCGGGCGAGACAATCATCGTGCCTTCGGGTTCCAACGGCAAGTTCGTTTCCCGCGTCGACCTAGACATCCGCGACGGGCGCATGATGGGCTACCGTCACAAGCTGATCCCGATCTTCTCGGACGTGATCACGCCCGACCCGGAGATGACGGCGCTGATCGACGAACAGCGTGCGCCCTATGAGGCGGAGATGAGCGAGGTGATCGGTCAGACCGATAGCCTGCTTTACCGCCGCGGAAACTTCAACGGCACCTGGGACGATCTGATTTGCGACGCGCTTATGTCCGAGCGGGATGCCGAGATCGCGCTTTCCCCCGGTGTCCGCTGGGGTCCGTCGCTGATCCCCGGTCAGGACATCACGCGGGAGGACATCTGGAACGTCACCTCCATGACCTACGGGCAGGCGTATCGCACTGAAATGACAGGCGAATTCCTCAAGATCGTGCTGGAAGACGTGGCCGACAACATCTTCAACCCCGATCCCTACTACCAGCAGGGGGGCGACATGGTGCGCACCGGCGGGCTTGGCTACCACATCGACGTGAGCCAGCCGCAGGGCAGCCGGATCAGCAATATGACGCTGCTGAAGACGGGCGAGCCCATCGACCCCGCGCGCGCCTACGTGGTCGCCGGTTGGGCGAGTGTGAACGAAGGCACTGAAGGCCCGCAAATCTGGGACGTCGTGGAAAGCCACATCGCCAAGATGGGCACCGTCAAAGTCGAAGAAAACAACTCCGTCACTGTGACGGGTATCTGAAACACAGGAGACCTCAAAAATGGATGATGCACTCAAAGCACCGTCACGCCGGGCCTTCCTCAAGGGCTCTGCCGCGATGGCGGCTGGTACTGTTGCCGGTGCAGCAGCCGCGCAGACGGGCCCCGACCCGCTGATCACGGACCTGCAGGACTGGGCGTCCTACACGGGCGTGGGCGTGGACGAAGTGCCCTATGGCATGCCGATCGAATTCGAATCCCACGTGGTGCGCCGCAACGTTGAATGGCTGACGGCCTCGCCGATTTCGTCGATCAACTTCACGCCGATCCATGCGCTGGACGGTACGATCACGCCGCAGGGCTGCGCGTTCGAACGTCACCACTCGGGTGCCATCGAGCTGCGCAAGGAAGACTACCGCCTGATGATCAACGGCCTGGTGGATACGCCGCTGGTCTTTTCCTACGACGATATCGAGCGTTTCCCGCGTGAAAACCACGTCTATTTCTGCGAATGCGCGGCCAACACCGGAATGGAATGGGCGGGCGCGCAGTTGAACGGCGTGCAGTTCACACACGGCATGATCCACAACATGGAATACACGGGCGTGCCGCTGCGCACCCTGCTGGCGGAGGCCGGTGCGGATATGTCGGCTGACAAATGGGTCTACGTCGAGGGGGCGGATGCCTCTTCCAACGGACGGTCCATCCCGATGGAAAAGGCATTGGACGACGTGCTCGTTGCGTTCAAGGCCAATGGCGAGGCTTTGCGTATGGAGCACGGTTACCCAGTGCGCCTCGTCGTTCCGGGCTGGGAAGGCAACATGTGGGTCAAGTGGCTGCGCCGGATCGAGGTTGTCGACCGCGCGGTGGAAAGCCGCGAGGAGACGTCCAAGTACACGGACGTCTACGAAGACGGCATTGCCCGCAAGTGGACCTGGGTGATGGATGCGAAATCCGTCATCACCTCACCCAGCCCGCAGATGCCGATCAAGCACGGCCCAGGCCCGCTGGTGATTTCGGGTCTTGCGTGGTCGGGCCATGGCCAGATCACCCGCGTGGACGTGTCGCGCGATGGTGGCATCACCTGGGAGACCGCGCGTCTGGGCAAGCAGGGTGATACCAAGGCGCTCACCCGCTTCTACCTGGACATCGAATGGGACGGTGCGCCCATGCTGCTGCAAAGCCGCGCGATGGACGAGACCGGCTATGTTCAGCCGACCAAGGACCAATTGCGCGACAAGCGTGGCGAGAACGCCGTTTATCACAATAACTGTATCCAGACCTGGTACGTGAACGCAGAGGGGGTCGCCGAAAATGTCGAAGTCTCTTAACTATCTGATCCCGACGGTCGGTGGCATCGCGCTGGTGGGCGGGCTTGCGGTCGCTTCCATGCATCGCAACTCCGGCGAAAGCGAGATCGCCTCGCTCAAGCAGCGTATCGACCAGGTCGAGGGCCACGCGAGTGCCGCTGCCGAGAAAGCGGCTGCCGAGGCTGCCCGAGCAGCTGAATTGCAGGCGCAGATCGCGGAAGTACAGGCTGCTGCGGAAACGCGTATGGCAAGCGCCGATCTGACCGCGCCCGCGCCCCAGCGCGACGGTCGCTTCGGTCTGGGCCGCGAGGCGCATCCCGAGGAGATCGCGGCATGGGATGTCGATGTCCTGCCGGACGGTCGCGGCCTGCCGGAAGGGTCGGGCAACGTCTTTGACGGCGAGGAAGTCTTTGCCGAAAAATGCGCCTCCTGCCACGGCGATTTCGCCGAGGGCGTGGACAACTGGCCGGTTCTGGCTGGCGGTTTCGACACCCTGGCGCGCAAAGACCCCGTCAAGACCGTTGGGTCCTACTGGCCCTATCTTTCAACGGTGTGGGATTATGTTCACCGCTCCATGCCCTTTGGCGAGGCAGGAACGCTGACGGCGGACGAGACCTATGCCATCACCGCCTACATCCTCTATTCGAACAGCCTCGTCGACGACGACTTTGAACTGAGCCACGAGAATTTTGCCGAGTTCGAGATGTACAACGTGGACGGTTTCGTGATCGACGACCGCCCTGAGCTTGAATATGCCGAATGGCGCGCCGAGCCTTGCATGGAGAACTGCAAGGAAGAGGTAGAGGTGACAATGCGATCGGTCTTTATCGTCGATACGCCGCCCGAAGGGGGATCGGTTTCGCACATGAACACCGCAACGGTCGAGGGTCTGCCGACCTTCACCTCGGCAGGTCCGTCCTTCATTCCCGAAGCGGCAACCAAGCCTGCCGTTCAGGAGACGGAGGAGGCACAGGCAACCCCGGCATCCCAGCCTGCGGAAGAGGCGGGTGGCGATGCGGCACTTGTCGATGCGGGGGAGAAGGTCTTTCGCAAGTGCAAGTCCTGTCACCAGATCGGTGCAGGAGCCAAGAACCGCTCCGGTCCGCAGCTGAACGGCGTGATGGGGCGTCAGATGGCCGCGGTCGAAGACTTCAAGTACTCCAACGTCTTCAACACCGCCGGTGAAGAAGGGCGCGTCTGGGACGAGGACTCCATGGCTGCCTTCCTTGCCAATCCGAAGGAATACATGAACGGCACCAAGATGGGCTTTGCCGGACTGAAATCCGATGAAGACATAGAAGCCGTGATCGCCTACCTGCGCGCCGCGACCGAGTAGGCCCGGTGCGCGCGCAACGCCTCTCCCTGTCGGCTGCCGCCTTCGCCCTTGTGGCGGGGGCGGTTGCTGCCGATACGGCGAGCGTCGAGGCCGGCAAGGAAATATTCCAGCAGTGCAGCGGCTGTCACCAGGTCGGGCAGGGGGCAGAGCACCGGATCGGTCCGCACCTGAATGGACTTTTCGGGCGTAAGGCGGCAAGCCTCGACGATTTCCGCTATTCCAAGAGCTTTCAGCGCGCGGGTGCCGGCGGGCTGGAATGGCACGCGGATACGCTTGATGTGTTCCTCGAGAACCCGCGCGCTATGACGTCAGGCACGCGCATGAGCTTTCGGGGTGTGAAGGATGACACCGACCGCGCCAACCTGATCGCTTACCTGCGGACTTTTTCGGACAATCCCCGCGATATTCCGAGTGCCGATCCGACGGCAAAAGCGTCCGACCATGACCTTGATCCGGCGATCCTCGCCCTCGTAGGGGATCCGGAATACGGCGAATACCTGAGTGGCGAGTGCACCACCTGTCACCAGGCTTCTGGGGGGGATGCTGGCATTCCCTCCATCACCCTTTGGCCCGAAGAAGATTTTGTCGTGGCCATGCATGCATACAAGAACAAACAAAGAAACCACCCGGTCATGCAAATGGTGGCCGGGCGGCTTGGCGATGAAGAGATCGCGGCCCTCGCGGCGTATTTCGCCAAGCTTGAAAACTGAAGCTCAATAGGGAGAGAGCGAAATGACTATTAGTAGAAGGACATTTATTGGTACATCCGCTGCCGCGGCAGCTGCACTCAGCGCACCGGCCCTCTTGGCCGATGGCCATGGCAAGCCGCGCGTCGTCGTGATTGGCGGCGGTTCGGGCGGTGCGACTGCCGCGCGTTATATTGCCAAGGACAGCAAGGGCGCGATCGACGTCACGCTGGTCGAGCCATCGCGCACCTATTTCACCTGCTATTTCTCGAACCTCTACCTCGGCGGGTTCAAGGAGATGGACGATCTGGGCCATACGTACGGTAACCTTGCTGCCGCCTATGGCATCAACGTCGTGCATGACTGGGCCGTTGATGTGGACCGCGATAGCAAGACTGTCAGCCTCGCCGGTGGTGCGGTGCTGCCCTACGACAAGCTGATCCTCAGCCCCGGCATCGACTTTGTCGATGGCGCGGTCGAGGGCTGGTCCATCGCGTCGCAGAACGCCATGCCCCATGCCTACAAGGCGGGCTCTCAGACGGAGCTTCTGAAGGCTCAGGTTCTCGCCATGCCCGAAGGGGGCACTTTCGCCATGGTCGCGCCGCCGAACCCATACCGCTGCCCGCCGGGACCCTATGAGCGCATCTCGATGATCGCCTACCAGCTCAAGCAGAACAATCCGACGGCCAAGATCATCGTCGCGGACCCCAAGGAGAAATTCTCAAAGCAGGCGCTTTTTCAGGAGGGCTGGAACAACCACTACGCCGGCATGATCGACTGGATCGGTGCGGAGTTCGGCGGTGGCAACGTCTCGGTCGATCCGGCCAACATGACCGTCACCATCGACGGCGAGGAAACATCGGTCGATGCCTGTAACGTGATCCCCGCGATGAAGGCGGGCAGGATCGCGGACATGGCCGGTGTGACCGACGGCAACTGGGCCCCTGTGAATGCAATTGACATGTCCTCCAAAGCCGATCCGGACGTGCATGTGCTGGGCGATTCCGCGGCTCAGGGCGACATGCCGAAATCGGGCTTCGCGGCGAACAGCCAGGCCAAGGTCTGCGCCAACGCGGTGCGCGGCGCGCTCACCGGCTCCAAGGTCTTCCCGGCGAAGTTCTCGAACACCTGCTGGTCGCTTATCAGCGCGAACGATGGTGTGAAGGTGGGCGCGGCCTACGAGGCGACACCCGAAAAGATCGCCTCGGTCGAAAGCTTCATCAGCCAGACCGGCGAGGACAGCGCAACCCGCAAGGCCACCTATGAGGAGTCCGAAGGCTGGTACGCCGGTATCGTGGCGGACATGTTCGGCTAATCCCCTCTGCGCCCCGGTTTTGATCTTGCTCAAGGACCGGGGCGCATCCCCCTGCGAGACTGCTGCGCAGGATAAGGAGGAAACCCATGCGACTTACTATTCTTGCGACTGCCCTTGGCCTTGTGACGGCAACCGCCTCTCTGGCCGAAGCACCGATCACCGTTCCCTTTGACGGCTCCTTCGAGGACGCCACCTTCGCGGTAGAAAGCGCGATCGTGGGCAAGGGGCTTGTCATCGACTACGTCAGCCACGTGGGCGAGATGCTCAACCGCACGGGTGCGGACGTGGGCAGCGACGCGATGATCTTCAAATCCGCCGATGTCTTCCTGTTCTGCTCTGCCGTCGTCTCGCGCGAGGTGATGGAGGCAGACCCGATGAACATCCAGCATTGCCCCTATGGCATCTTTGTCGCCGAGGGCGACGACGGGGTGATGATCGGCTATCGCGACTACCCCGATGGCACCATGCAGCAGGTCGAGGACCTGCTTTCCGAAATCGTATCCGAGGCTACAGCGAACTGATGAACTACCAAGACTTCTTCCGGTCCGAATTGAACGCACTGCGTGAGGACGGCAACTACCGCAATTTTGCGGAGCTGGAGCGCCATCGCGGCGCCTTTCCCCATGCCACCTGCCACAACGGACCGGGGGAGGTCACCATCTGGTGCTCGAACGACTACCTCGGCATGGGCCAGCACCCGCAGGTGCTGGAGGCCATGCACGAGGCGCTGGACCGCACCGGGGCAGGGGCAGGCGGTACGCGCAACATCTCCGGCACGACGCATGATCACGTGCTCCTGGAGGCGGAACTGGCCGACCTGCACGGCAAGGAAGCGGCGCTGCTCTTCACCTCGGGCTACGTGTCGAACTGGGCGGCCCTTGGCACGCTTGCGTCGCGCATCCCCGATTGCGTGGTGCTGTCGGATGCACTGAATCATGCCTCGATGATCGAGGGCATCCGCCATTCCCGCGCAAAGAAGGTGATTTGGAAGCACAATGATGTCGAAGACCTCGAGGCCAAGCTTGCCGCGCTGCCGCTGGAGCAGCCCAAGCTGATCGCCTTCGAGAGCGTCTATTCGATGGACGGCGACATCGCCCCCATCAGGGAAATCTGCGATCTGGCGGACAAGTACAACGCCATGACCTACCTCGACGAGGTGCACGCCGTGGGGCTCTACGGACCGCGCGGTGGCGGTATTGCCGAGCGTGAAGGGCTGATGGATCGCCTGACGGTCATCGAGGGCACACTGGGCAAGGCTTTCGGCGTGGTCGGCGGCTATATCGCCGCGAGCGCCGAGCTCTGCGATTTCGTCCGCTCTTTTGCCAGCGGTTTCATCTTCACCACAGCACTGCCGCCCGCAATTGCGGCGGGGGCGGCGGCGTCGATCCGGCACCTCAAGGAAAGCTCGATTGAACGCGAGGGCCAACAGGAAAAAGTTGCCGAGGTGCGTGCGCGTCTCGATGCGATGGGCCTGCCGCATATCGACAACCCAAGCCATATCATTCCGGTGATGGTGGGTGATCCGGTGAAGTGCAGATACATCTCGGACGTGCTGCTGAAAGAGCACGGGATCTACATCCAGCCGATCAATTATCCCACGGTGCCCAAAGGCACCGAACGTCTGCGCATCACCCCGTCGCCGGTGCATTCGGCAGAGGATATCGACCGGTTGGTCGGCGCGCTGGAGCATCTCTGGACCCAGTGCGAACTGGCCCGGATGCCGATGGCGGCGCAATAAAGCGAAGCTGTAAATTCTGCGTCTCCCGGACCTGATCCGGGACCTAGACGGAAAAGATGAGGCCCTGGATCAGCTCCGGGGCCCATTTTTTGGTGAATTTCCGTTAGGTTGCCGCAGCCTGACCGGCCACCCGCGCGTTCACCACAAGCTGCGTCGCAACCGCGCCGACCCACATGCAGAACACCGCGACCCATGCCGTCAGCGCCAGGATCGCCCCGCCCGAGACACCCGCGCCGACCGCGCAGCCCCCGGCGAGCATTGACCCGAAGCCCATCAGTATGCCGCCGATCAGGTAGCGCTCCATCGGCACATCCGGGCCGAACCGCTGAATTTTCGCCTCGCCCTTGACCAGCGCTGCGATCAGCGCGCCGAGAAAGACACCGGGCACCAGCCCCAGGCCGAAGCTCAGCGGCAGGTCGCGTTCGTTCACCAGCGCCATCAGCGTGTCGGTGGAGGGGCCCGTGAAGGTGACCGACTGAACGGCGACGACCTCGAAAGAAGCCGCCGCGATGGCGAAGGTCAGCCACCAGCCCAGCCCCACGGCAAGTCCGACGCCCGCGGCGGCGACCAGTTCAGAGGCCCGCACGCCCTTGTTTCGACCGAAGACGAAGGCCAGCATGAGCGCCCCGAGGCCAAGGGCCGCCGCGACTGGAAGGGTCGTGGCATCGAGATGCACCAGATAACGCCCCTGCCCACCTGCCACGGTCCAGAGACCGGCCAGCTTTTCGCGCGCCGGGGCCAGAACGCCGCTCAGGGCCGCCTGCGCCGTCAGGGTGACGACAAGCCCCGTGATGATCGCCCGCAGATTGCCCGAGGCCGACAGGACCAGCAGGCGGCTCACACAGCCGCGCGCGAGGATCATGCCGCAGCCGAACATCAGCCCGCCGATGATCGCCCCCGACATGCTGCCCGTTGCCGCCAGTTGCCGCGCCGAGGAAACGTCGAGAAGGCCGAGAAGGATCAAGATCTGCACCGATGTCAGTGCGGAGAGGAATGCAACCAGCCAGATCGACAGCTTCGGCCCCAAGCTGCCGCCCGCCACTTCCGCGGTCGCCGCCCGAAGGCAGAAGCGTGAGTGATAGGCGGAGATGCCAAAGAACACTCCCACGAACGCGCCCGCTGCCACCAGCAGGCCGGGTTCTCCAAACCGGTCGATCAGAGCTTCCATCGTTGCGCACCTTCAGATTCCACTGGCCTTCAATGGCCCAAGGGACGGCGCGCCTCCTTGATGTGGCTCAAATCCGGGTGGCTTATTCGAACTCCATCTGCTCGTAGACGCGGCCCGCGTTCTTGGTCGCCAGCTCCTCGAAGGTGTCGAGGTTCCTGTAGGGGGACTGGTCCACGTAATAGGCTTCTGAAAGATCGCCGCCATTGTCGATATGCTCACCGATCTTCTCACGCAGGTAGACAAGATAGTCGTGCGTATAGCGGCGCACCTGGTCCATGTTCGTGGGATGCCCGTGGCCGGGGATCACGTAGGTGGCGTTCAGTGCCTCGAACCCGTTTTCCCACGTCTCGATCCAGTCGAGCGCGATGGTATCGGCAAAGATCGGCAGCATCCGTTCGTGAAACGCCATGTCGCCCGCGATCACAAGGCTTTGCGCCGGCAGCCAGACCTGGGTGTCGCCGGGTCCATGGGCGGGGCCAAGGTGCAGGACCTCGATGGTGTAATCTCCCATCTCGATGACGCGCTTGTCCTCGAAGGTCTCGGTGGGGGGCGCGACGAAGGTGCCTTCGGCCTTGTCCCGGTTGTAGCGCTGCATCGCTTCAAGGATACGATGGCCGTTCTCCTCGACCTCGTGGGCCGCGTCCACATGCGCCAGGATCGGCACCCCCTGTTCCGACCAGTAGGAATTGCCCAGCATCGCATGGCCCTGACCGTTCTCGTTGATCACCAGTTTCACGGGCTGGTCGGTGATCTGCCTGATCTCCTCGTGCAGCGCCTTGGCCAGCACGTAGGCCGCGCCGCCGTTGATCACGATCACCCCGTCGCCGGTGACGATGAAGCTGAGGTTGTTGTTGTGGCCCGTGTTTTCGTAGGTGGGCGGTGCGGTGGCGCCGATGGCGGACCAGACGTTGGGGATGAACTCCACCGGCTTCGAATAGAGCGGGGAGCCGGGATATTGGTCGGGGATGTCCTCGCTTGCCAGGGCGGGCAGGGCGAGGGACGCCAGAAGGGCGATCAGGGCGCGGCGCATTCTCATCCCTCCTGTACGAAGCGGTAGCCTTCTTCGGCGGCCTCGACCCGGCCCATGCCGCCGTCCGGCAGGTGGAAGCCCACGATGGGCATCTGCTCGGCGGTGATCCGGTCGAAAAGCACCTTGCGTGTGGCGGCCGCCATTTCGGCGTCCTGGTCCGACCCGCTGGCCCATTCGGGCTTGCGGAAGGCGACATGGTGGTTGCCGATGGCATCGCCCACCACCAGCAGGCTGTCCGAGCCGTTGCGCACCTCAAAACTCATGTGCCCCGGAGTGTGGCCAAAGCTTGCAACCGCGGCGATGCCCGGCAGCACCTCGTCGCCCGCGTCGAAAAGCTCGACCTGATCCTCGATAGCCTCCATCCGGCGTTTCGCGCCCACGGCAAAGGCGGCACGGGCCTCCCCGATCTCGTTCACCGTTTCGGGATTCCACCAGTAGTCCCATTCGGTTCGGCCCATCATGTGGGTGGCCTCGGAAAAGAGCGGCTCGTCGAAATCGTCGAGCAGGCCCCAGATGTGATCGGGGTGCGCGTGGGTAAAGACGACGTGGGTGATGTCGGCAGGCGTCAGCCCAAGGGCATCGAGACTGTCGGTCAGCATACCCGCCGAGGGCATGAAATCGGGGCCGGAGCCCGCGTCGAAAAGCACCGTGTTTGAGCCGTCGCGGTAAAGGGCGAGGTTGCACTCGGGCTCAAGCCGATCCGCGGAGAGGCCGAATTCCGTCAGGATCGGGGCCAGCGCGTCCTTGGGCATCGGCTCAAAGATAAAGCTGCCGGGCAGGACAAGGGTGCCGTCGCTGACCGTGGTCAGCGTTGCCGCGCCAATGGACATCTCCGCGATGGCAAGGCGCGGCAGCGCGCCGGCTAGGGGCAGGGCGGCAGTGCCTGCAAGGAATCGGCGGCGGGTGATGGACATGGCGACCTCCTATAAATTCTCAAACTTGAATATGAATGAGGAACCCGCAAACCGCAAGGAATTACGGCGGATGGCGCAATCCGCCGCTGTCGTGGCCCGGAAGGCCCGGCCGTTGTAGCTGAGCGACCGATTCCCGTATCGCGATTGTCCCTGTCGCGGCAACAAATCCCCGCAACGCGGGCCGATTGTCGGCCCCAAACGTGGCCATATCTTGTTATCTTGCCCCAATTTCGCCTCTTTTGGCCGTAGATGTTGCGAACCGCGGCAGAATTGAGGCAGCTTTGAGGCAGGGTGGGGCGCCCAAGGACTTGGGGAAGTCCGCGTCACATCGGTTTGGGTTGCCACTTATGCCGCTTTTTGCGCTTACAGATATTCAGGGGACGGGGCAGTACGTCTCGGCGGACATGTTCGGCGCGAACGCCGTGTTCGAGCGCACGCTCGATGGCACTCCGACGACGGCCTTTGTGGATGCCGCGCGCACCCTCGGGGTCCAGAACATCCGTTTCGGCGGCGGGCAGTCCGATCTCGATCCGCAACGCGCCAATGCCGACGGCAGCCTGCCGGTGGACGGGGTTTCGGCGATCAACATCGTCGACATGCCCGGCGGCAGCCTGCGGCCGGAACTGGTCAATTTCCTCGACTGGTGCGCGGCAAGCACCCTGTCTGGGCACCCGGTCCAGACCACGCTGATCATCCCGACCAAGCATCTGGGCGTCTCGGAATACGCCGCATTTGCCGATGAGATCGCGGTCTTTGTCCAGACCGTGATGCAGCAATACGGGCCGCTGATCTCGGCCTTTCAGATCGGCAACGAATACTGGGAAATGGGAGAGACGGCCTACGGCCAGAAGGCGTCGATCGCCGCGACCGCCATCGCGCAGGGGATGTCATGGGCCGGGGTCGCCGAACGCGACCAGCCCGAGATCCTGATTCAGATGGCCACGGCAGGCAACAATGGTTCGGAATTCGGCGCGGGTCTTGCCAGTGGCAGCTACAACGCCCGGACCGATGCCGCCAATGCCCATATCATCGCCCAGCTCAGCGCCGAGGCGCGCGATGCCATCGATGGCGTGACCGAGCATTACTATTACAACCGCACCGACTTCGAATTTCCGGATGCCCGCACCGACCTGCGCAGCATCGACCGCGATTACGCAGTCTGGGACGCGGCTTTTTCCAAGGACCTGAGCCTCCACATCACCGAATGGAACATCCGCACCACGGCGGAAGAGCTGCACGGCCTCGTCGCCGCCTCGACCATGGTGCGCCAGTTCGAGAACATGATCGATCTTGGCGTCGACAGTGCCCATGTCTGGACCTTTGATTACCATTCGCGCACCGCGCTCACGCTTGACACCGACGGGGGCGTGCGGCTGGACGGGGAGGGACGGCTGATCAATTCAGCCCACGGGGCGATCTTCGATCTGATGGCTGATGCGCTTGTCGGCAAGGAGCTGGTCTCGGCCAGCTTCGACAGCGCCATGCCTGGGATCGACGTCTCGGCCTATGCTGCCGGCACGGAGATGACGCTTTATGTCTCCTCCCGCTCGACCGAAACCACGGCGTTTACGCTTGACCTGACCAATGCGCTGCCCGGTGCCGAAACCGTGACCGGTGTGCAGGTCTCTCTCGACCCCGGATCGACCGACGGCCGCCAGTGGGTCAACGGCGAGGCCGCCGACAGGCTGATCGTGAATGGGGCGGACTATTTCTATAACGAACACGACGCCGACGTGATCCTGACCGATCTGACCTTTGCTGACGCCAGCCGGATCGACCTGACGCTGAACCCCTTCGAGGTGGTGGAACTGACCCTGCGCCCCGGTCAGGAAGCCGCTTTTCAACCCGCGCCCGTGCCCGCGCCAGTGATCGACGTCCCGTTCGCGCCGGTTATCGTGGCGGAACCGGTGTCATACGGCGAGCTTGCGGGCTCCGATCGGAATGACTGGATCGAGCTGCCGGGCAACGTCAGCAGGGTCTCGGGCGGCGGGGGCACCGACACGCTTGCGCTGAACCTCGCGCGTGACGCGGTCGATGTGCTTTTCAACGGCTACGGCTGGGCCGAACTCTATGCCGATGCCCTGCCCACCGCCGTGACGCTCGACAGCGTGGAAAGACTTGCCTTTTCCGACGGTACGCTCGCGCTCGACACCATGGGCCTTGCCGGACAGGCCTACCGTCTCTACCAGGCGGGCTTTGACCGGACCCCGGACGCGGCCGGTCTCGGCTTCTGGATCGGGCAGCTTGACAGCGGGGCGGTGTCGCTTGCCGGGGCCGCGCGGCATTTCATCGCCTCACAGGAATTCCAGTCGGCCTACGGTAACGAGGCCTCGCTGGGCGATGCCGCCTTTCTCGATCTGGTCTACCTCAACGTGCTGAACCGCCGACCCGATCAGGCGGGCTATGACTTCTGGGAAGAGCAGCTTGCAGGCGGTCTCACCCGTGCCGATATGCTGGTGCATTTCTCGGAAAGCGCAGAAAACGTTGCCAACGTCGCCGGGCAGATCGCCGACGGCATCTGGTTCTGAGAAAACCGCAACCGATTGCGGCCTTTCGTTCCAAGACGTTTCTTATTTTCTGCGTTGTCTAAAACCTCCTTAACGCTTGCCTCTTAAAAACGCTCCCGTCACGTGGAGTGTTTCAGAAGGGTCAGGGATGATCGACGGTGCGGGAACCGTCCGGACAGGCACAGCAGATGCAGATGAGGTGCGCGAAATCGCGGCCCTCCGTATCGCGCGCGACGGAACGGCGCTGTCGGCAAATGCCGCCTTTCGAAGGCTTGTGGGGATGGAGATCGATGAGCCGCTCCACCGGCTGTTCGAGGACTACATCATTCTGCCAAGCGCGCTTGAGGTCATTCTCGCCCAGGTCGGAGGCACCGACACGGAAACGGGCCCCGGTCTGGGCTTGCGGGCACAGCTTGCCCATGATCCATCGGCCAGGGTCTTTCTCGAGCTTTTCGCCGACCGGCGCGCCCCGGAGAAAGCCGTCTTCGCCCGCGCCTGGCCGCTTTCCGATTTGCGTCATGCGGGCCGTCGCGCGGCCGACCTGCGCGCCAGGGATGAATACATCGGCAAGCTCGAAGCCTCGATCAACAGCAGTCAGCTTGCGCTCTGGCATCTGAACATCACGACCAGAGACACCTGGTTCAGCGGTCTCTGGTACGAAACCCTTGGCTACGAGGTAGATCAGTTCGCCGCCTCTTTCGAGACCTTCGCGGAGCTGGTGCATCCCGACGACATGCCCACCGTTATGGCCGCGCTCCAGCCCCTGATGGACGGCAAGGCCGGCCGTTACCATGCGGATTTTCGCATGAAACATGCCAACGGCAATTGGGTCTGGATCGGCGCGACCGGCGCGCGGTTCATTTCGAGCACGAGCCCCGACGAGGTGTTCATCTGCGGCACCCAGGCGCGGATCGACCGCCGCAAGGAGGCGGAGCTGCAACTTGAGAAATCCTTCGCCGGAACCCGCTTCGCGACAGAGCGGCTGGTGCGCCTCGCGGACAACGCGCCGGGGGGCTTCTTCGAATACCACGTCGATGGCGAGGGCCGCATTTCGCTGCCTTACGCGCATCCGGTCGTGCTCGAACTTCTGGGGGTCTCCAAGCAGCAGGTCGATCAGAACCCCGAACAGATGTTCGCCAATATCGACGAGCGTGACATGCCCAGGATGAGCCAGGCGATCGAGGAATCCTCCGGCGGGCTGAGCAAGTTCGAGGTGAAATACCGGGTCAATCATCCCGAAAGGGGCGAACGGTGGATACTGGCCTCTTCCAATCCGGTTCGCGATGCGGATGGCTCGATCCGCTGGTACGGCTTCCTGTTCGATGTCACGAGCGACATGCTGCGCGAGCAGCAACTGGCGGCCCTGCACAGGAACGAGATGCGCCTGCGGCATGAGGTCGAGCGTGCCGCACTGACGGACAGTCTGACAGGGCTCTACAACCGCCGCGCCTTTGACGAGGAAATCCAGGCGCGCCAGCGGAGCGGGGGCGATGCCGACTGCGTGCTGCTCCGCATCGATCTGGATTATTTCAAGTACGTCAATGACACCCTGGGGCACGAAGCCGGTGACGCGGTCCTGAAGCATGTCGCCGACATGCTGCGTGAATGCACCCGTGTCGGTGATTTCCCCGCCCGCGTCGGCGGGGACGAATTCTCGGTCCTGATGGCGCCCGACACCAACATGAACGACGTGGAACAGGTCATCGACCGGCTGCGCGACCGCCTGGCGGAGCCCTTCTTCTTCGAGGGTAAACCCTGCCGTTTCGGGGCCAGTATCGGCATCGCGACCTCCGCCGCGACCAAGGGGACCACCGCCGAACTGCTAACCTTCGCTGACGTCGCGCTTTACGAGGCGAAAGGCAAGGGGCGCAACCGGACCGAGATGTTCACGCCGGAATTGCACCGGACCGTCCTGTCGGAGCGGCGGCTGGCGGTCGACATCCAGCTTGGGCTGGAGGCGGGGGAGTTCGAGTGTTTCTACCAACCCCAGATCGACGCGGTCACCGGCGAGATCAGCGGGTTCGAGGCGCTGGCGCGCTGGAACAGGGGTGATCACGGCATCCAGACTCCCGACCGCTTCATTCCCGTCGCGCGGAAACTCAACATCCTTGCCGATCTCGACAAGGCGATCTTCGAGGCGGCGATGGACGATTTGCTGTTCTGGCGGGACCAGGGTCTGCGGCCCCGCAAGCTGGCCTTCAACGTCAGTTCGGGCCGGCTCAACGATCCCGACCTGATGGCAATTGCCCCCCGCCTGATGGCGGCAGAGACGGTCGTCGCCTTCGAGCTGTTTGAATCGATTCTGATCGAGGAGGAAAGCGCGATCTTTCGCTTCAACCTCGACAAGGCCCGTGATGCGGGTTTCGAGATCGAGATCGACGATTTCGGCTCGGGCCATGCCTCGATCGTGTCGCTCCAGCAGATCATGCCCTCCACGCTCAAGATCGATCGGCGCCTGATCAGTGGCGTGGCCGAAAGCACCCAGTCCCGCGAACTTCTTGGCGCCATCATCCAGATGGGCAAGGCGCTCGGCATCGGGATCATCGCAGAGGGCACGGAGACGCGCGCGCAGGTCGATATCCTGCGAAAGCTGGGCTGCGACGCCTTCCAGGGATATTACTTCGCCCGCCCGATGAACCGCGAGGACACGCTCGCCTTCGCGCGGGGGCACCGCGCGGACTGGCTCTCGGACAAGGGCGAGGTCGCCTGAGGCAGGAGCCGGCAAACCTGCGGGCGCATCGGGGCGGTAAAGATGTGGGGTGAATGAGTGGCAGCCCGTAGGGGAATCGAACCCCTCTTTCCAGGTTGAAAACCTGGCGTCCTAACCGATAGACGAACGGGCCACTGGCCGTGAGCGGTTCATTACGGAAAGGCCGTGGGCTGCGCAAGTGGAAATTTTGCCCCGATCTCCAAAAACCGTCAGGCGGGTGCCGCGTCCTCGAGACGGAGCTGAACCGACTGGCGCCCGCGCCAGATATTGATGTCAAGACGCCCGGCCAGATGGAACCGCTGGCCCCCGTGACCTTCCAGCGCCGCGCCGAGCGGCCCGTCGTAGGCCCCGAAGGCGATAGCGTCCATGCGCCCCCCCAGCCCGTCTCCAAAACTCACTTTCAGGTGGCTTTCGCCCACCCGGCGGGCGTGCAGGATCTGCATCTCGGCGAAGGCATAGCGCGGGCCGGGCGCACCGGCGCCGAACGGGCCGGCCTCATCGATCATCTCGGCCAGTTCCACTGTCGCGGCCCCCGGCATCAGCAGGCCGGTGACATTCAGATCGGCAGGCCCCGCCAGATGCGCGCCCTGTCTGGCCAGCAATTCGCCAAGCCGCGCCATCGCCGCCTCGATCTTGTCCTCGGCCACGGTGAGGCCCGCGGCCATCTTGTGCCCGCCGCCCTTGATCAGCAACCCTTCCGCGGCCAGTCGCTGGATCGGCGCGCCAAGGTCGATGCCGCTCACCGAGCGGCCCGATCCCTTGCCCACACCGTCCTCAAGCCCGATCACGATGGCGGGGCGATTGGCGGCCTCCTTGAGGCGCGCGGCGACGATGCCGACCACGCCGGGGTGCCAGCCGGGGCCCGCCGCCCAGACAAGCGGCGCGTCGAACCCACGTTCCTCGGCCTGCGCAAGCGCGGCGGCGCGCACCGCGGCCTCGACCTCGCGCCGTTCCGTGTTCAGCGTGTCCAGCCGTTCGGCCAGCGCGGCGGTCTCGTGCGGATCGTCCGAGGCCAGCAGGCGTGCGCCAAGGTCGGCCTGGCCAATCCGGCCACCCGCGTTGATGCGGGGTCCCAAGAGGTAACCGAGATGATAGGCGGTGGGTGCCGTTTCCAATCGCGCGACATCGGCCAGCGCCGTGAGCCCCGGTCGCTCACGCCGCGCCATGACGCGCAGGCCCTGCCGCACGAAGGCGCGGTTGACGCCGGTGAGCGGGGCGACGTCCGCGACGGTGGCAAGGGCCACGAGGTCCAGCAGGCCCATCAGGTCCGGTCCGCGCTTGCCCGCCTCGCGCAGCTGGCGGCCTGCCTCCACCAGCATCAGGAAGACCACCGCAGCCGCACAAAGATGGGCGCAGGCGCCGTCCTCGTCCTGCCGGTTGGGGTTCACCACGGCCAGGGCCTCGGGCAGGGTCTCGCCGCCCAGATGGTGGTCGAGCACGATCACATCCGCCCCCTCAGCCGCCGCGATGGGCCTGTGAGACAGCGTCCCGCAATCGACGCAGACGATCAGGTCGTGCGCGGCCGCGAGGTTTGCCATGGCTTCCTCGTTGGGCCCGTAGCCCTCGTCGATGCGGTCGGGCACGTAGAGTGTCGCCCGGTGCCCCATCTCGCGCAGCCAGATCAGCAGAAGCGCGGCGGAACAGCCGCCATCCACGTCGTAATCGGCAAACACCGCGATATGTTCGCGCCGGTCGAGCGCGTGCAGGAACCGCGACGCGGCCTTCTCCATGTCCTTCAGGGATCGCGGATCGGGTAGCAGGTCGCGCAGGGCGGGGACGAGGAAAGCTTCGGCCTCATCGGGTGCCACGCCACGCCGGGCGAGGACCTGGCACACCGGGGCGGGCAGGGCGGTGCGCTGCACCAGCAGTTCCGCCGCGCGCTCCACCTCCACGCCGGGGCCGACCCAACGCCGTCCGGTCAGAGAGGAATCTACCCCCAGAAAAGCTGCCTCAGCCACGTCGCCCCTCGGCAGCCCCCTGCGCGCCGCCCTCTTGCTTCATCTTTCCACTACAACTCAATGCCACCCCAGCCACGGTGATCTGCCGCCCGGGCGGTGCGCCATTCTAGCCGTTGTCCACCGGTGTGCGGTAGTTGATCCGCCGCACCGATCCGGTCTTGGAGCGCATGATCAGCGTCTCGGTGGTCAGCCAGCCGGGCTCGCGGTGCACGCCGGGCAGGATCGCGCCGTCGGTCACGCCGGTCGCGGCAAAAATGACGTCGTCGGTCACCATCTCGTCACGGGTGTAGATACGGTCGAAATCCTCGATCCCGGCCTTGGTCGCGCGGGCCCGCTCGTCGTCGTTGCGGAAAAGGAGCCGTCCGTACATCTGGCCGCCCATGCATTTCAACGCGGCGGCGGCGAGAACGCCTTCGGGCGCGCCACCCGCACCCATGTACATGTCGATGCCCGTCTTGGGATCGGCGCAATGCATGACGCCCGCCACGTCGCCATCGGTAATCAGCCGGATCGCGGCCCCGGTGGCGCGCACTTCGGCGATCATCTGTTCGTGCCGGGGGCGTTCGAGAATGCAGACCGTGATGTCCGCCGGATCGCAGCCCTTGGCCCTGGCGAGCGCGTGGACCCTTTCGCCGGGCGACATCTCCAGCGTGACAACGTCCTTTTCGTAACCGGGCCCAATGGCCAGCTTGTCCATGTAGGTATCGGGCGCATGCAGCATCGAGCCGCGCGGGCCCATGGCGATCACGGTCAGCGCATTGGGCATATCCTTGGCCGTCAGGGTCGTGCCCTCAAGCGGATCGAGCGCGATGTCGACGGGGACCCCCTTGCCGGTGCCCACTTCTTCGCCGATGTAGAGCATCGGAGCCTCGTCCCGCTCGCCCTCGCCGATGACCACCACGCCCGCGATGTCGAGCATGTTGAGCTGAGTGCGCATGGCATTCACGGCGGCCTGGTCGGCGGCTTTCTCATCTCCCTTGCCAATCAGCTTGGCGGAGGCGAGGGCAGCCGCCTCGGACACACGGGCAAGGCCGAGTGAGAGCATGCGGTCTTCGAATTTGGCGGTGGCGGTCATGGGTGTTCAGTCCTTGTCGTATTGCGGATGAGCGCCTGCAGCAGCAGGGCGATCACGGTGCCGTTCAGCAGATGCCAAAAGACGTGGGTACCATAGGGCCAGACATCGCAAAGGGCCATGTCAAAGCTGCGGAAGGTGAGCGAGAGCGCAAAGGTGAGCGTCGCGCCAACGAACCACGGTGTCGCGGGATGGCTGCGTGACCAGGTGAGTGCCGAGATGACGATCATCGCGGCCAGCGCGGGCAAATAGCCCTCGGTGCCGTTGAGATCGAGGTTGAGTTGCGCGATCCCAAAGCCCGTTGCTGTGAAAAAGCCCGCCATCGTGACGGTATATAGCGTGACCCGTTCGGGCGTCGCATGGCCGATCAGCGCCAGCGCGGTCACCGCATAGGCAAGGATGAAAATGAGGATCGGCAGCGTATCGGCCATGCCTGCCCAGCGTGTCGCGAAGGTGTGGAACAGGAACGAGCCGGTGCCGATCACGAAGGCCAGGGCGATCAACAGCCAGACTGACGCGCGCCCGATCCCCCGCCGGCACGCCTCGCGGCTGGCCCAGAGCGCAGCCAGAATGAAGGCAAGGTTCGAGACCGCGTTCAGCGGTTCTGACCAGAAGGACGCATCGGTGCGTTCGCAATAGATGTCGACCGGCGCGGACCAGTCCATTCAGAGCTCTTCGATCCGAAGCGCCACCGGTTCCCCCGCCATCACCCCCGTCTTGTCCATGTTCGACAGCGCGTCGCGAAGGGCGGCATGGGTGGTCTTGTGGGTCACGATCAGCACCGGCGCCGAGGCGCTGTCGTGCTCGTACTGGCGCATTCGGTAGATGCTCACGCCCGCCTCGCCCAGAACGGCGGCGATCTTGGCCAGCGCGCCCGGTTTGTCCACCAGCGCCATGCGCAGGTAATAGGGGGCAGGGGTCTGGGACTGCGCGGCGGTCGATGTCTGGAGGCTGGTGGCCGGCTGACCGAAGACCGGCAGCCGCAGCCCGCGCGCGATGTCGCAGACATCGGCCATCACGGCGCTGGCGGTCGGGCCTTCGCCCGCCCCGGCCCCGCGCAGCACGATCTGCCCCACCGCGTCGCCTTCGAGCACGACCATGTTGGTCCCGCCCTCAAGCTGGCCCAGCGGCGAGGTGTCCGGCACGAGGCAGGGCTGCATGCGCTGTTCCAGCCCCCGGCCGGTTTTCTGTGCGACGCCCAGCAGCTTGATCTTGTAGCCCATGTCGGCGGCCGCGCGGATGTCCTCGATGCTGACCCGCTCGATCCCTTCAAGCTGGATGCCGTCAAAGTCGACCTTGGTGCCAAAGGCAATGGCCGACAGGATCGCCAGCTTGTGCGCGGCGTCGATGCCACCCACGTCCAGTTGCGGATCGGCTTCGAGATAGCCCAGCCCGTCGGCCTCGGCAAAGATCTCCTGATACGTCTTGCCGGAGTTCTCCATCCGCGTGAGGATGTAGTTGCAAGAGCCGTTCATCACGCCCATGACGCGGGTGATCTCGTTGCCGGCAAGCCCTTCCATCAGCGCCTTGATCACCGGAATGCCACCCGCGACGGCCGCCTCGTAGCGCAGGCTGCGGCCCTCGGCCTCCGCGAGTTCGGCCAGCGCCTGACCGTTGATTGCCAGCATGGCCTTGTTGGCGGTCACCACGTCCTTGCCCACCTTCAGCGCCGCCTCGGTCGCGGCCTTGGCCGGGCCGTCTTCGCCGCCCATCAATTCGACAAAGACATCCACGTCGTCGCGTGTGGCCAGGGCGACGGGGTCGTCTTCCCAAGCGTAGTCTTTCAGCGACACGCCACGGTCCTTCCCGCGCGAGCGGGCGGAGACGGCGGAGATGGTGATCTTGCGCCCTGTCCTCGCCTCAAGCAGGACCGCCTGCTGTCGGATGATGCGCACCACGCCGACACCCACGGTGCCCAAACCTGCAATACCAAGGCGAAGCGGATCAGACATGGAGGGGTCCTTTCGTGGCTGTTCGGGGGCGATGTAGCCGGTTCGAAGCGCGCGCGCAACGCGCGAAAGGCCTAGCCCGCGCCGTCTTCCAGCCGTTTCTTCTCGTCTTCGCTCAGCACCGCGCTGCGCAGACGGTTGGCGCGGCCGCGCAGGGCCGCGAGGCGTGCCGCGGTATTGGCCTCCAGCGCCTCGGGATCTGGGCCAGGGACAGCGTCGCGCGCGAGAATGGGCTCGATCGGCACGAGGGCGGGATACTCTGCCGCTTCAAGCTCTGGCGTCTGCGTGAAATCCAGTTCGGGAAACTGCGTGCAGGCCGCGCCGAGCGCTGTAAGGGCAAGAAGAGCTGCGAGGCGTGTCATGGGACATTCCTGCACCAGCCCCGCCGACCGCGCAAGCGGGCATTGCTTTTGAACGCTTGTTCATTAATCTGCATCCATGGCACGGACAACCGGTTCACACGCCGATATCACTGGCCCACGGGTGCGGCAGGCCGCGCTGCGGCTCTTTGCACAAAAGGGCTACGCGGCGGTGTCGATGCGCGCCATCGCGGCCGAGGTCGGGGTGCAGGCCGGTGCGCTCTACAACTACACGCCGGACAAGCAATCGCTGCTCTTCGACCTGATGCGCGGGCATATGACAGAACTGCTGAGCGAGGCCGATTTCTCGGGCGCGGGCAATCCGCTAGACCGGCTGCGACGGTTCGTCGAATTCCACATCCGCTTTCACGCTGACCGGCCCGACGAGGTTTTCATTGCCTACATGGAACTGCGCAACCTCGATCCCGCGAATTTCGCCGAGATCGAAGCCCTGCGTCGGCGGTACGAGGACGGGCTTGAGGCGATCCTGAAAGACGGCGCGCGGGACGGGGTCTTCGCGGTGGAGGACAGCAAGATCATGACCCTGGCGATCATCGCCATGCTGACCGGGGTCAACACCTGGTTCCGTACGGGCGGGCGGCTTTCCCTCGACCAGGTGGTCGGCCAGTACTGGGACATGGTGCGCCGGGCCGTGGGGGCGCAGGTCGAACGATGATAGGCGGCCTACCAGCGCCCAGCCCTAGTACAAACCGCGCCGCAGAAGCTGCCGCATCGGGTCGCTCATCCGGAAGGCGGGCATGTCGTTGCCGGTGTGGCCCAAGGCGATTGAAATCCCCGCACGGATCGTCGTGTCAGCGCCAGAGGCATCGCGTCCGTTGAGCCAATCGCGCGACACCTCCGCGAAAAGCGATGCAGGACTGTCGCCCAGCCGGGTCTGAGGGCCAAGCTTATCTCGTGGGCCATGGCTCCGAAATCCTGCTCGTCGAAATGGGCGATGTCGTAATGCGCGTAAAGTCGTGTCGCCCTGCCGGCCTGCAAGTGCAGCCCGGCACCCGTGCCGAGCCAGTCCAGATCGTTGTCCGCCGACAGCCCCGCCGAGAGGCGTCCTTCAAGCGTCCAGTCCCGGGCAAGAGCCACCATTCCCGCAGCCCCGACCTGACCGTAGGTCGCGGAGGCGTCGTTCTTATCGGCGACCATCAGCGATAGCCCGTATTTCTGCCCGGCGCGCGGGGTCATGTAGAGAACCGTGCCCACGCGTCCGATGCCGCCGGTGCTGCGTTCCTCGTACTGCAGATCGAACTGAGCCCCGTGATACGGCGTGATCGCCACGTCCACGGTGCGCGAGACGAAACCGCCCTCGCTCTCCTGATCGGAGAAGCCCAGCCGCAGTTCCGTACCGATGATGCCGAGGCGGGTGTCAGCGGTGGCGGGCAGGGCGGTCAGAAGGGCAAGGGCGGTGGCCTGGAGGGGCGTTCTAAACATGGAGACTTTCCTTTCGCGAGATCACGATTGTACCGGGCCCCGATGACTGTCCGGGCCGGTATCGCTGATTTGAGAATTTGTGGAAAGTTGAATTTAAACAGGTGGTTAAAAGGTAAGCCGGTTAACGCAAACGAAAGCAGGCCGAACCATCCGGCCCGGCCTGCAGCGGATCAATGTCGTGCCTAATGGGCGGGCTTGATGAAGGTTCCGTTGCGCAGCTCGGCGAAGGCCTGTTCAAGCTCGGCGCGGGTGTTCATCACGATCGGACCGTGCCAGGCGACCGGCTCCTCGATCGGCGCACCCGAGATCAGAAGAAAGCGCACGCCTTCCTCGCCCGCCTGCACCGTCACCTCGTCACCGGTCCCGAAGCGAATGAGCGTCCGGTCGCCCGAGAGGTCGCGGATGTTGACCTCCTCGCCGGCCACTTCCTTTTCCAGCAGGACGCCGGTGGGCTGGGAGGCATCGGCAAACGCCCCTGCCCCCTGAAAGACATAGGCGAAAGCACGACGGTAGGTGTCGATCTTGAAGGTCTTCTTCACGCCCGCGGGCACCGTCACGTCGAGATACTGCGGATCGGCGGCGATGCCATCGACCGGGCCGGTCTTGCCCCAGAATTCACCCGTGATCACGCGCACCCTGGTGCCGTCGTCGTCGATCACCTCGGGAATGTCCTTGGACGTCACGTCCTGGTAGCGCGGCGCGGTCATCTTCTGGCTTGACGGCAGGTTGCCCCAAAGCTGGAAGCCGTGCATCTGACCCTTGGTATTCCCATGCGGCATCTCCTGATGCAGAATGCCGCGCCCGGCGGTCATCCACTGCACGTCGCCCGCGCCCAGCGTGCCGGTGTTACCAAGCGAATCCGCATGTTCGACGGTGCCTTCCAGAACGTAGGTGATGGTCTCGATCCCACGGTGCGGGTGCCACGGAAAGCCGCGCTCGAAATCCTCGGGCCGTTCGTTGCGAAAATCGTCGAAGAGCAGGAACGGGTCGAGTTCGGACGGGTCCTGAAACCCGAAGGCGCGATGCAGCTTGACGCCCGCGCCCTCAAGCGTGGGAATGGCGCGGCGGGTCTCAAGGGTCGGTCTGAGGGACATGTCGTGTCTCCTTGCGTTGCGTTGGCCCAGAGATAGGCGTTTCGATGCACAGGACCAAGGCCCGCCGCAACACGGGTATTGTGCAATGGCGCACAAAGATGATCAGCGCCCTTGGGCGTAGCGCCTCAGCCGGTCCTCAAGCGTCCCGCTGTGCAGTTCGAACAGGTGGTTGTCGTGATCGTGGAAGTAGATCGAATGACCTTCGCCCGCGACGCGGGACCGCCCCTCGCGAACGTCGAGGCCAAGCGCCCTGATCCGGGCAAGCCGGTCGTCGTACTCATCCGGGGCCATCCGGAACGCCACGTGATTGTAGCTGCGCATGGGCAGCGGATCGCCCTCCATCGTGGCGACCCAGACACCGCCGATGTCGAAAAAGCGTTCGAGCGAGAGGGAGAAGGTGTTCTCTCCGCTGTCGTAGATCTTGCGCGCGTCCAGCACCGTGGTCAGGATCTCTTCCATCCTGTCAAGGTCGCGGACGATGAACGTGATGTGGCTGAGGCCTTGGCTCATCGCGCAGCCTTCCACCAGTCGGCCGGCTTGCGGCGTCCGCCGCGCTTGCGGTCGAGCCAGAGCGCAAGCCTGCGCCAGGGCGAGAGCGCGAGTTTCAGCCAAAGCCGGTGGTACCAGCGCGAGAAGTCGCGGTTGAACGGGCAGACCCGCATGCAGATCGCGCAGTCCGAGGTGAGCTTGGCCCAGAAACCGAAGCATTTCTCCGCGTCCGACGTCCACTTCCGCACGCCCTTGATGGCTGAGATATCGGTGCTGGTCTGGGGTGGGCCGTAGGGCAGCGCCTTCACCGGGCAGGCATCGGCGCATTTCGTGCAGATGTCGCAGAAGGCCCGGACGCCGAGAGGTTTTGGTGCGTCATGTGCCAGCGGCAGGTTGGTGAAGATCTTGGAAAACCGCAGCCGGGGTCCGAACTCGGGCGTGATCACCATCTGGTTGCGCGCGTATTCGCCCAGCCCCGCCTTGATGGCGTAGGGGATCACGAGGCCCGTGTCGTTCATGCTCGCCACGGCCTCGTAGCCGAGGTTGCGGATATAGGCGGCAAGCTGCATCACGATGGCCGCCTCGTGGCTGTACTCTCGCCCCGTGGCGGCCCCGGCCAGCGCCGAAGGGTAGGTGGCAACGAGTTCCTCCTCCATCTGGTGCCCCATCACGATAACCGAGGTCATCCCGTCGGGCAGCGTGTTCGGCGCTTCCGAGAAATCGCGGGTGTCCACGCGGCTGACATAAAGCCAACGCTCGTCCAGTTCCGTGATCCCGCAGAGGTCCGCACCGAAGAACAATGCGATGCGCTTGATCTCGGCGGCCATGCGCGCGGGATCCTCGACCTCCTGCCGCATAGGGGCTACGGGCGTGTCATTGCGGATCGCTGACTGAAAGCCCTCGCGCCTGCCATTCTCGGCGTCACGCTCCGAGATCAGGTCGGAGATGAGCCAGCTGGCGTTCCTGAGCGCAAAGTCGCGCTGGGTGAAGCCGTCACCGCGCCGGGGCGTGGCCTCCATCCGGTAGGAGGCGAAAAAGGCGTCCGTTTTCTTGTTGCGGATGCGGTCGTCCCAGAAGGCGCGGGTGAAGATGTCGTTGCGCTGGATGAAACGTTCGAAGTCGTCGGTGACCTCGATCCCGGCGGCGGCGTCGCCGGGGCGCTGGGGCGGTTGGTTAGAGGGATAGGCCATGGGCGGAGTTGAACTGTTGCGGCCGGGCGGGGCAAGGCTTTTGCAAAGGCCTTGGCAAATTTCTTGCAAGAAATTTGGAGGCGCCCGGTTGCAACCGGCGGTCGGACCCTGCGCAGGGTCCGGACAGAATTCTTAGAAGAATTCGGGCGCCTAGGCCCAGAGGTCGCGTTTGAACGCGACATGTCGCGCCCGGTCCCCGCTCATGGCGCAAACGAACGGGGAGAATGGCCATGAAAGTCGGCTTTATCGGATTGGGAAACGTGGGCGGCAAGCTCGCAGGATCGCTGTTGCGCAACGGGGTCGACCTGGCGGTCTATGATCTCAACGCCGATTTCGTCGCGGGTTTCACCGCACGCGGCGCGCGGGCCGGCAGCTCAGCCGCAGAGCTGATGCAGACCTGCGACGTGGTGATCACCTGCCTGCCCAGCCCCGCCGCCTGTGCCGCCGTGCTGGCCGAGATGCTGCCGCATGTGGGCCCCGGCAAGGTCTGGATGGAGATGTCCACCACTGACGCCGACCAGATCAAGGCCCATGCAGAGGCCGTGATCGCCAAGGGAGGCGAGGCAGTGGATTGCCCCGTCTCGGGCGGTTGTCACAGGGCGGACACCGGCAACATCTCGATCTACGCCGGCTGCACGCGTCCGACCTTCGAAAAGGTGCTGCCGATCCTGACGCACATGGGCCGCCGCATCCTGCACGTGGGCGATGTGGGGGTGTCGAGCACGCTCAAGGTCATGACGAACTACCTCGCCACGATCAACCTGCTGAGCCTATGCGAGGCTCTGACCGTGATGAAAGCCGCGGGCATGGACCTCGGTGTCACCTACGAGGCCATTGCCGCGTCCTCCGGAAACTCCTTTGTCCATGAAACCGAAAGCCAGCTGATCCTTTCGGGCTCACGCGACGTGAACTTCACGCTCGACCTAGTGCAGAAGGATGTGGGGCTTTTCCAGAAGCTGGCGGACGATCACAACGTGCCGCTCGAACTGTCGCCCCTGGTGATCGAGATGCTGACTGACGGCCAGCGCCGCTACGGCGACAAGGCGCAGTCCGACCGGATGATCGAGCGGCTGGAAGAGGCGACGGGGCTCTCCATCACCGCACCGGGCTTTCCGACGGAGTTGATCGACGACGAACCCGAAGAGCGCGGCTACGAGGTGCCGGTGCGCCGTTAGTCGCGTGTTACCTTGTCCTTAAGGAATAGGGCCTATGGCGGAGAGGCATCAAGGAGAGCTTCACCGTGCCCCTGTCCATTCATTTTCTCTTGGCCATCTTCCTCGGTGCGGCGGCGCCGGTCCTGACCCTTGCGGTCAGTCGGCCGCTTCCGGGCGAGATCGTCCTCATCCTTCTGTCCCCCCGGACCGCCAGGGAGGCTATGCTTGCCGATGCCGGTGGCCGGGCCATCGGACCGGGCGCGGTCCCCTTCGCCATGCTTGCGCATTCGGACGACCCGGCCTTTGCCGACCGGCTGCGCGCGGCGGGTGCCTGGTGGGTCGCTGACGGTCGCCGGGCCGCGCTGCTGTGCGGGGCCGCCACATGATCGGCGCGGTTGCAGAGGGACGCGCGGCACGGCAGGCGCGGGACGCCTGGCAGATCGCCTGGGGCAGCCTTGCACTGGTTCCGGTTGCCGTGTTCGCCGCCTTGATCGCCGACAGCGCGGTCTTGCTTGCGGGCGGCGCCGCGCTTTGTTTCGCGCTCCTCGCACTCTGGGGCGCGCGGCTCGGCTCCGTCGCCGGGCGCATTTATGTGGGGATGGGCCTCATCGGCCAGGCAATCTGCATCACGGCGGCCCTGTCAGGCCATCCGCTGCAGATCGACAGCCACATGCTGTTCTTCGCGCTTCTGGCGATGTGCCTCTACCTCGGTGAACCAGTTGTCATCATCGCTGCGGCGGGGATGATTGCCGCCCATCACCTCAGCCTTGCCCTGCTGATGCCGCGTCTTGTCTATCCAACCGGTGATCTTTTCGTCAGCCTCGAACGTACGGCACTGCACGGGATCATCGTCGTGGTCGAGGCGGCGGTGATTTGGTCCGCGCTGCGGCGGCAGATCGCGGCGGAAGAATCGGTAGCGGAGTCCGGCGCCCGCGCGGCCGCCTCGGCGGAGGAAGCGCAGAATGCATTGGCCGAGACAAAGGCAGCCACCGCCGAGACGGAAGCGGCGCTACGCGATGCGCGGCAGGCAAAGGAGGCCGCAGAGGCCTCGCGCAGGGCGGCGGAGGCCGAGACGGAAAAGGCGCGGGAGGCGGACCGCCGCGCGCGATCCCTCGAAGAGGAGGAGCGCGCGCGCAAGGCCAAGTCAGAGGCCGAGATCGCGCGGGTGGTCAAGGCGCTGGGCACCGCCCTGCATCAGCTGTCGCAGGGCCAGCTTGTCAACCGGATCGAGGCCGTTTTCCCGGAGGAATACGAAGATCTGCGCCGCGACTTCAACGAGGCCAGCGAAGCCCTGCTGTCAGCGATGGCGCTGGTCGATACACGGGCGGGCACCATCATCAGCGATGTCTTCGCCATCGAGGAGGCCGCCGACAACCTCGCGCGCCGGACCGAATCCCAGGCCTCGACGCTCGAGGAAACGACCGCCGCGATTTCCCAGATCGCAGAGCATTCCCGCACCACCTCCCGCAGCGCCCAGGAAGCAAGCAGGTCGGTGGGAGACGCCAAGGAAAAGGCCGCACGTTCCGAGCAGGTGGTCCAGAACGCCATCGGAACCATGTCGAAGATCGAGGACTCCTCGGGCGAGATCAGCAAGATCGTGCGCCTGATCGAGGATATCGCGTTCCAGACCAACCTGCTGGCGTTGAACGCCGGGGTCGAGGCGGCCCGCGCGGGCGAGGCCGGGCGCGGCTTTTCCGTCGTGGCATCGGAGGTGCGCGCACTTGCCTTGCGATCTTCCGAGGCGGCCAAGGAGATCGCCTCGCTGATCTCGGCAAGCCGCGAGCAGGTGACCGACGGCGTCCGGCTGGTGCGTGAAACCGGCGATGCGCTCGACGGCATCGTTGCTGCCGTAGAGGACATTGCGCGACATGTCGCCCTGATCGAAAGCTCGGCCAAGGAACAGGCCCACGGGATCACCGAATCAAGCGAAGCGATGCAGCATCTGGAAGGGGTGACCCAGCAGAACGCCGCGATGTTCGAGGAAACGAATTCCTTCACGCAATCCCTGGCCCTTTAGGCCAAGCAATTGTCCGAGGCCATCGGCAAGTTCGATATCGGCTCGGGCGGACGCGGTGAGCCGACGGGGAGCCAGCGGGCCGCAGCCCGCCGCAAGGCGCCGGTCACCGCCCTGCCGCGCGCGGTGTCGGGGAATACGGCGCTGGCGATTGCCAATCCGGGACCGGCGGGCGACACAGAGGGCTGGGAGGAGTTCTGAGAGGCCCGGGGCGGAGGTCAGTTTACGGCGCGGCGGCCAGGATCACCGAAAGCTCCAGCGCGCAGAGCACGACGAAGGAAAGCGCGGTGGCGGCCAGCGCGCGAATGAAGCGGCCGCGCTTCTTTTCCCGCAGACGCGAGACCTTGAGCACTTCATAGCTGATTTCATTGAGCCAGTCGGCCCCCTGCGTGGCGTTGCTGAGCGCCGTGACATCCTCGAAACGGGCCGTCTCCACATACATCAGGCGGCGCGGTTCCGCGTCGCCCGCGTGAATTTTCGGGGCAAGCTTGCGCGAGGGGTAGAGCACCGCGCCAAACAGGAAGAGCGGCGCCATCACGATGCCCCAGAAGATGACCAACGCCAAAAGCGATCCGTCGGCGGAGCGTGGAAAACCCTGGCCCACGTTGGCCACGATATTCAGCGCGAAAGTATAGCCGATGCCCACAATCTGCGCCTTGGTGTCATAGCCGCGCACGGTGGCCTGCGCCTCCGCCAGCGTCAGTTCCAGAAAGCGCAGGGCCTCGTCACGATCCGCCATGGCTCAGCAGTTCGGCACGTTCACGGCCAGACCGCCGAGCGAGGTTTCCTTGTACTTCTCGCTCATGTCCGCGCCGGTCTGGCGCATGGTCTCGATACAGGCGTCGAGCGGGACGAGATGGGTGCCATCGCCCCTGAGCGCGAGGCTCGCCGCCGAGACCGCCTTGATCGCCCCCAGCCCGTTGCGTTCGATGCAGGGCACCTGCACCAGCCCCTTAACCGGATCGCAGGTCATCCCGAGATGATGCTCCAGCGCGATCTCGGCGGCGTTCTCCACCTGCTCGGGCGTTCCACCCATGACCGCGCAAAGGCCCGCGGCGGCCATGGCGGCAGCGGAGCCGACCTCGGCCTGGCAGCCCGCTTCCGCGCCCGAGATCGAGGCGTTGAACTTGACCAGCCCACCGATGGCGGCAGCGGTCAGCAGGAAATCCTCGACATGCGCCTCGGAGGCACCGGGCACGTGGTCGAGGTAGTAGCGCAGCGTCGCCGGCAGCACGCCTGCGGCCCCGTTCGTCGGCGCGGTCACGACCTGCCCACCGGCGGCGTTCTCCTCGTTCACCGCCATGGCATAGACGCTCATCCAGTCGTTGATGGTATGCGGCGCGTTCAGGTTCATGCCGCGTTCAGCCTGAAGCGCGTCGTGGATACCCTTTGCGCGGCGCTTCACGCTCAGCCCGCCGGGCAGGATGCCATCGGTGCTGAGCCCCCGGTCGATGCAGTCGTTCATGACTTGCCAAAGCCGCGCGGTGCCGGTTCTGAGCCGGATCTCGCCATTGCGGCTGATCTCGTTGGCGCGTTTCATCTGCGCGATGGTCTTGCCGGATTGGGCTGCCATTTCAAGCATTTCGGCGGCGGTCTTGAACGGGAAGGGTACCGGCGCCCCCTCGTCGGTGTCCTTGCCCGCGGCAAGCTCCGCCTCGGTCATCACGAAGCCGCCACCGATGGAGTAATAGGTCTCGCGCAGGGTCACGTCGCTCTGCGCGTCGGTGGCCATCAGCATCATGCCGTTCGCGTGACCCGTAAGGCGCGTGTCGTAATCGAAGATCAGGTCGGTTTCAGGATTGAAGGTGAGGGGTGCCAGACCATCGACCTCGATCCGGTGGCTTTCCCTGATCCCCGCCAGCGTGCGTTCGGCCTCTTCTGCGTCGTAAGTCTCGGGCGTGAAGCCCGCAAGCCCAAGGATCGTGGCGCGGTCTGTGGCATGGCCCACTCCGGTAAAGGCGAGACTGCCATGCAGCGAGGCGCGGACCCCCGCGAAATGAAAGGGCGAGGCGCGCATCAGGTCGAGAAACCGCGCGGCGGCCACCATCGGACCCATCGTGTGCGATGACGAGGGGCCGATGCCGACCTTGAACATGTCGAAGACCGAGAGGAACATCAGGTGGCACTCCCTTCTGGCGGGTTTGGAGGTTGCGGGGCGGTAAAGGGGGTATCGCCCAGACCTTCGGCCCTTTGCAAGACGGCGGTGCAGGGCAGCGCCTCGATCCGGGTGCAAAGATCGTGCAGAGCGGGATAATCGGAGAGGGCAAACCAGGCACGGTCCCAGTCGCGGGGGTAGAGCGCCGACCAGCGCAGCAGGGCAGAGAGATAGAAGTCGAGCGCGCCGGGCATGTCTGTGCCGGGCCAAGCGGCAGGATCGTCCGCGAGCGTGTCGAGCGTCGCGAAGCTGCGCGCGATCTGTCTTGCCAGCCCGTCGCGCAGCGCCGCGACGTGGTCTGCGCCGATGTAACGGTGGGTATAGAAGAGCTGGCGGAACAGGGCGTGGGTGGTGTTCGACAGGTAGAAGAGCCATTTCAGGAAGGCCCCCCGCCCGGGGGCATCGGGGTCGGGTCCAAGGCCGCCATGGGTGTCGTTGAGCCATAGCAGGATCGCGGCTGTTTCGAAAAGGGGGCCTTGCGGGGTTTCCAGCACCGGGATCAGACCGTTCGGATTGAGGCGGCGATAGGCCGCGCTGTCCTGCGCCCGCGCGGCACGGTCCACCAGCGCCGTGCGGTAGGGCAGGCCGCGATGCTCAAGCGCGAGGCGCACGATCAGCGAGGCGTTGTCAGGGGCGTAATGCAGCACGTAGGTCATGGTGGGGTGATACTCCCGCAGAGCCTTGCTACAGGCGCCGAAAGCGACCGGTTTCGGCATGTTTCGGGCATGGCTCATCGCTGCCGCTCTCCGCCGGGACCCTTGGGCAATCGGTTGGCACCGCACAGCCTGTCGCGGGGGCTGCGGGCTCACCAAAACCAGCAGTTCTGGAGGTTGGGAGCGTGCCGTGTCGGGGAGCGGGAAAAAAAGCCGGCGGCGGTCTCGCACGTTTAAGGGAATCTGCCTATAACGCCCCGAGACCCATCTCGATCGGAGCTGCCCATGGCCGGAGAATTGTCCCCCATCGACAAGGCGAAATTCGTCGCGGCCAAGCGTGCCGCGCAATTCGTCGAGGACGGCATGCGCGTGGGGCTTGGCACCGGCAGCACTGCGGCCTGGCTGGTGCGCTGCCTGGGCGAGATGGTGCGCGACGACGGGCTGCGCATCAAGGGCGTGCCGACCTCGACCCGCACCGCACAGCTTGCGCGCGAAGTGGGGATCGAGGTGATCTCGCTGGACGAGGCGAAATGGCTCGATCTGACCATCGACGGCGCGGATGAATTCGACGGCGATCTCAATCTGATCAAGGGTGGCGGCGGCGCGCTTTTGCAGGAAAAGATCGTGGCGACGGCCTCGGATCAGATGGTGGTCATCGCCGACGTGGGCAAGGAGGTTGAGACGCTCGGCGCCTTCCCACTGCCCATCGAGGTGATCCCCTTCGGCTGGCAGACCACGCAGGCGCTGGTGGAGGAGACGCTCATTTCAATGGACGTGCTGGGCCGGACCTCCACCCTGCGGATGAACGGCGAGGTGCCTTTCGTGACGGATGAAGGCAATCACATCCTCGATCTGCATCTCAACCGCATCAGCAACGCGCGGCAGCTGGCGCTGGTGCTCAACCAGATGCCGGGGGTCGTCGAAAACGGGCTCTTCATCGACATCTGCGACGCGGTGGTCATCGGCTACGGTGACGGGCGGGTCGAGGTGCGCGACATCAACGAGGGGACGGTCGCGACCGAGCGGCTGGATTTCGTGGAGACGGACAACCTGTTCTCCGACCTCAGTGACTAGGGACATTCTTCATGGCTGATGCATTCGACTACGACCTCTTCGTCATCGGGGGAGGCTCCGGCGGGGTTCGGGCCGCGCGGGTCGCGGCGGGGGAATACGGCGCCAAGGTCGCCCTGGCAGAGGACAACCGCTATGGCGGGACCTGCGTGATCCGGGGCTGCGTGCCGAAAAAGCTGATGGTCTTTGCCTCCGAATACGCCCATGTGCCCGAAGAGGCGGCCGCCTATGGCTGGGATCTCAAGGCCGGGCCCTTCGACTGGCACAAGTTCAAATCCAAGCTCAGCGATGAACTGGACCGGCTGGAAGGTGTCTACAAGAAGCTGCTCGACGGCTCCGGTGTGGACCGTTTTGACCAGCGCGCGGTACTGAAAGACGCCCATACGGTCGAACTGGCCGATGGCAGCACCAAGACCGCCAAGCACATCCTCGTGGCGACGGGTGGTCATCCGGTCCGTCCCGACATTCCAAACGCCGATCTTGGGATCGTGTCGGACGATATCTTTCACCTCGACCGGCTGCCAAAGTCGATCCTGATCATCGGCGGCGGCTATATCGCCTGCGAATTCGCCTGTATCTTCAACGGGCTGGGCGTCGAGGTGACGCAGTATTACAGGGGCGCGCAGATCCTCCGCGGCTTTGATGACGAGGCGCGGGGCCTTGTCGCCGAAAGCATGCGTGACAACGGCATTGATTTGCACGTGGGCAGCAACATCGTGGAAATGTCGCTGGCCTCCGACCACGAGGACGGACCGCAGCCCACGGCTTCGGACGCCTCCATGGGGGCCTCCGCGCAGCAGGCCGAAGTCCTGCGCAAGCAATCGGCGGGGGCGAAGGCGGGGCAAACCGGACCGATCTGGGTGAAATCCACCAACGGCGGCGAGAAGGTCTTCGACATGGTGCTTTTCGCCACGGGCCGCGATCCTTCGACCAAGGACATGGGGCTCGAAGAGGTCGGTGTGAAGCTGGGCCGGCGGGGCGAGATCGTGGTCGACAAATACAGCCAGACGGACGTGCCCTCGATCTACGCGATCGGGGATGTGACAGACCGGGTGAACCTCACGCCCGTCGCGATCCGCGAGGGGATGGCTTTTGTCGAAACCGTGTTCGGCGGCAACAAGACGCCGGTCGATCACGAGCTGATCCCTAGCGCCATCTTCACCCAGCCCGAGATGGGCACCGTGGGGATGAGCGAGGAAGACGCGCGCGATGCGGAACCGGTGGACATCTACTGCACGTCCTTCAAGCCGATGCAGACCGCCTTCGCGGGGAAGTCCAACCGGGTGCTGATGAAGCTGGTGGTGTCCAAGAAAACCCGCGTGGTGCTGGGTTGTCATATCGTCGCACCGAACGCGGGCGAGCTGATCCAGATGGCGGGGATCGCGGTCAAGAACAAGCTGACCAAGGAACAGTTCGACGCGACCTGCGCGGTTCACCCCACCATGTCCGAAGAGCTTGTCACCATGCGTAATCCGCTCAGGACTGCTTGAATTCGCTTGTTTTGCACACACATCACAGGCACGGACGAAGACGACAAGACGGTCGCGGCAGGATCGCGGCACAGCAAGGGAAAAGGACTACATGGCTGGTAACAATGGTGGCCCCTGGGGCGGCGGTGGAAATTCAGGAGGCAACGGCCCCCGCGACGACGGCCCCGGCCCGCGTGGCCCGGGCGGCGGGCGCGGCCCAGGCGGCGACAAGCCGCAGATCCCCGAAATCGACGAGTTGGTAAGAAAAGGCCAGGAGCAGCTGCGCGTCCTGATGGGCGGCGGTGGCCGTGATCGCGGTCGCGGCGGCGGCGGACAGGGCAACGGCGGCCCGGTGCTGACCCGTGGCACCGTGGGCCTTGGCCTCTTGGCGGCCGTGGTGGCCTGGGCCTTCGCAAGCTTCTATACCGTCCGTCCCGAACAGCAGTCGATCGAGCTTTTCCTCGGCGAGTTCTCCGAGATCGGCACCGAAGGTCTGAACTTCGCCCCCTGGCCGCTGGTCACCGCGGAGGTCTTCGACGTGACCACCAACCGCACCGAGGAAATCGGTGTGGGCCGCGGCAGCAGCGACAACGACGGTCTGATGCTGACCACGGACGAGAACATCGTCGACATCGACTTCCAGGTCGTTTGGAACATCAAGAACGCCAAGGATTTCAAGTTCTCCCTGCGTGATCCCGACGCCTCGGTGCGCGCGATTTCCGAATCCGCCATGCGCGAGGTGATCGCGCAGTCCGAACTCGCACCGATCCTCAGCCGGGACCGGGGGGCTGTGTCCGACCGCGTGAAGGATCTGATCCAGACCACGCTGGATGACCGCCAGACCGGCATCAACATCCTGCGTGTCAACCTCAACAAGGTGGACCCGCCCAGCCAGTCGGTCATCGTGACCAAGGCCGACGGCACGACCGAACAGGCCAGCGTGGTGGATGCCTTCCGCGACGTGCAGGCGGCCGAACAGGAGCGTGACCGTGTGGAACGTCAGGCCGACGCCTACGCCAACCGCCGGACGGCCGAAGCGCGCGGGGAAAGCGCGCAGTTGCTCGAAGCCGCAGAAGGTTACCGTGCCCGTGTCGTCAACGACGCCGTCGGTGAGGCCAGCCGCTTCGAAGCGGTGCTGAACGAGTACAAACAGGCACCCGAGGTCACGCGCAAACGTCTCTACCTGGAGACGATGCAGAAGGTTCTGGGTGACGTGGACAAGATCATTCTGGAAGGTCAGACGGGTGCTGCCGGTGGACAGGGCGTTGTCCCCTATCTGCCGCTCAATGAACTGCGCCGGTCGGGAGGGAACAACTGATGCGTAAGATGGGATTTTTGCTGCCCGTTGTCGTGGTGGCCGTGGTGGCCGCGCTCTCTGCGATCTTTGTGGTGGACGAGCGTGAGAAGGCCCTTGTGCTGCGTTTCGGCCAGATCAAGCAGGTCGTGACGGAGCCGGGCATCGGCTTCAAGGTGCCGCTGCTCGACGAGGTGGTGCGCTTCGAGGACCGTATCCTCAGCCTCGAGACCGAGCTGATCGAGGTCACCCCCGCCGATGACCGGCGTCTGGTGATCGATGCCTTCGTGCTCTACCGCATCGGCGACATCGTTCAATACCGCCAGGCCATCGGTGTCGGCGGTCAGCGCCAGGCTGAGAACGATCTGGCTGGTATCATGGAATCGCAGATCCGGGCGGTTCTGGGTTCGCAGGGTGTGACCTCGAACACCATCTTGTCGCCGGAACGTGCGCGCCTGATGGGGCAAATCCGCGAACAGGCCGACGCACGTGCCCAGGCACTGGGGCTGGACGTGGTCGAGGTGCGGCTGCGCCAGACCAACCTGCCGGAGCAGAACTTTGATGCGACGCTGCAGCGTATGATCGCCGAGCGGGACCGTGAAGCGACAGACGAACGCGCCCGCGGTCAGGAAGCCGCGCAGCGGGTCATCGCGCTGGCGGACCGGACCTACGAGGAAATCCTCTCAGAGGCCCGCCGAGACGCGCGCATCATCGAAGGTGAGGCGGACGCCGAGCGCAACCGCATCTTCGCCGAAGCCTATGGCAAGGATCAGGAGTTCTTTGAATTCTACCGGTCCCTTGCCGCATACGAAGAGGCACTGCGCGGTCAGAATTCGACCATGGTTCTGTCGCCCGACAGCGAGTTCTTCAACTACCTGCGCTCGGATCAGGGCAGCCGGTCGGCAGAAGGGGAAAGCCAGTGAGCCTTCTGCTGCTGGCCCTCGGGTTGGTGATGATTTTCGAGGGGCTGGTGTACGCACTGGCCCCTTCGCTTTTGGAACGGATGCTCGAGGTTCTGCGCGCGATGCCCGAAAGCGCGGTGCGGCAGATCGGCGCGCTGGTGATTGTGATGGGGTTGATCCTCGTCTGGGTCGCCTTCCAGATCGGGGTCTAGGGGTCCGAAAGTGACCTGATTGCGCGGGCAAGCCCGCACTACATTATTGGTTGGGGCGCTGCCCCAAACCCCGGGACTTGATTTGGCCAGAAAGAGTGAAGAGTTGCCGGGAAAGAGCGGATTGCTGCTTGTGCAATCGTTGAAATGCGCGTGATCGCCCACATCTTATCTGTTGCGGCAGGGGCGTCCGCGATGCACTCTGCTACCCAAGCATTCCGGGCCGACCGGCCCCAAGAGACCAAAGCAGGAGAAAACCCATGCAATCACGGGGCTTCATGCCGTCGCGGCACCGGGCAAAGGCCGTGGCCGTCACCAGATCAAAGCAGTCTGATCGCACCATGCGCGCCGTGGCGATGGCCCTGCTGGCACTCGCCTTTGTCGTCGCGCAGGCCGTTGCGGCCTTCGCCAAGCCCGAAAGCCTTGCGCCGCTTGCCGAAAAGATCAGCCCCTCGGTGGTGAACATCACCACCTCGACTGTGGTCGAGGGTCGCACCGGACCGCGTGGCATCGTGCCCGAGGGCTCGCCCTTCGAGGATTTCTTCCGCGAATTCCAGGACCGCAACCGCGATGGTGAGGGCCCGCGCCCGCGCCGGTCCTCGGCACTGGGTTCCGGCTTTGTGATTTCGGAAGACGGCTTTGTGGTCACCAACAACCACGTGATCGACGGGGCGGACGAAATCACCATCGAATTTTTCTCGGGCGACGAGCTGAAGGCCACTGTCGTTGGCACCGATCCCAACACCGACATCGCGCTTCTCAAGGTCGAGGCCGACGGCCCGCTGCCCTTCGTCAGATTTGGCGACAGCAATTCCGCTCGTGTGGGCGACTGGGTGATCGCCATGGGCAACCCGCTGGGTCAGGGTTTTTCGGTTTCCGCGGGCATCGTTTCGGCCCGCAACCGCGCGCTGTCGGGAACCTATGACGACTACATCCAGACCGATGCCGCGATCAACCGCGGCAACTCGGGCGGGCCGCTTTTCAACATGGACGGCGACGTGATCGGCGTGAACACCGCGATCCTTTCGCCCAACGGCGGCTCAATCGGCATCGGCTTTTCGATGGCCTCCAACGTGGTCACGCGGGTCGTCGATCAGCTCAAGGAGTACGGAGAGACCCGGCGCGGCTGGCTGGGTGTGCGCATTCAGGACGTGTCCGAGGACGTGGCAGACGCCATGGGGCTTGAGAAGGCCGCGGGCGCGCTGATCACCGATGTGCCGGACGGCCCGGCCAAGGACGCCGGGCTGATGACTGGCGATGTGATCATGTCCTTCGACGGGGTCGAGGTCGAGGATACCCGCGGGCTTGTGCGCCAGGTGGGCAACAGCCCGGTGGGCGCAACCGTGCGCGTGACCGTCATGCGCGAAGGCAAGAGCCAGACCTTCAAGGTGACCCTTGGGCGCCGCGAGGACGCCAACGGGGCCGAACCTGGCGAAAGCGATGAGCCCGAGCAGGAGAAAGAGCCAGAAACCAAAGATTTGCTCGGCCTCACGCTGGCCCCCCTGACCGACAGCCTGCGCGAGGAGCTGGGCGTTGACGGCGACACGGTCGGCCTGGCGGTCACGGCGGTGGACGAGGCGTCCGAGGCCTATGAGAAGGGCCTGCGCACCGGCGACATCATCACCGAGGCTGGTCAGCAGCAGGTGGCCAGCATCTCGGACCTCGAGGCACGGGTGAAGGCGGCCCGCGACGCCGGGCGCAAGTCGCTTCTGCTGCTGGTGCGCCGCGCGGGCGATCCGCGGTTCGTGGCGCTCTCGCTCGAAGAATGATCCGGTAAGCGATTTTCTGAAGTGGGGCGCCCTCCGTGGGCGCCCTTCTTTTTTCAGCCCGACGTGGCGCGGTCGACAGCGACCAAACCAAGCGCCCGCGCGCTGTCGAGCGACAGCACACCGCTGTCCAGCCCGCGCGGCTTCTGGAACCGCTGCACGGCGGCGCGGGTGGGCGCGTCCATCACCCCCGTCACGATGCCCCCGAAGGTGCCGCGCGCCTGCAGCGCACGTTGCAGCGACGAGATGAACTCGGGTGTCAGCACGTCGGGGCAGGGCGTCTCGAACCAGTTGTCCCGGCGGGGAGTGACGATCACCTGGCGGTTCTCCGTGCGGTAGACCGGCAATTCCGCCACCGTGCCGTCGGGGTTGACCTTGGCCGGTTTGACCTGCACCCGCTGGCTGACGCTTTCCACGACCGCAGGGCTGACCGTGCGGCCCCAGCAAGTGCCGGCTGCCGCGCCCTCCGGCCCGTTGCGCGTCGGCGTGAAGACGCCGGGCTCCGCTGCGGGTGCCTGCGCGGTCGGTGACGCGCTCTCGCAGCCTGCGAGAAGCCCCAGCGCGCAGAGCGCGGGCAGCAGGCGTCCTGCCAGATGTTGCCTTTCGAATATCATGGCCCGGCCTCAGGGTCTGTTTTGCGGCACCCTAGCGTTTTTGCGCGGCGCTGCCTAGCGTTGCCGCCCCGCGCGGTGCCCAATCGCCTTTCCGTGATGTTTCTGGTCCCAAAAGGGGGTGGAAGCCGCCGGGCAGCCTCGCTAGATAACGGGAAACCAGTGCATCAAGGGGCGCGAGAGAATGGCGAAGATCACGTATGTCGAACACGGCGGCAAGGAGCATACCGTCGAGGTGGCCAATGGCCTGACGGTCATGGAGGGCGCACGCGACAACAATATCCCCGGCATCGAGGCCGATTGCGGCGGCGCCTGCGCCTGTTCGACCTGCCATGTCTACGTGGACCCCGCCTGGGTCGACAAACTGCCCGCCAAGGACGACATGGAAGAGGACATGCTCGACTTCGCCTATGAGCCTGATCCCGAGCGTTCCCGCCTGACCTGCCAGCTCAAGGTTACCGACGCGCTGGACGGTCTGCGCGTCCAGATGCCGGAAAAGCAGATCTGATGATCCTGCGTGCCGTCCTGCTGGCGCTCGCCCTGGCGGGCCCCGTTGCGGCACAAGAGATCACGGCGGCGCGTTTCACCGAACCCACGGAACGCTACGGTCACGGCATCCTTGGCGATGCCATCGAATTTGGCGCGCTCGAGATCGACGTTGCGGGGCAGGAAACCGTGACCGTCCGGCTGCCCGCCGATCATGTGTTCGAGGACGTGGCCCCCCGGCTTTGGGACGTGACCGGCGATGGTATGCCCGAGGTCGTGGTGATCGAGACGGACATGGCGCTGGGCGGGTCCCTCGCGGTCTACGGGGCCGAGGGCAAGATTGCCGAGACGCCACATATCGGACGTACCAACCGCTGGCTTGCACCCATTGGCGCTGCCGACCTGGACGGCGATGGCGCGATCGAAGTGGCCTACATTGACCGTCCGCATCTCGCCAAGGTGCTGCGCGTCTGGCGCTTCAAGGATGGTGCGCTGGAACATGTGGCGGATGCGCCCGGTTTCACCAATCACCGCATCGGAGAACGGGACATCGCGGGCGGTCTGCGCGATTGCGGTGCGGAGCCCGAGATGGTGGTCGCCACGGCGGATTGGGCAGATGTGGTCGGCCTAAGGTTCGATGGCACGCGGTTCGTGATACGCAAGCTCGGGCCGCACCGTGGGCGGGAAAGCTTTGCTGCGGCTTTGGGGTGTAACTGAAGCGTCAAAGCCGCCAAAGTACCGCGCGCGCCCCGCGTCAGGCCCGCGACGTCACCCAGCGATCACCCCAGCGCCCGCCACCCGATATCCCGCCGACAGAACCCCTCGGGCCAGTCGATCTGGTCGACCATCGCATAGGCCCGCGCCTGCGCCTCCGCCAGCGTGTCCCCCCGCGCGGTGACGTTCAGCACGCGACCCCCCGTCGCCGTCATCACGCCGTCTTTCAACGTGGTCCCGGCGTGGAACACCATGTTCCGGCTGTCCTCCGGGAGCGCCTCCAGCCCCTTGATCTCCGAGCCTTTCTTGTAGGACCCCGGATAGCCCTGCGCCGCCATGACCACCGTGATCGCGTGATCGGCACCCCAGTTCACCCGCATCCCCGCCAACCGTCCGTCGGCGGCTGCATGCATCAGGTCAAAGGCCTGCGCCCCCAGCCGCATCATCAGCACCTGGCACTCCGGATCACCGAAACGGACGTTGTATTCCACCAGCCGCGGCTGGCCGTCCTTGATCATCAGACCGGCGTAGAGCACGCCCTGATAGGGCATCCCGCGCCGTGCCATCTCGGCCATTGTCGGGCGGATGATCTCGGTCAGTGCTTTTTCCGCAATGGCGTCGGTCAGTACCGGCGCGGGCGAATAGGCCCCCATCCCGCCGGTGTTCGGCCCGGTGTCACCATCGCCCACGCGCTTGTGGTCCTGAGCGGTGCCGATGGGCAGCACGTTCTCACCGTCGCAAAGCACGAAGAACGAGGCTTCCTCGCCCTCCATGAATTCCTCGATCACGACTTCCGCACCGGCGTCGCCGAAGGCCCCGTCGAACATCTCGTCCACGGCGGCCAGCGCCTCGGCTTCCGTCATGGCGATGATCACGCCCTTGCCCGCCGCAAGACCATCGGCCTTGATCACAATGGGCGCGCCTTGCGCCTTCACATAGGCCCGCGCGGCCTCGGCTTCGGTGAAATGGCCGTAGCCCGCCGTGGGGGCACCCGCCGCGTCGCAGATCTCCTTGGTAAAGGCCTTCGACGCCTCAAGCTTTGCGGCAGCGGCCGAAGGTCCGAACACGCGAAACCCCGCATTGCGCAAATCGTCCGCCACCCCGGCCGCCAGCGGTGCCTCGGGCCCCACGATCACGAAGTCGATGCTGTTTTCCTCGCAGAAATTCACCACCGCCGCGCCCTCCATGATGTCGAGGGATGCGCAATCGGCGATCTGGGCGATACCGGCGTTGCCGGGTGCCACGATCAGCTTGTCGCACTTGGGGTTCTGCAGCGTGGCCCAGGCCAGCGCATGTTCACGCCCGCCGCTGCCGAGGATCAGGATATTCATGGGCACCGCTCCCTTGGCCTTTGTTGGGTGGCGTTCTAAGCTGTGCATTCCACAGGGGCAAGGACGCACGCATGGACCTGATCGACGAACCGATAGAGGGGTTGAACAGCCCCGAGTTCACCGTCACGGAAATCTCCGGCGCGATCAAACGGGTGATCGAGGGGGAATTCGGCCACGTCCGCATCCGGGGCGAGGTGGGGCGGGTGAGCCGACCGCGCTCGGGCCATGTGTATCTCGACCTCAAGGACGACCGGTCGGTCATCTCCGGGGTGATCTGGAAGGGTGTCGCCGCCCGTCTCGACACCCAGCCCGAGGAGGGGATGGAAGTGGTCGCCACGGGCCGCGTGACCACCTTCCCCGGCCAGTCGAAATACCAGATCGTGATCGAGGACATCAAACCGGCGGGAATGGGCGCACTGATGGCGCTTCTGGAAAAACGCAAGAAACAGCTTGCCGCTGAAGGCCTCTTTGACCCCGCGCGCAAAAAGCCCATTCCCTACCTGCCCGAGATTATCGGTGTCGTCACCTCGCCCTCGGGGGCGGTGATCCGCGACATCCTGCACCGCCTGCGCGACCGCTTTCCGCGCAAGGTGCTGATCTGGCCCGTGGCCGTTCAGGGCGCCAAATGCGCCCCCGAAGTTGCCCGCGCGATCGAAGGGTGCAACGCGCTTACGCCCGGCGGCGCCTTGCCCCGGCCTGACCTTCTCATCGTGGCGCGGGGTGGTGGCTCGGTCGAAGACCTCTGGGGCTTCAACGAGGAAATCGTCGCCCGCGCGGCGGCGGCCTCGGACATCCCCCTGATCTCGGCCGTGGGGCACGAGACCGATACGACCCTCATCGACTACGTCGCCGATAAACGCGCGCCCACCCCCACGGCGGCGGCGGAGCTTGCCGTTCCGGTGCGCCACGAGCTTGCCGCCTGGCTCGAAGGGCAGGGCGCGCGCATGCAGCAGCTTCTCAGCAACGGCCTGACGGCGCGCGGCCAGCGCCTGCGCGACATCGCCCGCGCCCTGCCGCGACCCGACAGCCTGCTCGACGCGCCGCGCCAGCGGCTCGACCGGGCGGGAGAGAAGCTGGAACCGGCGCTGATCGCGGGCGTGCAGCGGCGACGCGTGCGCCTTGCCGATGCCTCGGGTGCCCTGCGCCCTGCGACGCTGCGCCAGCGGATCGCCTCTGACCGGCGCAGGCTCGACACGCTCAGCGGACGGCTTGAGCCCGCCTTGCTCCGTGCCGTCTCGGACAAGCGCCAGCGGTACGAGACCCGCGCACAGCGATTCCGCCCCGCCACCCTGCAACGCGACCGCGCGGCGAAGGCAGAGGCCTTCAACAAGCTCACCGCGCGCCTCTCCGAGGCAGGCCAGCGCCAGACCCGCCGCCTGCGCGACCGGCTGGAGGCTCTCGACCGTCTCCTCGACACCCTCAGCTACAAATCCACCCTCGCGCGCGGCTACGCCGTGGTGCGCGGCGACGGGGCGGTTGTGACGAACACCAAGGACGCCAAGAAGGCCGCGACGCTGGAGATCGAATTTGCGGACGGTCGAATGACGGTGGGCGGTGCTGCACGGCCCGCGCGCAAGAAGGGGCCGGATGTTCCGCCGGAGCAAGGCAGCCTGCTTTAGAGAGGGTCAAATCCCGGCGTTTCAGGCCCCGACCTTCGGCCCGAGGCACAGCATCTCTTCGCCAATATCCTGCGCCTCGTAGAGTTCCGTCGTGCCGGGATCGTTCTCGAACCGCGCGATCAGCCCGCGTGGCGTTTCGATGAAACTCCAGCACTGGGGCACGTCGTTGTTCTCGTAGACAAAACAGATCAGCCCGTTCTCCTCGTACCAGAGCCCTTCCTTGCACTCCCCATCGAGAAACGACCACTCCACGCGGCGGTTGTCGTGGTAGATCTCCGCCCCGTAAGACTGACCGTTCTGGCCGTAGAACAGGGTCTTGCCGCGCGTGTAGGCGTCGAATTCTTCCGCTGTCATCAGGTCTTCGGCGGCCAGCGGCGCGGCAAACAGGATCAGGGCGAGGGCAATTTTTCTCATGGCTGCAATCTCGCATGAAAGCCGGGAGGCGGCCAGTGGGGCCGGTGTACTTTTGCCGCTCGCATGTGACCACTATCGGCAACATCCGGCCTTAATCGGAACAGACTGCATCGGCCAGCCGCGACCGACACGCGCAAAGCGCGCGGGATTCGTCGTTTTTTGATCGTGGGGCCGCGGGGCTTCTTGGTAAAAGCGGCCCGAGACCGGCAAAGGGGACGCGACATGGCGCTCGACGAACAGGGCAAGACAGCTGGCAAGGGCCCCGAAAAGGGGGTCTGGAAGTCCGGCAAGGGCAAGGGACGGCGGCACACCAAGGGCCGTCAGCTTGACGATACCGCCTGGGAAGAGGTCCGCGCGCTCTTGGGCGTCTGCCCGCGCCGCCGTGACCTGCTGATCGAGCATCTGCATCTCATTCAGGATGAATACGGGCACCTGTCTGCGGCCCATCTGCGCGCACTAGCCGAAGAGATGCGTCTCTCCATGGCCGAGGTCTACGAGGTTGCGACCTTCTACGCGCATTTCGACGTGGTCAAAGAGGGTGAGACCCCGCCGCCCGCGCTGACCATCCGCGTCTGCGATTCGCTTTCCTGCGAACTGGCCGGGGCGCAGCAGTTGAAGGCGGCCTTGGAAGACGGGCTTGATCCCGCAGAGGTCCGCGTGCTCCGCGCCCCCTGCATGGGCCGCTGCGATACCGCGCCCGTGCTGGAACTGGGCCACAACCACATCGACCACGCCACGCCCGAGAAGGTGCAGGCTGCCATTGCGGCGAGGGACACCCACGCGCATCTGCCGGATTACGAGACCTTTGACGCCTATGCCGCCACGGGCGGATACGAGACGTTGAAGACGCTGCGCGACAGTGGCCACTGGGAAGCGGTGCAGGAGAAGGTCCTGTCCTCCGGCCTGCGCGGCCTTGGGGGCGCAGGGTTCCCCTCGGGCAAGAAATGGGGCTTCGTGCGCGCGGGCGACGGCCCGCGCTACCTCGCCGTGAACGGTGACGAGGGCGAGCCCGGCACCTTCAAGGACCGCTATTATCTTGAACGCACCCCGCATCTCTTCCTCGAAGGCATGCTGATCGCCGCCTGGGCGGTCGAGGCCGAGACCGCCTTCATCTACATGCGCGACGAATACCCGGCGGTGCTGGAAATCCTCCGCCACGAGATCGTCGCACTGGAAGAGGCGGGGATCGTCGACCCCGGCTACATCGACCTGCGCCGGGGCGCGGGCGCCTATATCTGCGGCGAAGAAAGCGCGATGATCGAAAGCATCGAAGGCAAGCGCGGCATCCCCCGCCACCGCCCGCCCTTCGTGGCGCAGGTCGGCGTCTTCGACCGCCCCACGCTGGTGCATAACGTCGAAACGCTTTACTGGGTCGCCCGCGTCTGCCGCGAGGGGCCGAAGGTGCTCTCGGGGACCGAGAAGAACGGGCGCAAGGGGCTGCGCTCCTATTCCGTCTCGGGCCGCGTGGCGCAGCCGGGCGTGTACCTGCTGCCCGCTGGCTCCACGATCATGGACATCATCGAGGCCGCGGGTGGCATGGCCGATGGCCACGCCTTCAAGGCCTACCAACCGGGCGGTCCGTCCTCGGGCCTGCTGCCCGCGTCGATGAACGACATCCCGCTCGATTTCGACACGCTGCAACCGCATGGCTCCTTCATCGGCTCGGCGGCGGTCGTCGTCCTGTCGGATCAGGACTCGGCACGCGGGGCCGCGCTCAACATGCTGCGTTTCTTCGAGGATGAAAGCTGCGGCCAATGCACGCCCTGCCGGGTCGGCTGTGAAAAGGCGGTCAAGCTGATGCAGGCCGACCGCTGGGACACCGGGCTTCTGGAAGAGCTGTCTCAGGCCATGGTCGACGCCTCGATCTGCGGTCTGGGGCAAGCAGCACCCAACCCGATCCGGCTGGTGATGAAGCATTTCTCTGACGAAATCTGACCCATGCTCTGGGCGGCCAGCGGCGTTGCCGCGCTGATCTACTGGGGGCTGTCGCTGCGCGAAGGGCACTCCTGGGGACGCAGCGCGGTCAAGGGGCTGGCGTTGCTGCCGCTGGTCGCCCTTGCGCTGGGGCAGGACGCGCCGCTTGTGGCGCTGGCGCTTGCCCTCTGTTCCCTCGGCGACGTGACCTTGTCGCGCCCGGGGCAGGCGGCGTTCCTTGGCGGCCTTGTCGCCTTTGCCCTTGGGCATCTGGGGTGGATCGCGGTCTTCGCCTTCCGGCTTGGCCTCTCCACAGGCGATCTGGCAACTCCTGTTGCCGCCCTCTTGCTGACCGGTCTGGCGCTGCTCATCGCCGCCATGTCCCGGCTGATCCTGCCCCGTGCGGGCGCGCTGCGGCTGCCGGTCGCCGTCTACACCGCCGTGATCGCCGCCATGTCTGTCACCGCCTTCGCCACCGGAGAGGCCCGCGTGATGGCCGGTGCCGTGCTCTTTGCCTTCTCCGACGCGCTTCTGGGCCTGCAAACCTTCGTCCTGATCGCCGGAACGCGCCCGGAAAGGCTGGCAAACGCCCTGATCTGGCCACTCTACTGGTCCGCCATCGCGCTGTTGACCCTGGGCGCGCTCGCCGCCTGATCCCGCTGGCCCTTTTCTCTGCCGGGCCAAGAGGCTAGATCAGGGAAAAGACTGCGGAGGCCCCCCTTTTGGCGTTTTTCAAGAAGCTTAAGGAACGGTTGTTCAAATCCTCGTCCAAGATCGACGAGGGGCTGGAAGCCATCGTCAGCGAGGGCGGCGAGGAAGAGACCGTTACCCTCGACGAGGTGATGGAGGAAGCTCCGGCAGCAGCGACCGAGGACCACAGGGCCGCCGAGGCGCTGGCACGGCAGGCCGAGGAAGAGGCGGCGCGCGAAGAGGCTGCGCGGCGCGAACGCGAGGCTGCCGAAGCGGCGGAACGCGCCGCCGCCGAAGAACGCGCCGCACGCGAAAAGGCAGAGCGGGAGGCGCGCGAGAAAAGAGAGCGCGAAGCAGCGGAAGCCGCGCGGCGACAGGAAGCCGCAGCTGCCCGCGCCGCCGAGGAACGCGCGATACAGGAGGCCGCCGACGAGGCCGCGCGCAAGGCCGCCGAGGCCGCCGCGCGCGAGGCGGAGGCCGCACGGCTCGCCGAGGAGGAGCGTCAGGCGGAGGAACGGCGACTGGCCGAAGAGGCCCGCGCCGCCGAGGAGGCCCGCCTTGAAGAAGAACGCGCCGAGGCCGAATCCGCCCGCCGCGCCGCCGCCGAACGTCAGGCCGAGGAAGAACGCACCGCCGCCGAACAGGCCAAGCGCGACGCCGCCGCCAAGGCCACCCGCGACGCGGAGGCCCGCGCGGCGCAAACCCCGACGCTGCGCGAAAGCATGACCCCGGTCGCCCCGGATTTGACCGAGGAAGAACAACCGGCGCCGCAGGAAAAACGCGGCCTTCTCGGCCGCCTCATGGGCCGCGCCGCGCCCAAGACCGTCGTGCGCCGCACGCTTGACGACGACATGCTGGAACAGCTCGAAGAGCTGCTGATCACTGCCGACATGGGCGTCGATACTGCTCTGCGGGTGACGGCCAACATGGCCGAGGGCCGCTTCGGCAAGAAGCTGTCGGTGGCCGAGATCAAGGAATTGATGGCCGACGAGATCACCCGGATCATGGACCCGGTCGCCCGCCCCTTGCCGCTCTACCCGAAAAAGCCGCAGGTGGTGCTGGTGGTGGGCGTGAACGGCTCGGGCAAGACCACGACCATCGGCAAGCTCGCGAGCCAGTTCCGCGCGGCGGGCAAGAAGGTGGTGATCGCCGCCGGTGACACCTTCCGCGCGGCGGCGGTGGAGCAACTGCAGGTCTGGGGCGACCGCGCGGGCGTGCCGGTGCTGACAGCGCCACAGGGGAGCGACCCGGCCAGCCTTGCCTTCGACGCGATGGGCAAGGCGCAGGCCGACGGGGCGGACCTGTTGCTGATCGACACGGCGGGGCGGCTGCAGAACCGCTCGGACCTGATGGAGGAACTGGCCAAGATCGTGCGCGTGATCCGCAAGAAGGACGAAAGTGCGCCGCACAATACGCTTCTGGTGCTCGACGCCACGACAGGTCAGAACGCGCTCAATCAGGTCAAGGTATTTCAGGAGATCTCGGATGTCTCCGGCCTTGTCATGACCAAGCTTGACGGCACCGCCAAGGGCGGTGTGCTGGTGGCGTTGGCCGACAAGTTCGGCCTGCCCATCCACGCCATCGGCGTGGGGGAGCAGATCGACGATCTGCAGCCCTTCGATCCGCAGGAATTCGCGGATGCGCTGGTGGGATACGAACGCTGAGGTGACTGCTTTCCGAATCCTGCTGGCGTCGCGCCGGTGACCGACTGGCTTCTCTCCATCGAAGGGACCGAAGCGGGGCACCGGCTCGCCCTCGTGCTGGCGCTCCTTGCGGCCTTTCTGCACGCGGTCTTTGGCGCCATGCAGAAGGGGCGGCACGACCCCTGGCTCACGCGCGGGGCCATTGACATCTCATACGGCGTCATGGCCGCGCCCTTTGCCTTCTTCGTGGTGCCCTGGCCCGAGCCACATATGTGGCTGATCTTCGCAGGCGCTTTCGTCATTCACACGGTCTACAAGGTCCTGCAGGCCTGGGCCTATACCAAGGGCGCCTATACGGTCGTCTACCCGGTGGTGCGCGGCACCGGTCCGCTATTCGCGGTGATCGGGGCCTACCTGATCTTCAACGAGACCTTCACGGGCACCCAATGGCTGGGCGTTGCCGTCCTGCTTTCGGGTATTTTCGGCCTTGCGGTCTACAACATGATCTTCCTCGTCTCGGAGCGCGACACGCTGAATCTTGCCCTCGCCCTGGCGGTGCTGACCGGGCTTTTCGTGGCGCTCTACACCACCTACGACGCCTACGGCATCCGCGCCACGGCGGACCCTTTCACCTTCCTTGCATGGTTCTTCATGATCGACGGCATCGTCATGCCGCTTGTCGCGCTGCACCGCTGGCGCGGGATGATCGACCCGCCCGCCTTTGGCCCTTTGATGACGCGCGGGGTGATCGGCGGGCTGATCGCATTTATGAGCTTCGGCTCCATCATGATGGCCACGCGCCTCGACAAGGTGGGCGAGGCGGCGGTGCTGCGCGAGACCTCGACGGTCTTTGCCGCTGCCATCGGCTGGCTATTCTTGAAAGAAACCGTGGGTCCCCGCCGCTTGGCGCTCATGGCATTGATCGCGGCGGGCGCTGTGATAGTTGAGGTGGGCGGATGAAGGAGCGCACGATGGACAAGCCTGACAGCGACAGCGGCAAAGAGATCAACCCGATCCTAAAGCAGGTTCTGGAACTGGGCCCGCCCATCGTGTTCTTCCTGATCTACCTGCGCATCCGCGATGATGTCTTTACCTTTGGCGGGACCGAATACAGCGGCTTTATCGTGGCGACGCTGATCTTCGTGCCGATCCTTCTGGTGGCGATGGGCATGCTGTGGTGGCAGACGGGCAAGCTGAGCCGGATGCAGATATTTACCGCCTTCATGGTGATCTTCTTCGGTGGGCTGACCGCGTGGTTCAACGACGAGCGGTTCTTCAAGATGAAGACCACCATCGTCTACGCCTTCTTTGCGGTGATCCTTGGCATCGGTCTGCTGCGCCGCCAAAGCTACCTGGCTTACGTCATGGGCGAGATGATCCCGATGAGACACGAAGGCTGGATGCTGCTGACCCGGCGGCTGACCCTGTTCTTCCTCGCACTTGCGGTGGCGAACGAGGTGGTCTGGCGCACCATGTCCACCGATGCCTGGGTCAAGATCGAGACCTTTGGTTTCCCGATCCTGATGTTCCTGTTCCTCTGGACGCAGATCGTGGCGCTGGAGAAGTATACCGAAACGGAAGACGGGGAGAGCTGAACGGATTTTTTGAAAAGTCCGGACCGATTTCTTTGAAGAAATCGGCGCAACGGAGATGTAGGGCCTGAAATTTCCTACTTAAGCGTTAATTCAGCACAAAGCACTGACATCAAAAGAAAAGCGTTCATTGTCCCCGCGGGGACGAACCCTTAGCCGAGCCGCGCAAGGCGCTGCTGCAATTCCGGATCCTCCGCAAACCCTGGCCGCTTCTCAGCCATCAGGGCGCGACCGCGCAGAACCCCGTCCCGCGCCCACATTGCCTCCAGCCAGCGCGCCATATTTGGCTTGTCCTCCAGCGTCTGCTGCTGCCCTTCCCACAATGACGCCCAGCCCCAGATCGCGAAATCCGCGATCGAGACGAAATCCCCCGCCACGTATTCGTTCTGCGCTAATTGCCGGTCGAGCACGCCGTAAAGCCGTGCGGTCTCGTTCCGGTAGCGGTCCTTGGCGTAGGGGATGTCCTCTTTGGCGAACTTCAGGAAATGATGCGCCTGACCGGCCATGGGGCCGAGGCCGCCCATCTGCCACATCAGCCATTGATCCACAGCGACACGCTCGCGCTCGGTCCGGCCGCAGAACTGACCGGTCTTGCGGGCGAGGTACTGCAGGATCGCCCCGCTCTCGAAGATCGAGATCGGGGCGCCGTCCGGGCCTTCGGGGTCCACGATGGCGGGCATGCGGTTGTTGGGCGCGATCTTGAGGAAGTCGGGGTCGAACTGGTCGCCCTTGCCGATGTTGACCGCATGCGTGGTGTAGGGCAGGCCCATTTCCTCCAGCGCGACGGAGATTTTCCAGCCGTTGGGCGTGGGCCAATAAAATAGATCAATGGGAGCATTCATGGGCGGTTCCTTTCAGTTGACCCATGATGGCGCAAATGGACGCGATGCCAAGGTGCCGGATTGACGAAAGCGCAGGACAGGCGTAATCCATCGGGCGTGGTGATTTGTTACCGGATTGCGGGCCACGTTAAACAATCTGCTAAAAGGTCAGGATGAAAGACCCCTTTCGCTTGACCGCGTCTGGGGTTTTTTGTTGCCCGGCCTGCGCGCCGGGGGAAAAGGATGAACGACATGAGCAAGGACTGGAACAAGGCCACCAAGGCGGTGCACGCAGGCATTCGCCGCAGCCAGTATGGCGAGGTTTCCGAGGCGATCTTCATGACGCAGGGCTTTGTCTATGAGACCGCCGAACAGGCCGAGGCCCGGTTCGAAAAAGCGGGTCCGGACGAGTTCATCTATGCCCGCTACGGCAACCCCACGGTCGCGATGTTCGAGGAGCGCATCGCCGCGCTGGAAGGCACCGAGGACGCCTTTGCCACGGCGTCGGGCATGGCGGCGGTCAACGGGGCGCTGATGTCGGTCCTGAAGGCGGGCGATCACCTTGTCTCGTCCCGCGCGCTGTTTGGCTCCTGTCTCTATATCGCCGAGGAAATCCTGCCCCGCTTCGGCGTCGAGGTGACCTTCGTCGATGGCAGTGATCTGAACCAGTGGGAGGCCGCGATCCGGCCTAATACCAAGGCGGTGTTCTTTGAGTCGCTCTCGAACCCGACACTGGAACTGGTGGACGTGGAAGGGGTGGCGCAACTGGCCCATGCGCAGGGCGCGCTGGTCATCTGCGACAACGTCTTTGCCACGCCGGTCTATTCCAAGGCGGCAGAGCAGGGCGTGGACCTTGTGATCTATTCCACTACCAAGCACATCGACGGGCAGGGCAGGGCGCTGGGCGGCGTGATCCTCGGCTCGCGTGAGATGATCCGCAAGACGATCGAGCCTTACATGAAACACACCGGCGGCTCCATGAGCCCCTTCAACGCCTGGATCATGCTCAAGGGGCTTGAGACGATGAACCTGCGGGTACGCGCCCAGACCGAGACGGCGGCGAAACTGGCCGAGGCGCTGCAGGGACATGAGAAGCTGAGCCGCGTCATCTATCCCGGGCTGGAGAGCCATCCGCAGCACGATCTGGCGCAGCGGCAGATGGGGGCAGGCGGTACCATGCTGGCCATCGAGGTGAAAGGCGGCAAGGAGGCGGCGTATAAGTTTCTGAATGCCTGTGAGGTGGGGATCATCTCCAACAACCTCGGGGACGCCAAGACGATCCTGACGCCTCCTGCCTTCACGACCCACCAGCGGCTGCCGCACGACCAGAAGGATGCACTGGGCATCACGCCGGGATTGGTGCGTATTTCCGTGGGGTTGGAGGACGCTCACGATCTTTTGAGCGACTTCATGCAGGCGCTTTCCCACTGAAAATGTCGGTTTTGCAGGCGCTTGCTGCGACAAAATGGGGCTATATGATATCTTAATTGGGAATCCTGAAATGGCACCCTAACTAAGTGTCGCACACCGATAAGGGGAGCCTTACCCATGAATGCGATCACTTCCGTCAAGAAAGCACCGGAGCGTTCCGAGGCCCGAGACGCCCTTGAAACACTCAAGGCCTGGGCCGCAGGGGCGACCGAGGAAGAGATGGACGCGCTGGACCCGGCGGTCGCGCGCCTGCTGTCGACCAGCGAAGCCTACCCGGAATTCAACCGCACCTATCCTGCGGATTTCGCGGTGGGCGACAGCTACAAGCGCACGCTGCCCGACCTGCAGAACGGACCATCAAGCCTGATCCGGGGTGCTAAGAAGCAGATTCAGCATGTGGGCATTTCCAACTTCCGCCTCCCGATCCGCTTTCACACCCGCGACAACGGCGATCTGACGCTCGAGACGTCGATCACCGGCTCCGTCAGCCTTGAAGCGGACAAGAAGGGCATCAACATGTCCCGCATCATGCGCAGCTTTTACAAGCACGCGGAGCGGACCTTCAGCTTCGATGTGATCGAATCCGCGCTGGATGACTACAAGGCGGACCTCGAAAGCATGGATGCGCGCATCCAGATGCGTTTTTCTTTCCCGATGAAGATCGAGAGCCTGCGGTCGGGCCTGTCGGGGTATCAGTATTACGACGTCGCCCTCGAACTGATCGAGAAGGATGGCGTGCGTCAGAAGATCATTCACCTCGACTATGTCTATTCCAGCACCTGCCCATGTTCGCTGGAATTGTCCGAGCACGCCCGCGCCACACGCGGTCAGCTGGCGACGCCGCATTCGCAGCGTTCGGTTGCGCGGATCTCGGCGGTGATCGACCCCGACAGCAAGTGCCTGTGGTTCGAGGACCTGATCGACGTCTGCCGCCGCGCCGTTCCGACGGAAACGCAGGTGATGGTCAAGCGTGAGGACGAACAGGCCTTTGCGGAGCTGAACGCGGCCAATCCGATCTTTGTCGAGGACGCGGCGCGTCTCTTCTGCGAGCAACTTCAGAAGGAGCCGCGCGTGGGTGATTTCCGCGTCATCGCGAGCCACCAGGAAAGCCTGCACAGCCACGATGCGATTTCGATCCTGACCGAGGGGCCGACCTTCGAGATGAACAGCATCGATCCGAAACTGTTCAACACGCTATTCCACGTGGGCTGAGACCCGGGAGAAGACTGAACTGCCAGAGAGGGGCGTTCCACTTCGGAACGCCCTTTTTCCTGTGCTCATCCTGATCGACGGTCTTTGGAGCCCTGCAACAGGGACGGGGCGGCTATGCATATTTGGCTGTACTCATCGCGGGTTGGCGGGCCTACTTCATGCAGCGGGGAGGGGAACCGAAGTACCCAAAGGAGCCAGTCATGGCCTATTTCGACACCACCAGTCCCGCCGGCGTTCTGAGCCGCGAGATCACCGCGACCCGCAACGTCCTTGCCGCCATCGGCGGCGCATTTTCGGGCATCATGGCCCGGATGGCGGAAAACGCCAGCATGAACGCGCGCGTCAGGAAAGTGCATCAGTTGCAAGCCCTGTCGGACGCGGAGCTGGCAAAGATCAAGATCAAGCGCGAGGACATCGTCTTTCACGTTTTTGCGGACATCTACTACCTCTGACCCGCGTCAATCGCTGAACAACGGCCCGGCTTTCCGGCGGTGCGCTGCACCCCGGTCGGGCCGTTTCCATGTCCGGAGGTCACTTGGCCATGCGTGATCGCTTGACACCGCGCGGGGGCCGCGCCAACGCTTCTGGCATGTTGGACCTGCGCCCTGTCGGATATGTGAGCGGCTTGCTGGTGGCCGTACTTGGGGTCGCCATGATCCTGCCGATGCTGGTCGACGTGGCCGAGGGGCGCGGCCACTGGATGGTCTTTGCCGAGGCCAGCCTGATCACGACACTTTCCGGCGGCATGATCGCCTTGGCCTGCGCGAACGGCGTGCGCGAGGGACTGACGATCCAGCAGACCTTCCTTGTGACCTCAGGTGTGTGGCTGCTTTTGCCGGTCTTCGGGGCGATCCCCTTCATGCTGGGCGAGACAAGTTCGGATTTCACCGATGCCTTTTTCGAGGCCATGTCGGGGCTGACCACGACGGGCTCCACCGTCCTTTCGGGCCTCGACACGATGCCCAAGGGCCTGTTGCTGTGGCGGGGCATCCTGCAATGGCTCGGCGGTGTCGGTATCATCGTCGTGGCCATGGTGTTCCTGCCCGAGCTGAAGGTCGGCGGCATGCAGATCTTCAAATCCGAGGGCTTTGATACCTTTGGCAAAATCCTCCCCCGCGCCGGTCAGATCGCCACGCAGATCTCGGTGATCTACCTGTGGCTCACCGTGGCCTGCGCGCTGAGCTATCTCGCTGTCGGCATGGATGTCTTCGACGCCACGGTGCATGCCTTTACCACCATCGCGACGGGCGGGTTCGCCAATTACGACGCGTCTTTCGGGGCCTTCACGGGACCGGCGGAATACGTGGCGGCCTTGTTCATGATCCTCGCCGCGCTGCCCTTCGTCCGCTACGTTCAGCTTCTGAACGGCAACGCCACGGCGCTCCACCGCGACCCGCAGGTGCGCGGGTTTCTCGTGACGGTGCTGGTGATCGTGGGGATCGCCTATCTGTTGCTGTCTTCAAGCTATTCGCGCCCGTGGGAACAGGATTTCCGCGAGGCGCTTTTCAACATCGTCTCCATCGTGACCGGCACCGGCTATGCCTCGGTCGATTACATGCAATGGGGCTCGTTTGCGGTGGCACTCTTCTTTTTCATCGGTCTGATCGGCGGGTGCGCCGGGTCGACCGCCTGTTCGATCAAGATTTTCCGCTACCAGCTTCTCTTTGCCTCGATCCGCTCGCAACTGCGGCGCATCCGCTCGCCCCACGGCATTTTCACGCCGCGCTACGATGGGCGGCCCATCGGGCAGGATGTGCTGTCCTCGGTGATGTCGTTCTTCATGTTCTTCATTGTGACACTGGGTCTGGTGGCGGTCGCGCTGAGCCTGACAGGGCTTGATTTCGTGACCTCCGTCTCGGGCGCTGCTGCGGCGCTGGCCAATATCGGCCCGGGGCTGGGCGAAACCATTGGGCCTGCGGGCAATTTCAGCTCGCTCAACGATACGGCCAAGTGGATCCTCAGCTTTGCCATGCTGCTGGGGCGGCTGGAACTGCTGGCGGTCTACGTCATTCTTACCGTGACATTCTGGAGGGCCTGATGGCTGACACAACCCGCCCGCTCGGGGTGCAGATATCGCATATGCTGAAGGACCGCGGGGTCGATGTGATCTTTGGCATTCCCGGCGTGCATAATCAGGAACTGTATCGGGGGATCGAGGAGGCGGGGATCAGGCACATTCTCGCCCGGCACGAACAGGGCGCGGGCTTCATGGCCGACGGCTATGCCCGGGCGACGGGCAAGCCGGGGGTGGCCTATGTGATCACCGGGCCGGGGCTGACGAATATCATGACGCCGATGGGGCAGGCCTATTCGGACAGCGTGCCGATGTTGGTGTTCTCCTCATGCCTCGATGAGACGGCAGCGCGGCGGGGGCAGTTGCACCAGATGAAGGACCAGCGGGCGGCGGCCGAGACTGTTTGTGACTGGTCCGAGGAGGCGCAGACGCCGGAGGCGGCCTATGCGCTGATCGACCGGGCGTTGGCGGAGTTCAAGATGAACCGGCCCCGGCCCAAACATATCCAGGTGCCGATTTCGGTCCTTGAGGCCGATGCGCCGTCGCCGCCACCGCGCGTGGCGGTCTGGCAGGATCAAGCGTTTCGGGTGCCACCGGGTGTGATCGAGCAGATTGCGCAGGCCAAGCGCCCGCTTTTTGTGCTCGGCGGCGGCGCAGTGGGCTGCGGCTATCAGGTGAGGGATGTGCTGAAGCTTCTGGGTGCCGCCAGCTTCGAGACATATGCGGGGCGCGGGGTTGCGGGGCCGGGGGCACTGAACTTTGGCTCCTACCTCGCGCGGCCCGGTTCAGCTGAGGTGATCGGCGCGGCGGATTGTATCGTTCTGATCGGGACAGAAGTCGCGGAAACTGACATCTGGCGCAACCGGCTTGGCGTGAGCGGCTACTGCGTGCAGGTGGACCTCGACCCCGCAAGCCGGAGTGCCGAGGCGGATGTACATCTGATCTGCCGTGCGGAGGTGTTTCTCGACGCGCTGAGTGAGGCGCTTGAGGGACATAGGTCGGATTCCGTCTGGGACCCTGCAGAGGTCCGCGCGACGAGGAAAAGGTGGCGTACCGAGGTGGATGCGGACTATCCCGGTGTTCTGCGGGTCGTCGATGCGCTGCGCAAATGCGTGCCGAATGGGACCACGGTCTATTCCGACATGACCCAGTTCGCCTATGCGGCCAAGGAAGTCTGGCCAATGACCCATTCAGGCTCATGGCACCATCCTTACGGTTTCGGCACGCTGGGTTATGCGCTGCCTGCAGCCATTGGCGGGACGGTCGCGGTGCCACGTAAGTTCAGTTTCCCAACGATGGCGATCATTGGCGATTACGGCTTTCACTACACCATGGCCGAGCTTGGCGTGGCCGTGGAGTTGAAACTGCCGATACCAATCATCCTGTGGGACAACGGCAAGCTGGGGGCCATCGAGGCGAGCATGGTTGGGGCACAGATTGCGCCCAATGCGGTCGTGGCGCGGAACCCGGATTTCGTGAAACTGGCCGAGGCCTTTGGCGCGGCTTCGGTGAAGCCGGGGACACTGGAAGAGATGCAGGCGGCAGTGCAGCAGGCTTTCTCGGCGTTTGGGCCAACGCTCGTTCATGTGACGCCTGACGTCCTGGGGTGAGGGCGCATTCCGTGAGAGGTTGTGCGGTGGTGCGCATTCGGCGGGCCGGGCCGCGTTTTCTTTGAAAGAAAAAGGACGGAAACTTTCAAAGGTTCCGATCCCTCAGGTTACTCCCAGCAGCTGACCAGAACGGTCATGTCCTGCGCGGCAATCCGCAAGTCACGCGGAGCGGCAGTCCCTGTGCGATCAGAGGCGGCGAGTGCCACGCCCGCGCGGCTCGCCACCTCGGCGATGGAGGCTCCGTCCAACGCAAAGGCCACGTTTTCCGGCAGCGAACGGTCCCCTTCGGACCGGGGCAGCAACATGCCGACGACGTTGCCGCTGACGTCGAAGACCGGGCCGCCCGCATCGCCGGGCTGCGCCTTGAGTTCAAGGCGGTTGAGGTTTTCCTCGCCCTGCAGGCCGCGCAGATCGGCCAGCTTGCCGAAAGTGAGGGTCGCTGCACTCAGCACGCCTTCGTAGGAATACCCCGCAACGGAGACCTCCGATTGCAGGCGCGGCGGGTCGAGATCGAAGGCCGCCACGGCCAGTGGTGCCAGCGGCGCGCGGGGCTTGAGAATGGCAACGCCGTTCGCCGGATCATTGGCCAGCACATCGGCCTCTGTATCCCCGTCCAGGGTCAGCCGGCCGCAGGCGGCGACCGCCTCTGCGGTGGTGGCGACCGCGCCGGTTCCGTCGATGTAGAAGCCCGAGCGCGACAGCTTGGGCTGGCGCACCTGCAGGCCCGAGACGAGGTCGACGGCCTGTTCGCCATCACTGCCCGCCCCGGGGTCAAGGGTGCCGGGCAGGCGGGCAAAGCTCTTGGTCATCTCGTCCACCACGCGGCGGCGGCGTTCTTCGTCACCGGCGGGCCAGACAAGGGTGAAGCCCTTGATCGCGCCTTCCTGCAGGGACACCTGTGTCTCGCTCACGATGCGGGCGTTCTGGCCCACCAGTTCGAAGGAAGTGCTGTTGCGCTGGCGCGGACCGTCGAGAGGGACGATTTCCAGCGTCTGCATGATTTCGTAAAGGCCGAATAGCGTATCCTGCGTGCCCTCTTGCGAGATCAGGATCACCCGCGCGCCGATGTCCCCGGTGCTCTCGTAATGGGCAAAGGGGGCCTCGTAGCGGGCAAAGCCCACCTCGGCGGTGGGCATCATCATCTCGATACCTGCCTTGTCATCCCGCACCATCCGCAGGCCGAGACCGTCAAGCACGGCGTTGTATTGCCCGATCAGCGCCGCGCGCTGGAGGGTCGTGAGAACACCGGTCGGTTCATAATTGTTGGCCTCCTGCCAGGCGGCCATGGAGGTGCGGGTGCCGCGCCCGAAGGCTCCGTCGATGGCGGCGTTGTAAAAGCCTGCCCATTGCAGCGCGACCTGAAGCGCCTTGCGTTCGTCCGCGTTGAGCGCGCTTTCGCTGCGCCGCGCCTCCGTCACGGTCTCATCGCTCGGTGTGATCACCGGCTCTTCGACGGGTTCGGCAGGGGCGGCAGCGGTATCGACGCTGCCCGGCGCTTCCAGCACGCCTCGGTTCAGCACGTTGGCACCGACCGGCCAGAACTGCTGTCCGAAGGCCTGCGAGAGCTGGATGAAACTGTCTCCCGGAACGATCCTGTCGCCGACGTAGCTGCGCAGCACCTGTTCGGCATCGCCGCGCCGGTAGGGGCCCACCGCGATCCCGTACCAGCCGCCGCCAAGGGCAAATCCGTTCACGTCCTCCAGACGCGCCGCGTAGACCCGTGCCCGGTCGAGCGCCTGTGACAGGCTCGGCTGCGCCTCGATCTGGACCCAGACCACGTCGTCGGAAGACTGCGCCCGCGCCATGCCGGCAGAACTCGAGACGGCCAGGAAAAAGGCCAGGAGGAACGATGCGGCTCGCGTCATGGTAGAAAAAATCTCGCGTGATTCAATGGTGCGCGAAGATAAGCAGGAATTCACCGCAAAGGCCATGGGATCACGGCTGATTTTGTCCCTGTGTCGCAATTGACGCTGCCGGGTGTGGACCGTAGGTAGAGGCCGCATCACAAAGAGGCTTTGCCCATGTCCGAGACCCTTGCAAAACCCCGGTCTTTCCAGTCGATCATCCTTGCGCTGCAGAACTACTGGGCGGCGCAGGGCTGCGCGGTGCTGCAGCCCTATGACATGGAGGTGGGCGCAGGCACATTCCACCCCGCCACGACACTGCGGTCGCTCGGCACGCAGCCCTGGGCGGCGGCCTATGTGCAGCCCTCGCGCCGCCCCACGGACGGGCGCTATGGCGAGAACCCGAACCGCCTGCAGCATTATTACCAGTACCAGGTGCTGATCAAACCAAGCCCGCCCGATCTGCAGGAGCTTTATCTTGGCTCGCTTGCCGCCATCGGTATCGACATGGACTTGCACGACATTCGTTTTGTCGAGGACGATTGGGAAAGCCCGACGCTGGGTGCCTGGGGCCTTGGCTGGGAGGTCTGGTGCGACGGTATGGAGGTGAGCCAGTTCACCTATTTCCAGCAGGTGGGCGGGCATGATTGCCATCCCGTGTCAGGTGAGCTGACCTACGGGCTTGAACGTCTGGCGATGTATGTTCTCGGCGTCGATCACGTGATGGACATGCCTTTCAATGATCCGGGTAGTCCCATCGAGCTGACCTACGGCGACGTCTTCAAGCAGACCGAAGAGGAATACGCGCGCTGGAACTTCGATATGGCGGACACCGAGGTGCTCTTGCGGCAATTCGAGGAGGCGGAGGCGCATTGCAAGGCGATCCTCGACCAGCCCGCGACGGACCCGAAGACCGGCAAGCGGATCGTCATGGCGCATCCCGCCTATGACCAGTGCATCAAGGCCAGCCACATGTTCAACCTGCTGGACGCGCGGGGCGTGATCTCGGTGACCGAGCGGCAGGCCTACATCGGGCGCGTGCGCACGCTGGCCAAGATGTGCGCCGATGCCTTCGTTCAGACCCGCGCGGGCGGCTGGCGGGAGGATGCTGCGTGAGCGTCGAGGCTCCTGATTGGAAGATGTGCCAGGAGCGTAGGTTGTGCCGGAGTTGTATGGGAAAGATGAAGCCTGGACGGCGTGGTTCGGCTCGCCCGATTGGCGCTGAACTTGCTGGGTTTTTGGAAAGACCCGATTGGAGAGGCCCTTTCTCCGGTGCAGACGTGCCGGGGTGCGCGGAGGTGTCGAGGTGAGTGGGAAAATCATAGGGATAGTGATCTTGTTGTCGGCAGCCATCGCGGGCGGGGCGCTTTATTACCTGCAGATCTACGGCTTTTACGAGGCCGTTCACGAAGAAGATGTGCAGCTTGTGTCCCTCGCCACGGAGGAGCCGGAGACCATCGTCTTTGATAATTTCGAAGCGATTGACGCCGAAAGCTCCCCCATCCGCTACCGCGCCTGTTTCACCACGCCGCAGAGCCTTGCGTTCTTTACCGAGACCTACGTGATGGTCGAGGATATGACCCCACGCAACGCTCCGGGCTGGTTCGGCTGTTTCGACGCTGCCGCCATCGCGGCTGAGCTTGAGGCAGGCACTGCACTGACCTTCCTTGGCGGGAAGAACGTGGCCTACGGGGTCGACCGGATCGTCGCGATCACCGAAGACGGTCGTGGCTATGCCTGGCACGAGTTGAACGATTGCGGCGAGAAAGCCTATGACGGCACGGTCGTGGGCGAGGAATGCCCGCCGCTGCCCACCGATTGATCTGGACCCTTTCAGAGCTTGCCGCTATCCCCCCTGAAAACCCCATCCCACCCGAGGACATCCCGTGCCTGACCTGCTGATCGAACTCTTTTCCGAGGAAATTCCCGCGCGCATGCAAATGCGGGCGGCAGAAGACCTGCAGAAGATGGTGACCAATGGTCTGGTCGAGGCGGGGCTGACCTATGCCTCGGCAGCAGCCTTTTCCACGCCGAGGCGGCTGGCGCTGACGGTGGAGGGGATGCTGGCGGAAAGCCCGGCGCTGGTGGAAGAGCGCAAGGGCCCGCGCGCGGATGCCCCGGAGAAGGCCATCGAAGGTTTCTTGCGCGGGGCAGGCGTAAGCCGCGATCAGTTAGAAGAACGCGATACGCCCAAGGGCAAGGTGCTGTTTGCGACGATCCGCAAGCCCGGGCGTCCGGCGGCCGAGATCGTGGCCGAAGTGCTGGAACAGACCGTGCGGAATTTCCCCTGGCCCAAGTCGATGCGCTGGGGGACGGGCAGCCTGAAATGGGTGCGGCCGCTGCATTCGATCATCTGCCTGATCGTGCGGGAGGATGGTGCCGAGGTGGTGCCGCTGGAGATCGACGGGATCGAGGCGGGCGATGTGACGCGCGGCCACCGGTTCCTTGCGCCCGGTGCCTTTACCGTCAGCAGCTTCGACGACTACGAGGCCAAGCTGAAGCGCGCGCATGTGATGCTGCGCGCCGATGAGCGGGCCGAGACGATCTGGCACGACGCCACCAACCTTGCCTTCGCGGGCGGGCTCGAGGTGGTCGAGGACCACGGGTTGCTGGCCGAGGTCGCGGGGCTGGTGGAATGGCCGGTGACGCTGATGGGGCCGATTGGCGAGGAGTTCCTGGGCCTTCCGCCCGAGGTCCTGCAGACCTCGATGAAAGAGCATCAGAAGTTCTTTTCGGTGAAAAACCCCAAGACGGGGCGGATCGAACGCTTCATCACCGTGGCCAACCGTACCACGGCGGACGAAGGGGCGACGATCCTTGCGGGCAACGAAAAGGTGCTCTCGGCCCGGCTGTCGGATGCGAAATTCTTCTGGGAAAACGACCTGCGCGTCGCGCGTTCTGCGGCGGGCATGCGTGCCTGGGTCAAGGCACTGGAGAACGTGACCTTCCACAACAAGCTGGGCACGCAGGCCGAACTGATCGAGCGCATGGCGCATCTTGCGCGGGAGCTGGCACCGATGGTGGGGGCCGACCCTGAGCTCGCGGAGCAGGCGGCGCGGGTGGCCAAGGCCGATCTGTCCTCGGAGATGGTTTATGAGTTCCCGGAATTGCAGGGGCTGATGGGGCGCTACTATGCCGAAGCGGCCGGGCTGCCTGCCGAAGTCGCGGCGGCCTGCGAAGAGCATTACGCGCCGCTGGGCCCTTCCGACGATGTGCCGACAGCACCGGTGTCGGTGTCGGTGGCGCTGGCCGAGAAGATCGACAAGCTGACCGGCTTCTGGGCGATTGACGAGAAGCCGACGGGGTCGAAGGACCCATATGCGCTGAGAAGGGCGGCTCTGGGGGTGATCCGGATCGTGGTCGAGAACGATCTCAGCGTTCCGCTTGACCGGTTCCACGGCGCGCAACTTGTTCGCAACAAGGGGCAGGCGCACGATGACATTCACGATGAACTCGTCTCCGATCTGGTGTCCGAAATCGCGCGGCACGGGGTCTTTGGCGCGGCCTTGCGGGCGATCAAGGAGCGGGCGGATCACGTATTGCATGCCGAAACAGTGGAAAAGCTGGAAGTACAGGTGCCGCACAAGTCCGGCGATCTGCTCTCTTTCCTGCACGACCGTCTCAAGGTCTATCTGCGTGACCAGGGCGTGCGGCACGACGTCATCGATGCCTGCATCGAGATGCCGGGCAAGGATGACCTCACGCTTCTGGTGAAACGCGCCAAGGCGCTCTCCGAGACGTTGAACACCGACGACGGTGAGAACCTCATCCAGGGGTTCAAGCGGGCCAACAACATCCTGACACAGGCCGAAGAGGCGGACGGGGTCGAATATTCCTTTGGCGCGGATGTGAAGTTTGCCGAAACCGACGAAGAGAGGGCCTTGTTCAAGGCGCTCGATGAGGCAGAGGCCGTTATTTCCCCCGCCATGGAGCGTCAGGATTTCACCACCGCGATGTCCGCGATGGCGGCGCTGCGGGGGCCGATCGATGCCTTCTTTGAAGCGGTGCAGGTCAATGCAGAGAACGGCACGGTGCGCCGCAACCGGCTGAACCTGCTGAGCCGGATCCGGGCGATCTGTACCTCGGTCGCCGATCTGACGCGGATCGACGGATAGGCCCTGTGCCGGTCTTTGGCGCCGGGACTGTCCGAACTGGTTGACACTGTCCCCTTGACAGGCCCCGATTAACCCCCATGCTGCACCCGAAACCCAAAGGTGCTGCGGTGCAGAATAACCCCCACACGACGCTGGTGACCCCCACAGCGCCGATCGCGAACGAAACCCACGGCGGGCGGGCCAAGTGCCTGCAGCGTCTCGTGCGGCTGGACCTGCCGGTGCCGCGCACCGTGGCCATCTCCTTTGACGCCGTGAAGCGGATCGCGCAGGGGAACATGCCCGATATCGCCGCGGTGGTTGCCGAGATACCGCAGGATGCGCTGATGTGCGTGCGCCCCTCCAGCCAGGATCCCGATTGGGGTGGGCCGGGGGCGGTGCTGAACATCGGCATCAACAACGAGAAGTTCGAGAAATTCTGCGACACCATCGGTGAGGAAGCCGCCGCGACGCTCTACATGCGGTTCGTGCAATCCTATGCGGTCAATATCGCGCGGCTCGATCCCGACATGTTCGACGAGGTGTCGGGCGACGCGCGGTCGGCACTGGCCCAGTCGCTCCACGCCTACGAGGTCGAGACGGAGGAGCAGTTTCCGCAGGACCCCGGCGTTCAATTGACCGCGGTGTTGCGGTCCATGGCGCGGGCATGGGACGGTACTTCGGCGCGGCTCTTGCGGCAGGCCAAGGGGGCGCCCAAGGATGCGGGCCTCGGCCTTGTCGTGCAGCAGATGGCGCTGGGGGTTGGCAAGGGGCAGTGCGGTTCGGGCGTGCTGCAGCTGGTCGACAGCGAAACCGGGCTTCCGCAGATCACCGGGCGTTACCTGAGCCAAAGCCAAGGACGCGATGCGCTCGAAGGTGATGCGGCGGCCTTGTACCTGACCAAGGATCCGCGCGGCCCGTCGCTCGAGGAACTGGCGCCGGAGGCTTTTGCGGAATTGGTGGAGCATGCCAAGCTGATGCGCCGCAAGTTGCGCGCGGAGATGCAGGTGGAATTCGTCATCGAGGACGGCAAGCTGCACATCCTCGACGGAGTGCGCGTGGCGCGATCCTCGCGCGCGGCGGTGCGGATCGCCGTGGCGCTGGCGGACGAGGGGATCATCCCGCGCGAAGAAGCGTTGATGCGCGTCCAGCCGCGCACGCTGACGGAGCTTCTGCACCGGCAGGTGGACCCAAAGGCCAAGCGGGACGTGATCGGGAAGGGCATTGCCGCCAGCCCCGGTGCGGCGACCGGCAGAATCGTCTTTTCCGCGACGGACGCGCAGGCCAGCGCGTCACGTGGCGAAAACTGCATCCTGATCCGGCGCGAGACCAGCCCGGAGGATATCCGGGGCATGCATGCCGCCGTGGCCGTCCTGACCGAGCGGGGCGGGATCACCAGCCATGCCGCCGTGATCGGGCGCGGCATGGGCTTGCCCTGCGTGGTCGGCGCGTCGAACATGAAATTCAACCTGCGGCGCAAGCAGCTTGTGGCGCGCGACGGGCGGGTGCTGAACGAGGGCGATGAGATCACCGTCGACGGATCGAGCGGCGAGGTCATCGCTGGGTCGGTCGCCATGCGCGAGGCGGCGCTCGATGACAACTTTACGCGGTTGATGGCCTGGGCCGAGGATGCCGCCGACATCGGCATACGCGCCAACGCCGACACCCCCGCCGATGCGCAGACCGCACGCAATTTTGACGCGCACGGGATCGGCCTCTGCCGGACCGAGCACATGTTTTTCGATCCGGGCCGCCTGACAGTGATGCGCGAGATGATCTTTGCCGAAAGCAGCGAGGACCGTCGCGCGGTGCTGGAGCGGTTGTTGCCCATGCAGCGCGAGGATTTCATACAGCTGTTCCGCATCATGCAGGGTCAGCCGGTCTGCATTCGCCTCTTCGATCCGCCGCTGCATGAGTTCCTGCCCATGGACAAGGCGGGCCAGCGCGAGCTGGCCGATGCGCTTGACCTGCCATTGTCGCAAGTGACGCGCCGGATTGAGGCGATGAGCGAATACAACCCCATGCTGGGCCTGCGCGGCGTGCGTCTGGGTGTCACGGTGCCCGAGATCTACGAGATGCAGGCCCGCGCGATCTTCGAGGCGACCATCGAGGCCAGCCGCGACGGCGATCCGGTGGTGCCCGAGATCATGATCCCGCTGGTGTCTGCCAAGCGTGAGGTGGAACTGGTCAAGACCTCCATCGACGCCGTGGCAGCGGCGGTGCGTAACGAGAAGGACGCGATCTTTACCTACCGCCTTGGCGTCATGGTCGAGACCCCGCGCGCGGCGCTGCGCGCGGCCGAGATTGCGCCGAACTGCGCCTTTCTCAGCTTCGGCACCAATGACCTCACGCAGATGACCTATGGGCTTTCCCGCGACGACGCGGGGCGGTTCATGTCCGATTACGTGCAGCAGGGGGTGTTCGCCGAGGATCCGTTTCACGTTCTCGATACCGACGGTGTGGGCGAGCTTCTCAAGCTCGGTGCCGCGCGCGGGCGCAAGGCGCAGCCGGGCATCACGCTGTCGATCTGCGGCGAGCACGGGGGCAATCCCGAATCGATTGCATTTTGCCGCGATGCGGGTTTTGACTATGTCTCGTGTTCGCCGTTTCGCGTTCCGGTAGCAAGGCTTGCCGCGGCGCAGTTGGCAATAGGCCACAAGATCGGGTACGTGGAACCCAAATAAGCGCTACAACTCGTAGCGATTGGCGGGTTTTTGCGTAACGCTTTTCCCAAGGGTTTACCCTGTGGGCAATCTTGGTTAGGCGCAGACGAATTGAAATTACCGACGAGTCTGCCAATGTCCGTCCTTCGCCGTTCGATTATCGCCCTGCTTGTGGGCGCGCTCAGCGCCGTTCCGCTTGCCGTTTCCGCCTCCTCCGAGAAGGCGGAAAACCTCGCACGTATCGAGACACAGGGGCTGAAATCGGCCGGCAACAAGCGCCTGAAAGAGCTGGTGGCCCAGCCCGCCGGCCCCAGGGGCGATGTGCAGTTCTCGCGATCCTGGATCGATTCCCAGCCCAAGGCATCAGGTTCCGAGCAGTGGCGCTGTCTCGCTGAAGCGCTCTACTTTGAAGCGCGCGGCGAGACAGTGAAGGGCCAGTTCGCCGTGGCCGAGGTGATCCTGAACCGAGTGAAGAGCCAGCGTTTCCCGGGCTCCGTCTGCGGCGTGATCAACCAGGGGACGGGCAAGAAGTACCAGTGCCAGTTCACCTACACCTGTGACGGCCATGCCGAGGTGATCGCCGAACCAGCGGCTTTTGCGCGTGTCGGCAAGGTGGCGCGCTACATGCTGGATGGCAAGGTGCCCTCGCTCACCGACGGGGCCACCCATTACCACACCACTGCCGTGCGTCCGCGATGGTCCAAGGTCTACACCCGCACCGCCAAGATCGGTGTGCATCTTTTCTACCGTCACACCTGGCGCACCGCGTCGAACTGACGGGCCTGCCGGTTTCGGGCGCTGGCCTGCCGGAAACCGGGCTGATAGGGTGCCGTACGGCGGGTTAGACCGCCGTGACACGACCAGCGGAAGGCCAGTTTCATGTCCAACGAAGTCCGTCTTGCCTTTGCGCACCCGTCCGAGCGCGCCGAGGCGATGGCAAGCAGTGAACCGCTGGACCGGATTTCCCTGCGCGATCACATCGTCGAGGTGGAAATTGGCGCGTTCCAGGCCGAGCGGGGCGTGACCCAGCGGGTCTGTTTCAACGTGGTGGTAGAGGTGCGCCCGTTGAGCGGCCCCATCGACGACGACGTGGACCGCATCCTGAGCTACGACAAGGTGACAGAGGCCATCGCGACCGAGCTTGGCGTCGAGCGGCTGGCGCTGCTGGAGACGCTGGCGGAGCGGGTGGCCGACCGTATCCTGCTGGAACCGCAGGCGGTCCGCGCCTTTGTCCGGATCGAGAAACTGGACCGGGGGCCGGGGGCGTTGGGTGTCGAGATCGTGCGGGCGCGCGAGGGCGCGCCCCCGCCTGAGCTGATGCGCAAGGATGCGCCACATCCGCAGCTTGTCTTTCTCAGCAACGCCGCCATCGCCTCGCCCCATCTGACGTCCTGGCTGGACCAGCTGGAGGCCACCGGGCAGCCCTTGATCATTTGCGTCGGCGCGGCGGATGTGCCTGCCCCGCAGGTGCCGCACCGGATGGCGCAGCGGCGGATCGACCTCCTGGCGATCGAGCAGAACGCCTGGGTGCTTGCCGCGCGGGATGACCGCTGCGTCGTGGTGGAGACGCGCACCGAACTCGACTGGGCGATGAAGAACGGGCAGACCTGCGTCTGGGCCCCGTCCAAGATCGTTCTGGACAGCGTTGATACCCCTTCGGCCCAGCCGCGCGACGCCGTGGCGCTGGCGGCGTGGTTCGCGGCGACCTTCGACGCCCAAGAGCTTCTGGTCATCGGCGCGGCGCTGCCGCAGGGCGCATCGGTGCCCCTCAGGGCCATGCCAGCAGAACAGGCGGTGCTGTGAGCACGACGCGCGACTACTTCCGTCCGGTGGTGCAGGTGGGACCGGGCAAGCCCGCCGGTGCCGCGCAGCTTGCCGGCGGGTGGGGCTGGTTCACACAGCTTGAAGTGCTGGCGCGGGGACGTCTGCCCCGCGTCATCCCTCTGACCGACGCACCGGGCCAGGTGATCGACGCGCTGGCAGAGCCGCGCGCGGATATCGCGGGGCTCAGCTTTGACCTGCCACGGGTGATGGGCATTCTGAACGTGACACCCGACAGTTTCTCGGACGGCGGCGTGCATGCCGCCGCAGATGACGCCATTGCGGCGGGGCAGGCGATGGAGACGGCGGGGGCCGATCTGCTGGATATCGGGGGCGAATCCACGCGGCCCGGCGCGGAAGAGGTGAGCATCGACGAAGAATGCCGTCGTACCGTACCGGTGATCCGTGGCCTGCGTGAGGCCGGGGTGGCGACAGCGATCTCCATCGACACGCGCAAGGCGGCCGTGGCCGAAGTTGCCGTGGACGCGGGCGCCGGGCTGATCAACGATGTGTCGGGCTTCACCTTCGATGCAGCGCTCGCGCCGCTGGCCGCGCGTGCCGATCTGCCGGTCTGTGTCATGCATGCGCTCGGCGATCCGGCGACGATGCAGAACGATCCGCGCTACGATGACGTGCTGCTGGATGTTTACGATTTCCTCGAAGCACAGATCGCCACGCTGGAGCGGGCGGGCATCCCGCGCGCGCGCATTGTCGCGGACCCCGGCATCGGCTTTGGCAAGACGCTGGAGCATAACCTGACGCTACTCGCACGCCTCAGCCTTTTTCACAGTCTCGGCGTCCCGATCCTGCTGGGGGCATCGCGCAAGCGGTTCATCGGCACCATCGGCAAGGCGCCGGAGGCAAGAACCCGCGCACCGGGGAGTTTAGGGGTCGCGATGGCGGCTCTTTCCCATGGTATTCAGATTTTACGGGTGCATGATGTCCCGGAAACAATCCAGGGCATCGCACTGTGGCGCGCGGCCATGACGGGAAGACAGGTATGAAGAAACTATTCGGCACGGACGGTGTCCGCGGCACCGCCAACGTCCACCCCATGACACCTGAAATGGCGCTGCGCATCGGTGCCGCCGTGGGCCGCCAGTTCCGCCGCGATCACAGTTCGGTGCACCGGGTGGTGATCGGCAAGGACACGCGGCTGTCGGGCTACATGTTCGAGAATGCGCTGACGGCGGGGCTGACCAGCACGGGCATGAACGTGCTGTTGCTGGGCCCGGTGCCGACGCCTGCGGTGGGGCTGCTGACGCGGTCGATGCGCGCCGATCTGGGCGTGATGATCTCGGCCAGCCACAATCCTGCGCAGGACAACGGGATCAAGTTCTTCGGGCCCGACGGGTTCAAGCTGTCCGACAGCGTCGAGGCCGAGATCGAAGCGCTGATCGAAAGCGGGGTGGAACCTGCCGAGGCCAACGAGATCGGCCGCGCCAAGCGGATCGACGACGGGCGCTATCGTTATATCGAACGGGTGAAATCGTCGTTCCCGCGCCGGATGCGGCTTGATGGGCTGAAGGTGGTGATCGACTGCGCCAATGGTGCGGCGCATCGCGTGGCCCCCGAAACGCTGTGGGAACTGGGGGCGACGGTGATCCCGCTGGGCGTGTCGCCCAATGGTCTCAACATCAACGATGGCTGCGGGTCGACCCAACCGCAGGCGGCGGCGGAGATGGTCGTGGCCCATGGCGCGGATGTCGGTATCTGCCTCGATGGTGACGCGGACCGGGTGATCCTGATCGACGAACGGGGCAAGGTCGGCGACGGCGATCAGTTCATGGCCATGATGGCCGCCCGCTGGGCAGAGGAAGGGCGGCTGAAGGGCAATGCGCTGGTCACCACGGTGATGAGCAACCTCGGGCTTGAGCATTTCCTGAAGGCACGCGGCGTCCGGCTTGAACGCACGGCTGTCGGCGACCGCTACGTGGTCGAGCGGATGCGCGAGGGGGATTTCAATCTCGGCGGTGAGCAGTCGGGCCATATCGTGATGACCGATTACGCAACCACGGGCGACGGCCTGATGGCGGGGCTGCAGTTTCTCGCCGAAATGGTGCGGTCGGGCAAGCCCGCCTCCGAGCTGCTGCACCAGTTCGACCCGGTGCCGCAATTGCTGAAGAACGTGCGGTTCGAAACCGGCCAGACGCCCCTGGAAGCGGCGGTTGTGAAAGAGGCGATCACGCAGGCCGAGGCGGAGCTGTCAGACGGCGGTCGGCTGTTGATCCGCAAGTCGGGGACCGAGCCGCTGGTGCGGGTAATGGCCGAACACGAGGACGCGGCTCTCATGCAGCGCGCGGTGGATACCGTCGTCGCGGCGGTCGAGAACGCGGTCGGGGGCTAGCCGCCCTTCGCCGCGCGGAAAAGCCGCCGCAGGGCGGCGTACTGGCTGATCCCGAGACCTGCAAGGATCAGCGCCATCGCGTAGAGCAGTGAGGGGGGCAACGGCTCGCCCAGGATCACCGCCCCGAGCACGACAGACCAGACGGGTACCTGGTAGTTGACCAGCGACATAAAGACCGGCCCCGCGCTGCGGACCACGAGCACGCGCAGGAAATTCGCCATTGCCGTGGGGATGAGCCCCAGCAGGATCAGGATGATCAGGATATCCGGGGCGGGCATGGGGGGTGGCCCCTCGACCACCCAGGCGGTAGGTATGATCAGGCAGGAGCCGATGACCAGCAGCACCGTGGCAAGGCCGATGGGGTCGATCGCGGGCAGGCGGCGCATCAGTACAGACGACGTGGCGTAGCAGCCCGCCGCGGCGATACAGGCAAACCGGCCTGCGGTTTCCAGCGCCTGGCCCGTCGTGTCGAAGGCCTGGCCGCCGATCAGGACCGCAACGCCGACAAAGCCGATCGCAAAGCCGGACAGCCTGCGCAGGGTGATCCGCTCTCCGGGGACGAAGACGTGTGCAAGCGGCAGGACGATCAGCGCGGTCGAGGCCATGGAGACACCGGCGAACCCGGATGTCACGTATTGCTGACCCCAGGCGAGGAAGGTGAAGGGGATGGCCCCGCTGAGACCGCCTATGGCGATCAGCGCCGCGATCTTGCCCGGGGAAGGGGGCGTCTCGAACAGGGAAAATCCCCGGAACGCCCAGATCACGACCATGACAATGGCTGCAAAACCGACCCGCGCGGCAGCCAGCCAGAAGGGGGTGATACCGGTGAGCGCGATTTCGGTGACAAGGAATGTCCCGCCCCAGACGAAGGCCAGCGTGGCAATCATCAGCCAGCTTTTGTACGTGATCTGAGGGGCTTGGGTCATCGTCGCTCCGTTTGCCGCAGGAGGTAGGCCGAGGGCCGGGTCAGGTCAATCGGGCAAGACTTCGTCCTGCGTCGAACCATGCAAATCCCTGCGACAATTTGGGGCGGAACGTGTTGGACCACCTCGCGTTGTTTCCCCAAGACGAACACGAAAGGAGACCTGAAATGGACTGGACCTCACTGGTTGGTGCGATGTTCTTCGTCACGCTTTTGCTGGCGGTGATCTTCGGCCTTGTCATCAAGCGGAAGACGGAAAACCGCCTGCATGATCAGAATGCAGAGAAATCCACACTGGCGGCGGACAAGTCGGCCCACGGCAAGCCTGCCGACGTGTAAAAGGTAAAGGCCCGGGAGGTGATCCCGGGCCTTCTTGCTTAGTTCTTGGCCTTGTCGACCATCTTGCCCGCAGAAATCCACGGCATCATCTCGCGCAGCTTTTCGCCGACTTTTTCGATCTGGTGCTCGTCGTTGATGCGGCGCGTGCCCTTGAAGAAAGGCTGGCCGACGGCGTTTTCCTGCATGAAGTCACGCACGAACTTGCCGGTCTGGATGTCGGTCAGGATCGCCTTCATCCGCGCCTTCGTCTCGTCGTAGGGCAGGACACGGGGGCCCGAGACATATTCGCCGTACTCGGCCGTGTTGGAAATCGAGTAGTTCATGTTGGCGATGCCGCCTTCGTAGATCAGGTCCACGATCAGCTTCACTTCGTGCAGACACTCGAAATAGGCCATCTCGGGGGCATATCCCGCCTCGACCAGCGTCTCGAAGCCCATGCGGATCAGTTCGACCAAGCCACCGCAGAGCACCGCCTGTTCGCCGAAGAGGTCGGTTTCACATTCTTCGCGGAAGTTGGTCTCGATGATGCCCGAACGGCCGCCGCCAATGGCGGAGCAGTAGGAGAGGCCGATTTCCAGCGCCTTGCCGGAGGCGTCGTTGTGCACGGCCACAAGACAGGGCACGCCGCCGCCCTTGGTGTATTCGCCGCGTACGGTGTGGCCGGGGCCCTTGGGGGCCATCATGATGACGTCAACGCCCGCCTTGGGCTCGATCAGGCCGAAATGCACGTTCAGACCGTGGGCAAAGGCAATCGCGGCGCCTTCGCGGATGTTGTCGTGAACGTATTGCTTGTAGGTCGCAGCCTGAAGCTCGTCGGGCATGGTGAACATGATGAGATCCGCCCATGCAGCGGCCTCGGCGATGCCCATGACCTTGAGGCCTTCGCCTTCGGCCTTGGCGGCGGAAGGCGAACCTTCGCGGAGCGCCACGACGAGGTTCTTGGCGCCGCTGTCGCGCAGGTTGAGGGCGTGGGCGTGGCCCTGGGAGCCATAGCCGAGGATCGCGACCTTCTTGTCCTTGATCAGGTTCACGTCGCAATCGCGGTCGTAGTAAACGCGCATGTCTTTGTCCTTTGGTTGGGTGATCGTCTGGAGCGCACCATAGCCATCGTCGTGCGAGGTGCCAGCGTTGCATTTTGAGTTTTTTTGGAAAGATGAAGATGATAATGCGCTGAAATGGCCGAAAACGGAAAAATCATGCTCGACGATCAGGACCGGCGTCTGTTGCGTTACTGGCAGGCGGACCCCAGCCTCAGCCCCGGTGAGCTGGCCGAGCGCTGCGGCATGACCTCGGGGCGTGCCGCGCGGCGCATCGCGCGGATGGAGGAGGCGGGGCTGATCGAGGGCGTCGGTGCGGTAATCAACTGGGCGGCGCTTGGGTACGCGGTGGAAGTGTCGCTGCGGGTGACGCTGGACAAGACGCAAGGAAATGCCTTTGACGAGTTTCTCGCCGAGGTGCGCAAGGTGCCGGAGGTGATCGAAGTGCAGACCTTTCTGGGCCGTGTCGATGCGCGGCTCTCGATCATCGCGCGGGACATGGGACACTACCAGCAGATTTACCGTAGCCGCATCCTGACGCTGCCGCATATCGCGGATATCGAGGCGCTGATGCATGTGGCGCGGATCAAGTCGGAAGAGACGCTGCCGCTGTGATCGCCCTTGATGATATCGACCGCAAACTGATCCGGGCGCTGGCGCGGGATGCGCGGCAATCTGCCAGCGCGTTGGGCAAGCGCTTTGGCCTGTCGCAGCCTGCGACGTGGCGGCGGATCAGACGGCTGGAGGAGGCGGGCATCATCGCGCGCAGGCAATTGCGGCTGAACGCCGAAAAGCTGGGGTTTGGCGTCACGGTGTTTCTTGGCATCAAGCTGGCCACCAAGGGGCGCGTGTCGCTGGAGGATTTCGAGCGCGCGGTCTCGGCCATTCCTGAGGTGCAAACGGTCGAGCATGTGCTTGGACTTTACGACTACCGTCTCCGCGTTGTGGCGCGCGATCTGCCGGATTTCGAGCGCGTCTTGCGGCGGCGGATCATGACGCTGCCGGGGGCCGGGGAGGTGGAGGCCAACGTGCTGTTGAGCGAGGAGCGGCTGAAGGGACCGCTCTGAGGTGGATCAGGCGACCTCGGTCAGCGCCGCCGCCTCGCGGCCCGAGAGCGTGTAGCGCGAAAGCGAAGCCGTGCTCTTGTCCAGGCGCAGTTCGGGAAAGAGCGCCACGATTTCTTCGCGTGCATCCGGATCGACGGCTTCGAGTGTCTGGGTGCCGGGGTAGAGGCTTTCGGCAGGGCAACCCTCGGCAAAGATGATCTGGTGGGCATCGCACAGGAAATGGTAATAGGTCACCTCTTCGCAGGGCACGATCCGGATGGTGCGGTCGTTGACGAGATGCTTGGCGGCGACCAGCACCTCGGACTGACCGAACAGCAGCTCGGCCATGGCGCCGGTCACCAGCATCCGGTGGTTCTGCGACACGGTGAGCGGGCGGATATTTCCCAACGCCCCTGCCGCAATCTGCACAGGCGCGCCCTTGCCGGTGCCGGGCACCTTGCGGCTGCCGATCCAGCGGATCTCCTGCGGGCCGTCGTCGAGCGTGTTGACGAGGTCGCCTTCGGACAGGCTTTCGATAAAGACCGGACCCGAGGGCGTTTCGATCAGCGTGCCCTTGGCGAAACAGACGAAGGTGCCGAAGGACACATCGCTTGAAAAAGCGCCGTCGGCTTCTTCGTCGGGAGAGATGATCCCGTCGCCGTTGAGGTCGATTGCTTCATTTGTAGGGATGACAAGCGGGCCATTGTTCGCCTCGATTGTCGCAAGGATATCGACACCGGCGACCACGGCAAGGTCTCCGAGAACCGGCGCACCGCTGTCCGTAGACGTCAGTCCGCTACCATCCAGTTGAAGGTAGCGGTCCCCCATATCGTTACGTCCGGTGTCGATGTCAGCCGTTCCGGAATAGGTGTATTTGGGTGTGTCGTAGTAATAGTCGGTCGCATTGTCGTAGACGATGACGCCGGTAATGAAGGAATTCGCGGTCAGCACGCCGTCCTCGGTGGCACCGCTGACCTGAAAAACGATGATATCGTCCCCGTCAAACACAGCTTGGCCGCTGTGGATCATCAGGTTGCCGCCACCGCTGGCGTTCGAGTTCGTCGATTGCGGGTCGCCAATGATGCTGAATCCGTTCAGCAAAAGCGTCGTGTCTGCCATCTGCCCATGCCTGCCTGTCCCGGCTGCGCGCCGGTGTTTGTGGCAGGATTGCGGCGGAAAGCTGACAAATCAAGGATTTGTTAACCACTTCGCGGCGGAGGGGCGCGGCAGAGACCTTTGGGCAACAACTTGCGGTTGGCGGGCTCTGGGGCGCAGGTACGGAGACACTGTATACCAAGATAGACTTTGCAACTCAGCCAGCGGCCACATATGCAGAGCGCAAAGAGATGGAGGAAAACTTTCATGGCATTGCTCGACACGGTTGACCCCACGGGTCTTGAGGAATTCTCGGTGGTCTTCACCGACCGCTCGCTCAACCACATGAGCGCGACCTTCCAGCAGGTGATGCGGGATATCTCGGGCCTGCTGAAAGAGGTCTACAACGCCGACGCGGTTGCGGTTGTGCCGGGGGGCGGGACCTTTGCGATGGAAGCGGTGGCGCGGCAGTTCGCGCGCGGCGTCGATGCGCTGGTCGTGCGGAACGGCTGGTTCTCATACCGCTGGTCGCAGATCATCGAAACCGGGGGGCTGACGGCCAAGACGACGGTCCTGAAGGCGCGCCAGCAGGGCAATGCGCCCACGTCCCCCTTCGTGCCCGCCGCGATCGAGGACGTCGTGGCGGCGATCCACGAGGAGAAGCCGCAGGTGGTCTTTGCACCGCACGTGGAGACGAGCGCGGGCGTGATCCTGCCGGACGATTACATCAAGGAGATGGCGAAAGCCGCCCATGACGTGGGGGCGCTGATGGTGCTCGACTGTATCGCGTCGGGATGCGCCTGGGTCGATATGAAGGCGCTGGGTGTCGATGTGCTGATCTCGGCCCCGCAGAAGGGTTGGTCGGCTTCGCCAGCCGCGGGTCTGGTGATGATGTCGGAACGCGCGGAAAAGCGGCTGGCCGAGACCCAGTCGGACAGTTTCGCCATCGATCTGGCCAAGTGGCGCGCGATCATGAAGGCGTATGAGGACGGTGGTCACGCCTATCACGCCACGATGCCGACCGATGCGCTGCGCGCCTTCCGCAACACGATGCTGGAGACGAAGGACTACGGGTTCGACCGGCTGAAGGAGGCGCAGTGGCAGCTGGGCGACGGCGTGCGCAAGATGCTGAGCGCGCGCGGCGTGCAATCGGTCGCGGCCGAGGGCTATGGCGCGCCGGGCGTGGTGGTCAGCTTCACGGCTGATCCGGAGGTTCAGAACGGCAAGAAATTCGCCGCCAGGGGCATGCAGATTGCCGCAGGCGTGCCGTTGCAGGTGGGTGAGCCCGAGGGGTTCAGCACCTTCCGGCTGGGGCTTTTCGGTCTCGACAAGCTTTACGATGTCGAAGGTACGCTTGGCCGTCTGCAGCCGGTTGTCGAAGAAGTTCTCTGAGCGAGGGGTGCAGGGGGCCTGCACCTTACCGCCCCGTTCGGGACCCGACGTGGCAAGGCGCGAGCGGTCTCGTGCTTTTTATCTTGCAATATTGCACTAAGGCTCTGCAGAAGCCTGTAAGGTGGGCGCATCGCCCACCCTCGCCGTCAGCGCACGCCAAGACCCATCTGCATGAGCATCTTGCGCACCGGCGCCAGCGCATAGAGCGCATCCAGTCCCTTGGCGCGGGCGTCGCGGGCCAGCGGATGACGCGCCTGGCTGACCCGGTTCAACAGGTCGATGCCGTTGATCCGCAGCTGGATGTCGGCAAACCGTGCCTTGTGGTAGGTGTCGAGCATCCGGGCATCGCCCAGCGTTTCGGGGAATTCCATCGCCAGTTTCAGCAGCGTCGCCATGTCCTGCAATGACATGTTGAGCCCCTGCGCGCCGATGGGCGGCAGCACATGGGCGGCCTCGGCAATGAGCGCGATGCGTTCGCCCGACAGCCGCTCGGCGTGTTGACTGATGATCGGCCAGACGTTGCGCGGGCTGACCAGCGTCAGCGGACCGAAGAGGTGGCAGGACCGTTCGGTCATCTCGGCCTCGAACGCGGCTTTGGGCATCTCGGACCGGCGCAGGGTTTCAGCCCCGTCGTCCATCCAGACGATGGCAGAGCAGGGCTGGCCGTCGCGGTCTGGCAGGGGAACGAGGGTGAAGGGGCCGCCGGTCCGGTGGATTTCGGTCGAGACGTTCTCGTGGGGGAGGGGATGCGTCACGGCAAAGGCCAGCGCCTTTTGCCCGTAGCGGCGGGTTTTCACGCCGATCCGTGCGGCCTGGCGCATCGGGCTGTCGCGCCCGTCTGCGGCGATCACGAGGCGGGTCGTGATGCGGCTGCCATCGGTCAGTCCGACACGGGCCTCGGACATGCGGGTGAAAAGCGATGTGGTGCCGTTGCCGGGGCGAAAGTCCACGTTGGGCAGGGCCTTGAGCCTGTCCACGAGTTCGCGCCTGAGCAGCCAGTTGGGAAAGTTCCAGCCGAAGGGCATGTCCGAGATATCGGCGGCATTGAATTCACGGCTCACACGGGGCTCGGCGGTCTCGCCGCCCGCGTCGATGATCCGCATGATTTGCAGGTCGGCTGCATGCGGTGCCAGCGCTTCCCAGACGCCTGCATCCTCGAGCACCTTGCGCGCGGGCTGCAACATCGCGGTCGAGCGCATGTCGGCCCCCTTGGCGTCGCGCTCGGTAATGGGCGGGGCGGGATCGACGCAGATCACGTTGAAGCCAGCGGTGCCAAAGGCCGCCGCCGCCGTCAGCCCGGCGATGCCGCCGCCCGAGATCAGGATATCGCAGTCGTATGTCATGGGAGAAGCTTACTGCCTCAGGAGGCCAAGGAAATCGGACAAATCGTCCGTGTGGTAGTGAACATGCGCCGCGTCTTCCCGCGCAGGGGCCACATGGACCGTGCGCATCCCCATCGCGTGCGGCACGGCGAGGTTGCGCGCGTCGTCCTCGAACATCGCGGCGCGATCGGGCACCACGCCGTCGGTGGCAAAGACCTTGTCAAAGGCCGCGCGGTCGGGCTTAGGGTGGAAATCCGCGTGTTCCACGCCGTAGACCGCATCGAACAGCCCATTGAGCCCCCGTGCTTCCAGCACCCGTTCGGCATAGGGTGCGCAGCCGTTGGTATAGACGATCCGCCGTCCCGGCAGGTCGCGGATACGGGCGGCCAGCTCCGGATCGGGCGACAGGCGGTCCATGGGGATGTCGTGGACATCCTCCAGATAGGGCAGCGGGTCGACGTCGTGTTCGCGCATGAGGCCCGCAAGCGTCGTGCCGTGGGTGCGCCAGTAGTGCAGCCGCAGCGCGTCGGCGCGGGCGCGGTCGACGCCCAAGGCCTCCATCACCCAGGCGGTCATGCGCACCTCGATCAGATCGAAAAGCGCCGCCGAGGGCGGGTAGAGCGTATTGTCGAGGTCGAAGACCCAGGTCTCGACATGAGAGAAAGCATCGCGTGGCATCACAGCCCAAGTAGAGCGTCCCTCCGCCCGCTGCAAGGTGCGCGACGCGAGGCCGCGCTTGCGCCGTGCCGCATCCGGGGTAAAGTGACGGAATTGCAAAGGAAGTTCAGATGGCTGCACCCAAACCCGGCTCGACCGACGCCTATTCGATGATCCTGGATGCGATCGACACCGGCATCTATCGCCCCGGCGACAGGCTGGTCGAAAGCGAACTGGCGGAGCGCTTCAAAGTCTCGCGTACGCCGATCCGCGAAGCGTTGCAGCGGCTCGAGACGCAATCTCTGCTAGCGCGGGAGGGGCGCAGCCTGATCGTGGCCTCGCTTGATCACAACCAGACGGCCGAACTTTACGTGGTGAGGGGCGAACTGGAGGGGCTGGCCGCGCGGCTGGCCGCCCGCCACGCAACGGAAGAGGAGATCCGTGTACTGCGCGAGATGGTCGAGGCGGATAATGCGCTGGTGAATGACCCTACCGCGCTGTCGCGGAGCAACCGGCGGTTTCACAAGCAGATCCACCTGGCCTCGCACAACCGGTACCTTGTCCAGCAGCTGGATCTTGTCTACCGTTCCATGGCGCTGATGGCGACAACCTCGCTGGCGGCCGAAGGCCGGGGCGAGATTGCGCAGGCCGAGCATGACAAGATCGTCTCGATGATCGAGGCGCGGGACGAGGACGGGGCCGACGCGGCGCTGCGCGCCCATATCTCGGTGGCCTTCGTGACCCGCCTCAAGCAGGAGGCAGCGCGTCTGGAGGCGGAGGGCTGAGATCGCTTGCCGGTGTGACGCCATGCTGGGTCTTGTCCCAGAAGAAGGGGCTGACGACGAATTCGTAAAGCGCCTTGGCCGCGGCAAGCGCGCCAAAGGCAAAGTAGAACGGCATGGTGAAAACCCATTTCATCAGATGACGGTGCTCCTTGCCCGAAACCGCCACCAGTGACAGAGCGAGGTTCAGCGTCTCTGCCAGGATGAACACTCCCACCATGGTCCAAAGCACCGGCTTGCCCAGCGTCAGTGCCACCGGATGCGTCACCCCCGCCAGCGCCAGCCAGAAGGACCACAAAAGCGGCGCGCAGGTGAATTGGCTGAAGGTGGCCAGCAGCATCGTTTGCAAGCCCAGAAACCGCACCCAGCCCAGCTCGGCCTTCAGCTGACCAGGGTTGCGCATATGCACACACCAGGTGATGAGAAAGCCCTTGAGCCAGCGTGAACGTTGCCGGACCCAAGGCCAGAGACGGCAATTGGCCTCTTCATAGGTCACGGTTGGCAGCAGTTCCGTCACATAGCCCCGCCGCGCCAAACGCACGCCCAGATCGGCGTCCTCGGTAACGTTGTGAGCGTCCCAGCCGCTGAGTTTCTCAAGGATGTCGCGTCGGAAGAACAAGGTCGTGCCGCCCAGCGGAATGACCAGCCCAAGCCGCGCGACACCGGGCAGCAGGACCCGCCACCATGCGGCATATTCAATGGTGAAGCAGCGCGACAACCAGTTGGCGGGGGCATTGTAGTAGTCGAGAATGCCCTGCAGGCAGACCACGTTCGAGGGCGCGCGTTGAAACCGGCTGACGACGCGTTCGATCTGGTCGGGCTCGGGGGCGTCCTCGGCATCCCAGACGCCGATGATGCTGCCCTGACAGAAGTCGAGCGCGAAGTTGAGCGCGCGTGGCTTCGTGGTCAAGCGATTGGCCTCGGGCACCTCGATCACGCTGATCCAGGGGGGCAGATCGGTCCGGGCAAGGGTGTCTCGGGTGACAGCATCGCCTTCTTCGAGCGCGAGCATGATTTCCAATTGCGACTTGGGGTAGGTCAGCTTTGAGAGGCGGGAGATGAGCGCGCCCGCGATCTCCTTCTCGCGCAGCAGGGGCACGATGATCGAGACGCGCGGCAGGCGGTAAGGCAGGCTCTGGTGCGGAATGAAGGGGAGCGGGGTCTCGGGCGTTTTCTGGGTGATCTGGGCGTAGAGGGCTGCGGCCTTGAGCACGGCGGTCATCACCAGCGTGACGAAGGCCCAGAGCACGGCGATGGTGAACGTCCAGAGCGGGGCGAGGATCAGCGCGGTCAGGATCACCGAGAGGATCGCGAGCGCCCAGAGTACCCGACCATGGCCGGAGATGTCCCAGCTTCGGCAACTCACGTGACCGGGCACGCGGGTGGCGGCCTTGTAGGCAAGCTCCGGCCCGTAAAGGCGCGAGATCTGACGCTTGACCTGCTGTTCCTCTGCGATCACCGGCAGGATGGGCGCCGCCCTGTCCCCCAGGGCCAGCCGCAGCGCGTCGAATTCATGAGGCCGGCTGGTGGCGATCAGCAGTGCACCGCCGACCTCTAGCCAGGGCACGGCCCGGAACTGCAGGCAGAGGGTGACCGGCAGGCGCTTAGCCAGGTGATCCTGCGGCGGATCGCGGTCCAGATCGGCAATCTGGGCACTGTGCTGTTCGGAAAGCGCGATCAGGATGTCCTCGCGGTCCGCGAGCCCTTCCGCGATCAGGATTTCGCCCAGCGGCGCGTCGATCCGCCGCTGCAGATCGAGGGCATGCACAAGATCGTTGCTGCCGATGATCCCCGCCTCGACCAGATAGCGGCCCAGCGGACGCTTGGGTGTCTCGCGCCGCGCGACGCGCGGGTCGGAAAGGTGCAGCCGCAGGTTGCTCATCAGGTTGGCCTCACAGGTTAATGTAACGCTAACTAGACGGCTCTTGGTTAAGGCGGGGTTAAGAGGAACGAGGCGAGATCAGGGATCACGCCTTGGCGGTTGCCTTCTTGCGATCGTCCATGGCCGCCGCGAAGCGCTCGAACAGGTAATAGCTGTCCTGCGGGCCGGGCGATGCCTCTGGATGATGCTGCACCGACCAGACAGGACGGTCGGCCATGCGGATGCCGCAGTTCGATCCGTCAAAAAGCGACACATGGGTTTCCACCACGCCCTTGGGCAGGGTCTGTGCATCGACGGCGAAGCCGTGGTTCATCGAGGTGATCTCGACCTTGCCGGTGTCGTTGTCCTTGACCGGGTGGTTCGCCCCGTGGTGGCCGTGGCTCATCTTGATGGTCTTGGCACCGAGCGCCAGCGCCAGCATCTGGTGGCCGAGGCAGATGCCGAAGACCGGTAGTTCCGTGTTCTCCAGCACGTCGCGGATCATCGGAACCGCGTATTCCCCGGTTGCCGCGGGATCGCCGGGACCGTTTGACAGAAAGACACCGTCGGGATTATGCGCCATCACGTCTTCATAAGTTGCGGTTGCCGGCAACACGGTCACGTCGCAGCCCGCCGAGGCAAGGCAGCGCAGGATGTTGCGCTTGGCACCATAGTCCACCGCGACGACCTTGTGCTTGGGGTTGGTCTGGCGGGGGAAGCCGTCCGGCCAGGCCCAACGCATCTCGTCCCAGCGGTAGGATTGGGCGCAGGTGACGTCCTTGGCCAGATCCATGCCCTCCAGCCCTGCGAAACCGCGGGCAGCATTGACCAGTGCCTCGATATCGAAATTACCTTCCGGGTCATGGGCCAGCGCCACATGCGGGGCGCCCTGGTGCCGGATTGCCCGGGTCAGGCGGCGGGTGTCCACGCCGCCGATGGCGATGCGCCCGCGCGCCGCCAGCCAGTCCGACAGGGGCTGCACATTGCGCCAGTTCGACGGATCGGTCGGCATCCACTTGACCACCATGCCCGCCGCCACCGGATCGCCGGTTTCGTCATCCTCGGGGTTGGTGCCAACGTTGCCGATATGGGGGAACGTGAAGGTGATGACCTGACCGGCGTAGGACGGGTCAGTCATGATCTCCTGATAGCCGGTCATCGCCGTGTTGAAGCAAAGCTCTGCCACCGTCTGCCCCGTTGCCCCGAACCCCATGCCGTAGAAGAGCGATCCGTCCGCAAGGGCAAGGCAGGCGGTCGGGCGGTCTTGGGCGGGCGCGGTCATGGGGCAGCCTCCGGCAGCGGGAAGAGGGTAAACGGTGCGGAAACTACTGGTCGCCTTCGCCGGGGTCAAGGGCGAAGCGGAAATGAGATTGCATTAAAAACCAATGGGTTAACCTAACGGTATGCCCATTGCCTGCGCGGGGCGCTTTGGCTATGTTGCGAAACTTGTAATCATTCCGCACAGAGGATGGCTTCTCATGGTTTTGCGCACGCGTATTTCGGATGCACTGAAGAAGGCAATGAAAGACAAGGACGCCGACCGGCTGTCGACCCTGCGGCTGATCAATGCCGCAATCAAGGACAAGGACATCGCCGCGCGCGCGGGCGGCAACGATGACGGTGTGCCGGACAGCGAGGTGCTCGCCATCCTCGGCAAGATGACCAAGCAGCGGATGGAATCGGCGCGCGCCTACGAGGAGGGGGGGCGGCTTGACCTTGCCGAGCAGGAAAGGGTCGAGATCGGGATCATCGAGGAATTCCTGCCCCGCCAGTTGAGCGAGGAAGAGACCAGTGCCGCCATCGAGGCGGCCATCGCCGATATCGGGGCCGAGAGCATCCGCGACATGGGCAAGGTGATCGGCGCACTGAAATCGAAGTACACCGGTCAGATGGATTTCGGTGCGGTCGGGCCGAAGGTGAAGGACCGGCTGAGTTCGGCTGGATAATCTCCCAGCATCAGATTCTTAAGTTAGCAAATTGAAGTGACACATGAAGTCTGTGTCCGGCATTCGTTGCCGGTTTGGCGTATTGCCCGGTTCTCTCGCAAGGTTCGGGCAGAGGTCTACACACTCTAGCGCTTCAGCGAGCGTTGCAGATCGTCATAGAGCTCGACACGCTCCTCTTCGCTAAGGAAGGCGCCGATCTCCACTTCGCGCCCCTCGCCCCTCAGGGTGACGTATTGCGGCATGGGACCGTCCTTTTCGTATTTGTTCACCGTTGCCCAGTAACGGTTGCAGGCCCATTCCTTGACTTCGCCCTTTGGCGTGGTGTGCGTCAGCCGCGCCATATCTTTGTCGAGCGTCAGCACCTCCTCGATGAGGCGGGATTTGTGGTTCTGCTGGAGTGCGAAATAGACCCCGCCCACGGCCAGCAGCACGAAGGGCAGCATGCCCCAGAGCAGCACCGTGCCCAGAAGCGTCATCGTGGGAATCAGGATCAGCGTGAAGGTCGTCAGGATAAAGGCGGCAAAGCCCCTGGCGGGCAGCGACTGGTGCGGCCAGAGGCGCATTTCCTGCGCGGGCGCTTCGGGAGGCGATGTCCATTTGTAGGGCATGGTAGAGATCCACTTTCGTGTTGCCGCCAAGATAGCCGTCCCGCTGTGCTTGGCAATGTGGCAATCTGTTGCGCACACCGTAGGTTCATCGGTTGGGGCCTCTTTGCCCGGGCGCGACAGGTGTCACTGTTCGCGATTCTTGTGGTGGAGGTCGGGTCACGGGCTCACCAGACCGGGGAGGATGGGGGATATCCGCAGGTCAGGCGTATGAGATCAAATCCCAGCGGTTGCCGAACGGATCGCGGAAGACGGCGACGGTACCGTAGACCTCGTGGCGCGGGTCTTCCTCGAAGGTGACGCCTGCGCTTTTGAGGCGCTCGTGCTCAATGGCGAAATCGTCGGTTTCGAGGAACAGCCAGACGCGGCCTGCACCCTGCCGGCCGATGGCCGCGCGTTGGGTCGCGTTGCCCGGCTCGGCCAGGATCAGGCCCGTGCCGCCGCCCGGTGGGGTCACGCGCACCCAGCGTTTGTGGCCCTAGTCGATGTCCTCGGTCAGCTCGAAGCCGAGGGTGCCGCAGAAGAAGCTGATGCCCGCGTCGTAATCAGGAACTATCAGCGTCAGGGCGGAGAGTCGCATTCACTCCAGTTCCACCAGCAGGTCCTTGGCGTCGATCTGGCCACCCGCCTGAACGTGGACGGCCTTGACGGTCGCATCGCGTTCGGCGTGGATGCCGGTCTCCATCTTCATTGCCTCGATGGTGAGCAGCAGATCGCCCGCGCTGACCTTCTGGCCCACGACGGCACCGACCGAGGCCACGACACCGGGCATCGGCGCACCGATGTGGTTTTCGTTGCCCGGCTCGGCCTTGGGACGCTGAACCGTGGTCGCCTTGACCAGCCGGTTCGGCACGCGGATCACCCGGGGCTGGCCGTTGAGTTCGAAGAAAACCTTCACCTCGCCGTCCTCGTTGGTCTCGCCCACCGCCTGCAGGCGAATCTCCAGCGTCTTGCCGGGGTCAATCTCGGCGCTGATCTCCTCAGAGGGTTCCATCCCGTAGAAGAAGGTCTGCGTCGGCAGCGTGCGCACCGGTCCGTAGATGCGGTGGCGGCCCATGTAATCAAGGAAAACCTTGGGGTACATCAGGTATCCGGCCAGATCCTCGTCATCGACGCTCATCCCTTCGAGCTGCTCGGAGAGGTCCTTGCGGGTGGCTTCCAGATCGACGGAAGGGAGGTGCTTGCCGGGGCGTTCGGTATTGGGTTCCTCGTCCTTGAGGACCTTCCTGATGATCTTCTCGGGGAAGCCGCCGGGGGGCTGGCCGAGGTTGCCGCGCATCATGTCGATTACGCTGTCGGGAAAGGCGACGTCGGTCTCGGGGTTCTCCACTTCGGCACGGGTCAGGCCCTGGCTGACCATCATTAGCGCCATGTCGCCCACAACCTTGGAGCTTGGCGTAACCTTGACGATATCGCCGAACATCTGATTGACGTCTGCATAGGTGCGGGCGACCTCGGGCCAGCGTTCCTCAAGCCCCAGCGATTTCGCCTGCGCCTTGAGGTTAGTGAACTGGCCGCCGGGCATTTCGTGAAGGTAGACCTCGGACGAGGGGGCCTGCATGCCGGTCTCGAAGGCGCCGTACTGGTGGCGGACCTCTTCCCAGTAGTCCGAGATCTCGCGCACGGCATCCATCGACAGGCCGGTGTCGCGGTCGGTGTGCTTGAGTGTCGAGACGACGGAGCCGAGGGTGGCCTGGCTCGTGTTCCCGGAGAAAGCATCCATCGCGCAGTCGACCGCGTCGACGCCCGCGTCTGAGGCCGCGAGGATGGTGGCGCAGGCGATGCCGGCGGTGTCATGGGTGTGGAAGTGGATGGGCAGGCCCACCTCGGATTTCAAAGCCTTTATCAGGACGCGGGCCTGCGCAGGTTTCAGAAGGCCCGCCATGTCCTTGAGACCCAGAATATGCGCGCCTGCGGCCTGCAACTCCTTGCCCATGGCGACATAGTATTTCAGATCGTACTTCGCGCGGTCGGGGTCAAAGATGTCGCCGGTGTAACAGATCGTGCCTTCGCAGACCTTGTTGGCCTCGATCACCGCGTCCATGGCGACGCGCATGTTTTCGACCCAGTTGAGGCTGTCGAAGACGCGGAAGACGTCGACACCGGATTTCGCGGCCTGTGCCACGAAGAACTGCACCACGTTATCGGGATAGTTGGTATAGCCCACGCCGTTCGAGGCGCGCAGCAGCATCTGGGTCATGATGTTGGGCATGCGTTCGCGCAGGTCGCGCAGCCGCTGCCAGGGGCATTCCTGCAGGAAGCGGTAGGCCACGTCGAAAGTGGCGCCGCCCCAGCATTCAACGGAGAAGAGCTGCGGCAGGTTCGCGGCATACGCGGGCGCCACTTTGATCATGTCGATGGAGCGCATCCTTGTGGCCAGCAGGGACTGGTGGCCGTCACGCATGGTGGTGTCGGTGATCAGCAACTGGCTTTGCTGGCGCATCCAGTCGGCCACGGCCTGCGGGCCTTTCTGTTCCAGCAGGTTGCGGGTGCCCATCATCGGCTCCGCGCGGTTGGCGGGCGGTTTGGGCTGGCGGATGGTGACGGGGAGGCGCGGGTGACCTTTGGTTTCCGGATGACCGTTCACGGTAATGTCGGCGATGTAGGTGAGGACCTTGGTGCCCCGGTCCTTGCGCTTGGAGAACTGGAACAGCTCCGGCGTCTGGTCGATGAACTTGGTGTGGTAATCGTTGTTGAGGAACGTCGGGTGCTTCAGCAGGTTCTCGACAAAGGCGATGTTGGTGCTGACGCCCCGGATGCGGAATTCGCGCAGGGCGCGGTCCATGCGGGCGATGGCGGCCTCTGGGGTCTGTGCCTTCGCGGTGACCTTGACCAGCAGCGAGTCGTAGTAGCGGGTGATCACGCCGCCCGAATAAGCGGTGCCGCCGTCGAGGCGGATGCCCATGCCGGTGGCCTCGCGAAAGGCGGTGATGCGGCCGTAGTCGGGAATAAAGTTGTTCTGCGGGTCCTCGGTGGTGATCCGGGTCTGGAGCGCGTGGCCGTCGAGGCGCACATCGTCTTGGGAGGCTTTGCCCGTGGCCTCGGCGATGGTCTTGCCCTCGGCAATCAGGATTTGCGCCTGCACGATGTCGATCCCGGTGACTTCCTCGGTCACGGTGTGTTCGACCTGCACGCGGGGGTTCACTTCGATGAAGTAGAATTTGCCGTCGGCCATATCCATCAGGAATTCGACGGTGCCCGCGCATTCGTAGTTCACATGGGTGCAGATCTTGCGGCCGAGCTCGCAGATTTCAGCACGTTGCTCTTCGGTGAGATAGGGCGCAGGGGCGCGTTCGACGACCTTCTGGTTGCGGCGCTGGACCGAGCAGTCACGCTCGTAAAGGTGATACATCCCGCCGTGCTTGTCGCCGAGGATTTGCACCTCGACGTGGCGCGCCTTCTGGATCATCTTCTCCAGGTAACCTTCGCCGTTCCCGAAGGCAGCCTCGGCCTCGCGGCGACCTTCGAGGACCTTCTCCTCAAGCTCGCTCTCGTCGTAGATCGGGCGCATGCCGCGACCGCCGCCGCCCCATGACGCCTTGAGCATGAAGGGATAGCCGATCTCCTTGGCCTGCTTGCGGATCACGGCCATGTCGTCACCCAGCACCTCGGTGGCGGGGATGACCGGCACGCCTGCCTCCATCGCCACCCGCCGCGCGCTGGCCTTGTCGCCCAGGGCGCGCATGGTCTCGGCGCGGGGGCCGATGAAGGTGATGCCGTTGTTCTCGCAGGCATCGACGAACTCCGGGTTCTCGCTCAGCAGCCCGTAGCCGGGATGGATCGCGTCCGCCCCGCTGGCCTTGGCCACGCGGATCATCTCGGGGATGGAGAGATAAGCGGCGACCGGCCCCAGACCCTCGCCGATGCGGTAGGCCTCATCCGCCTTGAAGCGGTGCAGGCCCAGCTTGTCCTCCTCGGCATAGACCGCGACCGTCTTCTTGCCCATCTCGTTGGAGGCCCGCATGATGCGGATGGCGATCTCGCCACGGTTGGCGACGAGGATTTTCTTGAAGTCGGGCATGGGAGGCCTCCGGGCAGCAGGATTTGGCCGCACCATAGGCAGCGCGCGGGGCGGCGCAATACCCACACCTACGGAGTTTGCAACATTTCTGTAAGGTTTTTCGGTGTGCCGTGGGGTACGGGACGACGATTGTTTTTGCTTTGTCTGACTTTAGGTCAATTCCAGGGGCTCGGGCAGGGATCTCAGGTCCGCGGCCCCCAACTGGCCCATGTTAGCGCTAAGGTCTTTGGCAAGGATATCAACGAGATGATCGGCGCCCTTCGCGCCAAGGGCACCAAGGGCGAAATGCCAGGCGCGGCCCAGCATAACGAAGTCCGCGCCCAGGGCGATGGCGCGCAGGATGTCGAGGCCGGTTTCGACGCCGCTGTCGAAGATGATCGGGCGCCCGGTCGCGGCGCGGATGGCGGGGAGCACCTCGATCGAGGCCTGCGCGCCGTCGAACTGACGGCCCGCGTGGTTCGACACCCAGATCGCGTCGGTGCCCATGCGGTCGAGCTTTTCGGCGTCCTCGGGGCGCATCACGCCCTTGACGAAGAACGGCCCGTCCCAGGCGTCACGCAGCCATTTAACGTAATCCCAGTCAGGCGCGGTGCGCAGCAGGTAGCCCATATGGGCGGTGGGCGACATGCCCTTGGTGGCGGCACCGGTGTACTTGTCGATGCCGCGCATGCGCGGCATGCCGCGCTTTGCCGTCTCAAGTGCCCAGGTGGGGCAGGTCATGATCTGGGCGAGGATGCGCGGCGTGATGGTGGGCGGGTTGGTGAGGCCCGAGCGCACCTGCCGCTCCCGGCGCGAGGATGCGGGGACATCCACGGTCAGCACCAGTGCGCTGAAGCCCGCGTCGCGGGCGCGGTTCAGCATGTCGGTGCGAATCTCCGGATCGCGCGGCGGATATAGCTGGAACCAGGCGTGGTCGCCCAGGTGCGGAGCGACGTCCTCGGGGCTTTGCGCCGCGACGGTCGAGATGCAATAGGGCAGGCCGTGCTTGGCCCCCGTGCGCGCTAGGATCGCCTCGGCCCCGGGCCATATGAGGCCTGACATTCCGATGGGCGAAATGCCGACGGGCAGGGGGTAGTTTTCTCCGAGAAACGTGGTTGAAAGGTCCGGCGTGATCTCGCCATGGAGGACCGAAGGGGCAAAGCCGATGCGGTCAAGCGCCGTGCGGTTGCGCGCCTTGGTGGCCTCGAACCCCGTGCCGCTGTCAAGGTATTCCCAGACGAATTTCGGGATACGCCGCTTGGCGCGGGCGCGCAGGTCTTCGAGGCCGGGGTATCTGGTGTGCAGGTCCATGGGGCGCATTTGTGCGGATGGCCCGGGATTTGTCCATGGGGTGTGATCTGATTGAGCGGCTGCGCCGCACGACATTATTGATTTGGCACCTGTTCCAGGAGTTTTTCCCTGCAACGACCCTCAGGGGAGCGTCTGGCGGTGCTTGCTTCAGGCTCACCGTCCCAGAGGGTCCGGAGCCGCCTTCGATTGATCCCGTTCATGGCAGAAGGCCATCCGCTTCCCAAGGAAAATAGCCGTCTCCCCAAAGGGGCCCCTCGGCGATTTTCCTTGGCAATCGGCTGTCCTTCCGCCCTGACGTGCTCAAGCGAAGGCGGCTCCGGACCAGAGACGGGGAGGGGTGGGATTTCGCGCTAGCGCGAGGGAACATCCCGCGAACATGGGCTTTCCCTGAGTGGGGAATCTGGTTAGGTTAACACCGATGAGCAGTTTTGATGAAATGGACGCCTTCGAAGGCGCGTCGTTGTCGGCGCGCGCCATGGCGGCGCGGCCTGCACCCTACCTCGACGGGCTGAACCCCGCGCAGCGCGCGGCGGTCGAGCAGATGGACGGCCCGGTGCTGATGCTCGCGGGCGCGGGGACGGGCAAGACCAAGGCGCTGACCACGCGGATCGTGCACCTGATGGCGCGGGGCAAGGCGCGGCCGAACGAGATCCTGGCGGTGACCTTCACCAACAAGGCCGCGCGCGAGATGAAACAGCGCGTGGGCCAGATGCTGGGCCAGCAGGTCGAGGGGATGCCCTGGCTGGGCACCTTCCATGCCATCTGTGTCAAGCTTTTGCGGCGGCACGCGGAACTTGTAGGGCTGAAGTCGAACTTCACCATTTTGGATACCGACGACCAGCTGCGGCTCCTCAAGCAGCTGATCCTTGCCGAGAACATTGACGAAAAGCGCTGGCCCGCGCGCCAGATCGCCTCGATCATCGACGGCTGGAAGAACCGGGCGCTCACCCCCGAAAAGGTCCCTGCCGCCGATGCGGGGGCCTACAATCATCGCGGCACGGAGATCTATGCCGCCTACCAGCAGCGGCTGAAGGAACTGAACGCGGTCGATTTCGGTGATCTGCTGCTTCATATGGTCACGATCTTCCAGACCCACGAGGACGTGCTGGCGCAGTACCAGCGCTGGTTCAAATACATCCTTGTCGATGAATATCAGGACACCAACGTCGCCCAGTATCTCTGGCTTCGGCTGCTCGCCCAGGGGCACAGGAACATCTGCTGCGTGGGAGACGACGACCAGTCGATCTATGGCTGGCGTGGGGCCGAGGTGGGCAACATCCTGCGCTTTGAGACGGATTTTCCCGGCGCGCATGTGGTCCGGCTGGAGCAGAATTATCGCTCGACACCGCATATCCTGGCGGCGGCCTCTGGTGTCATCGCCGGAAATCAGGGCCGTTTGGGCAAGACGCTTTGGACCGAGGCGGTCGAGGGCGAGAAGCTGCGTCTCATCGGCCATTGGGACGGCGAGGAGGAGGCGCGATGGATCGGGGAAGAGATCGAGGCGATGCAGCGCGGCACGCGCGGCATGGATTCGATGGACCTCGACCGGATGGCGATCCTTGTCCGCGCCTCCCACCAGATGCGGGCCTTCGAGGACCGGTTCCTGACCATCGGTCTGCCGTACCGCGTCATCGGCGGGCCGCGCTTTTACGAGCGGATGGAGATCCGCGACGCCATGGCCTATTTCCGCATTGTCACCTCGCCCGACGACGACCTCGCCTTCGAGCGGATCGTGAACACGCCCAAGCGGGGTCTCGGTGACGTCGCACAGCAGAGAATACAGGTCACCGCGCGCCAGCATGGCGTGAACCTTGTGGAAGGCGCGCGCATCCTCTTGGCCGAGGGCGGGATCAGCGGCAAGGGGGCGGGCCAGCTTCGGATGCTGATCGACGGGATCGACCGCTGGAACGGCATGCTGCGCGGCCCGGCGATGCCGGTCAGTGTGGACAACGAGGTGCTGGACGACGAGACCGGGCCCGCGCGCGTCGAATACGGGCCGCCGGAGGTCAGCCATATGGAGCTTGCCGAGATCATCCTCGACGAAAGCGGCTATACCGGCATGTGGCAGAACGACAAGACGCCCGAGGCGCCGGGGCGGCTGGAAAACCTCAAGGAATTGATCAAGGCGCTCGAGCAGTTCGAGAACCTGCAGGGGTTCTTGGAACACGTGAGCCTCATCATGGACAACGAGGCCGACGACGGCGGGGCGAAAGTGTCGATCATGACATTGCACGCGGCCAAGGGGCTGGAGTTTCCGGCGGTCTTCCTGCCGGGGTGGGAGGATGGGCTGTTTCCCTCGCAACGGTCGATGGACGAAAGCGGGATCAAGGGGCTCGAGGAGGAGCGCAGGCTCGCCTACGTGGGGATCACGCGGGCGGAAGAGCTTTGCACCATTTCCTTTGCCGCGAACCGGCGGGTGTTCGGGCAGTGGCAGTCCTCTATGCCGTCGCGGTTCATCGACGAACTGCCCGCCGAACACGTCGAGGTGCTGACTCCACCGGGACTTTACGGTGGGGGCTATGGCGCGGCGGGGATGGCAGCCTCGGCATCGCCTGCGATGCGGGACATGATGGGCTCGGACCTGCACGAGCGGGCGGCAGAGGCCAATGTCTACAATTCTCCCGGCTGGCGGCGTTTGCAGGCGCGGGCGGGCCAAAGGGGCATTTCCCAGCCGTCCGAGGCGCGCAATGTCACCATCGACATGAATGCCGTTTCGAGTTTCACCATGGGTGAGCGGGTGTTTCACCAGAAATTCGGCTATGGTGCCGTGATCGGCATCGAGGGCGACAAGCTTGAGGTCGATTTCGAGAAGGCAGGCGTGAAGAAGGTGGTGTCGCGCTTCCTGACAGGGTGTGACGACGTGCCGTTCTGATCCGGGGCTCATCGCGCCCGTGGCGGGGCTCTTCGCCAAGGGTCCAAGAAAGGTTTGGGCCTGTTCCTGTGGCGCGTGTTGCAGGCGCTGCGGGGCCGACCACCTCAGAGCGAGCGGGCTACTTGGAAACCGGCCGGCGGAGCCCGGTCAACCGTAGAAAACGCAGATCGCCCCAACAAAAACAGCCGCAGCTTGGGAGGAAGCTGCGGCTGTTCTCTTGTCGGCCCGAAGCATGCAGGGAGGTCAGCTTCGGGTCTTTCGGATCATGCGCACCGGCCTCGGGGAGGAGGAAGATGCCGGGTGCCGCACGTCCTCAGACACATCGCAGGGAGGAAGCGATGCGTCCGATCTCTCAGCGCGCTGCGTTGCGCGCGGCCTTTCGCGCCACGGCGCGCAGGTCGGAACGGGTCAGCCCCAGGTCGGCGAGTTCGCGGTTTGTGAGCGCGCTCAGCCCGTCGAAGGTCTCACGGTAGAGACGGCGTTCGCGAAGGCGCAGGGCGATTTTCTCGAAAGTCCCCGCGATGCCCGCGAAGGCGGCGTTCCCGTTGCCGGTTGTCGTTGTCAGATATGCCATGGTGGCCTCGATTTCATTTCGTCAGTCGTTTCGTGCTGCATATCTACGTGCGCCTTCGCGGCGTTCAACACGCGTTGACACAACCCCGTTATGCGGTTTTTGCAAAGCTGACCCTAAGGCAAGACACTGTTTTCATGGGGAAAACGGACGCCGGCTGCCTGGTCGACCGGAATGAGGGTTAAGACGGAAGAAAAAGGGCGGCGACATCAGGGAGGAGGAGGATGCCGCCGCCAATAACAGACCGGTTCGGGAGGAGGATGAAGCGGTCTGGTCTTTCAGAGTGAGAAGCAACGCCTCTCAATAAATTCATGTTCATGGATTTGCTGCATCTGCACAATAGATTCCTTTGCAATGCTGCCATGCAGCGACGACATGGTGGACACGGTCCATTTCTATGCGCCCTGCCCAATTCTTGGGCAAATGGCCGCGTCCCCCTTGTGTCGGCGCGAGAAGCTGCCATGTGGAGGCGCAGATGCGGAGGAGACAGAGAATGACTGTGACGAAAGCTGAGGTCGAGGCGGCGCTGGACCGGGTAAGCTTGCCCGATGGCAAAAGCCTGCTGGCACATGACCTTGTTCGCGCGCTGACAATCGAGGACGGTGTCGTGCGTTTCGTGATCGAGGCGCCGAATGCCGATGTGGCCCGGCAGATGGGCCCCCTGCGCGACGCGGCGGAAAAGGTCGTCTCTGAACTGCCCGGCGTTCGTCAGGCCGTTGTAGCGCTGACGGCGCACGGTCCCGCAGCCAAGCCCGCAGCACCGCCCAGTCTCAAGATCGGCGGGCACCCCAAGCCGCAGGAGGGCCCGACGAAGCCCAGCGGCGTTCAGCGCATCCTCGCCATCGGCTCGGGCAAGGGCGGCGTCGGCAAGTCGACGGTCAGCTCGAACCTCGCCGTGGCACTCGCCCGGCAAGGCCGCAAGGTCGGGTTGCTCGACGCGGATATCTACGGGCCGAGCCAGCCGCGCATGATGGGTGTCAACAAGCGGCCCGCGAGCCCGGATGGCAAGACGATCATTCCCCTGCATGCCCATGGCGTGACGCTCATGTCCATCGGGTTCATGCTGGAGGAAGGCAAGGCAGTGGTCTGGCGCGGTCCGATGTTGATGGGTGCGCTGCAGCAGATGCTGGGACAGGTGGAATGGGGGGAGCTTGACGTGCTGATCGTCGATTTGCCGCCCGGCACGGGCGATGTGCAGCTCACGCTCTGCACCAAGTCCGAGCTGACCGGGGCCATCGTCGTCAGCACACCTCAGGATGTGGCCCTTCTGGATGCGCGCAAGGCGCTCGACATGTTCGCGACGCTCAAGACGCCGGTGCTGGGGCTGATCGAGAACATGTCGATGTTCGTCTGTCCCGATTGCGGGGCGCAGCACGAGATATTCGGGCAGGGCGGCGTGAAGGCCGAGGCCGAGAAGATGGGCGTGCCGCTGCTGGGTGCGTTGCCGATCGATCTGGAGACCCGTCTGGCCGGGGACGGAGGAACGCCGGTAGCGGCGGGCGAGGGGCCGATGGCCGAAGCCTACGCGCGGATCGCCAGGAGGTTGATCGAGGGCGGCATGGCCTGAGCCAGCCCTCGGGGTACGGTGGGCGGGCGTGTCTGCGCCGCTGCGTCGGCTCGTTTCCGGGAAATGATGGGACGAAGCCTCAATCTCGCCATGCGCCACGGGAATGAATGGGAAACCTGTTCTCCAGCTCTGTGCTTCGACGGCCGAATCCAGAAAAACGAATCACTTTGCGCCGGTTCACGGGGGATTTCGACCCTTATTCGACGTTTTAACTTAGAACATTTAATGAACACATCCTGTGGATAAATCTCGGGATGAAATTTATTGGGAAATCGTGGGATAAATTGGGCTCCGACGTGCCAATACTATATATAGTGATTTATGACATATAGAATTCAATTTGTGGGATAAACCTCCCCATTTCTCATACCAAATCTTGTTTTCACTGGTTGTGCAGAACAATATTTTGGGCGTGATCGCGAAAAAAATTGTAGACGCCCATGAATTCCCATGGCATCCCTGATGCATCGGATGAGAACGGGAACACGGGGCGCCAAACGACCCCAACCAAATAAAAACCTGAGCAGGTTTCATACAGGCTCTCGATTTCATCGGACCAAAGATCCGGCGCGCGGGCGAGCAGACATCCCCCCAGGTGGCGCGCGCAGTCGGAGTTCCTCGCGGAAGCGGGATGAGGGCGGCGGATTGAACAGTGGCAGCAGTTCAATCCGCCGTTCGCTTTAAAGGGGTTGGAAATTCGCGGAGGCGCGAAACGGGGCGCAAAGGGCGCAAGACGGGACGGGACAGTGAGCCGCAGGTTCAGAGGTGAAAGCCACCACAAGGTCGATGCAAAGGGGCGGGTTTCCATACCGGCCTCTTTTCGGCGTGTGCTTGAGGCGGGCGACCCGAACTGGAAACCCGGTGAAAACCCCGAGCTGGTGATCGTTTACGGTGATAAGCGCCGTCAATTCCTCGAATGTTACACCATGGAAGCCATTGACGAGGTGGACAGCAAGATCGATGCGCTGCCGCGTGGCTCGATGGAGCGCAAGATGCTCCAGCGCCTTTTCCACGGCCAGTCCTTTCCGACCAACGTCGATGAAACCGGCCGCCTCGTGCTTCCTGCCAAGCTGCGCCAGAAGATCGAGCTGGAGAACGAGGCCTTCTTTATCGCCGCCGGTGACACCTTCCAGATCTGGAAGCCCGAGACCTACGACACGGTCGAGCGCGCCAAGGAAGAGGAATGGCTCGACGAGCTGCCGGATGACTTCGATCCGATGGCCTTCCTGGACGGATCGCCGGGGGAATAAAGAAAATGGCTGCTGCTGCCCAGACCGCCCCATCCGCTGCTCCCCATATCCCCGTCCTCTTGCGCCCGCTGCTGGCGGCCATCGCGCCGGTGCAGGGCATCTGGCTCGACGGCACCTTCGGCGCGGGCGGCTATACCCGCGCGCTTCTGGACGCAGGGGCGGAGAAGGTGATCGCGGTCGACCGTGATCCGCTGGCTTTCGAGATGGCGGCAAGCTGGGCAGGGGACTACGGCGAACGGCTCGTCATGCAGCGCGGCGTCTTCTCCAGGATGGACGAGTACACGACCGATCTGGACGGTGTCGTCCTTGACCTTGGCGTCTCCTCCATGCAGCTCGATCAGGCCGAACGCGGCTTTTCCTTCATGAAGGACGGCCCCCTCGATATGAGGATGAGCCAGGAGGGCCCCTCGGCCGCCGACATCGTCAACGAGGCCGAGGAAAGCCTCATCGCCGATATCCTCTTCCAATACGGCGAGGAACGCGCCAGCCGCCGCATCGCCAAGGCCATTGTCAAAGCTCGGGCCGAGGCACCGGTCACGACGACCCTGCAACTTACTCAGATCGTCGAAGGCTGCCTGCCGCGCGCCAAGCCGGGTCAGTCCCATCCCGCCACCCGCAGCTTCCAGGCGCTGCGCATCGCGGTGAACGACGAATATGGCGAGCTTTTCCAAGGTCTTATGGCCGCCGAGCGCGCCCTGAAACCCGGCGGCAAGCTGGCTGTCGTGACCTTCCACTCGGTCGAGGACCGGATGGTCAAACGCTTCCTCACCGCGCGTTCGGGCGGCGGCGGCAACCCCAACCGCTATGCGCCCGAGATCGAACGGCCGGCACCACAATTCCGGGTCGATCAGCGCAAGGCCATTGGCCCGGACGCACAGGAGCTGGCCGAAAACCCGCGCAGCCGTTCGGCCAAGCTGCGCGTGGCGATCCGGACAGACGCGCCTTCGGGCGAAATTGACGCGAAATCCATCGGGATGCCGATGGTCAAGGGACGATAATCAGATGCGGGCATTCCTCTATATCCTCACATCGCTGGCGGTCATTGGCCTCGCCTTCTGGGCCTACCGCGAGAACTACGCGACCCAGCAGGCGCTGAGCGAGGCGGACAAGCTGCATGAGAACATCCGCGCCGCCCACGCGCGCCTTGCGGTGCTCAAGGCCGAATGGGCCTACCAGAACCGCCCCGAACGCCTGCGCGACCTTGCTGAGATCAACTTCGAGCGGCTGGGCCTTTTGCCGCTGCACCCCGACCAATTCGGCCAGGTTGACCAGATCGCCTATCCGCCCCAGCCGCTTCCCCCGATCCTGAACGGCATCGACGTCTCGAGCAGCGCCGCCGAGGAGGACCCGCTATGATCCGCACCCCCCTGCGCCCCCTCGCGCGCATCCTTGAGGCACGGCAGAAGGGCGAAAACCCCGACGCCATCGAACGCGAAAACAAGCGCATCCGCCACGAACAGATGCGCGACCGCGCGCGACAGCGGGCCGAGGGACGCCTGCTGGTGCTGGGCGCGTTCTTCTTCTGCGCCTTTGCGGTGGTGGGGGCCCGGATGGGCCTTCTGGCTACGACAGAACCGGTGGAGCCGCGTGCCCATGCGCCGGGTGCGATCATATCGGCCAGCCGCGCGGATATCGTGGACCGGCACGGCAACATCCTCGCCACCAACTTCGACACCCACGCGCTCTATGCTCAGCCGCGACATATGGTCGATCTGGTCGCGGCCGCCGAAGGCTTGGCCAAGGTCTTCCCCGACCTCGACAAGGACCGGTTGATCAAGGATTTCACGGGCGACCGCAAGTTCCTGTGGATCAAGAAGAAAATCTCGCCCGAGCAGAAGCAGGCGGTGCATGACATCGGCGATCCGGGGCTTCTTTTTGCGCCGCGCGACATGCGCCTCTATCCCAACGGCACGCTGGCCGCGCATGTGCTGGGCGGCGCAAGCTACGGCAAGGAAGGTGTCCACGCTGCCGAGGTGATCGGCGTGGCAGGCGTCGAGAAGTACTTCGACGACTACCTGCGGGATCCCGCCAACGGCAATACTCCCTTGCAGCTCTCGCTCGACCTGACCGTTCAAGCAGCGGCGGAGCGCGTGCTCTGGGGCGGCATGAAGCTGATGAACGCCAAGGGCGCCACCAGCGTGCTGATGGATGTCTACACCGGCGAGGTGATCAGCGTCGTCTCGCTCCCCACGTTCGACCCGAATGACCGCCCGCGCCCCCTGACCGAGGGCGATGCATCGGACACGCCGCTTTTCAACCGCTCAGTGCAGGGCGTCTATGAGCTGGGCTCGGTCTTCAAGGTCTTCGCCGCCGCACAGGCGATCGAACTGGGGCTCGTCAACGCCAATACGATCATCGACACGTCGGGTCCGATGAAGGTCGGCGGTTTCAGCATCGGCGAATTCCGGAACAAGAATTACGGCAAGCTGTCGGTCGCGGACATCATCGTCAAATCCTCGAACCGCGGCACCGGGCGGCTCGCGCTGCAGATCGGTGCCACCCGCCAGCAGGAATTCTTGAAATCATTGGGCTTTTTCGAGGCGACGCCCTTCGAGATCGTCGAGGCAGCGGGCGGCAAGCCGCTGTTGCCGAAGAAATGGACCGAGCTTTCCTCTGTCACGATCTCCTACGGTCACGGCATCTCCACCTCGCCCATGCATCTCGCCGCCGGATACGCGGCGCTGGCAAACGGCGGCTACAAGGTCTCGCCCACGCTCCTGAAACAGGAAGGCCCCAAGCTCGGACCGCGCGTCTTGTCGGACCGCGCTGCGCGTGACGCGCGCATGATGCTGCGTCGGGTGGTCAGCGACGGCACCGCCAGCTTCGGCGAAGTGCCGGGCTATCACGTGGGCGGCAAGACCGGTACCGCGGACAAGCCAAAACCCCGTGGGGGCTACTACACTGATAAGACACTGGCGACCTTCGCCTCGATCTTCCCCGCCCATGATCCCCGCTATGTCCTCATCGTGACGCTGGACGAACCTGTCGAGACGTCGGGCGACCGCCCCCGCCGTACCGCCGGCTGGACAGCCGTGCCGGTGGCTGCCGAGATGATCCGCCGCGTGGCGCCGCTTCTTGGTGTGCGACCGACTGTTGAACCTGCCAAAGAGCCCGTGATAACGCTGACCAGCAGCAACTGACCAAAGAATCCCGCTCCATGTCGCCCAAGTCCGTACCGCTTTCATCGCTTGGCCTGACGGCGCGCGGCGGGGCAAATCCGCTGATAACTGGCCTTGCCGTCGACAGCCGCGATGTGAAGGACGGATTCCTTTTTGCCGCCATGCCCGGCAGCCGGATGCACGGGGGCGAATTCATCCAGTATGCCCTGCGCATGGGGGCGGCTGCGGTGCTGACCGACGCCGAAGGCGCACGGATCGCCGAAGCCGAGCTTGCGGCCTCCAAGGCGGCGCTTGTGATCACCGATGCCCCGCGCGAGGCCCTGGCGCTGACGGCGGCGCTGTGGTTCGGCAAGCAGCCTGAAACCATGGTCGCCGTGACCGGCACCAACGGAAAGACATCGGTATCCACCTTCGTGAGGCAAATCTGGATCGAAATGGGGCTGCCCGCCGTCAATCTCGGCACCACCGGTGTCGAGGGGGCATGGACAGCGCCGCTGGCCCATACCACGCCGGAACCCATCACCCTGCACCGCGCGCTGGCCGAGGCGGCAGCCTACGGCATTACCCATGCCGCGATGGAGGCCTCGTCCCACGGGCTCGAACAGCGTCGCCTCGACGGTGTGAATTTGCGCGCGGCGGGGTTCACGAACTTCACCCAGGACCACCTCGACTATCACGAAACCTTCGAGGCCTATTTCGACGCCAAGGCTGGTCTTTTCGCCCGCGTCCTGCCCGAGGACGGCACAGCGGTGATCAACATCGACGATCCCAAGGGCGTGGACATGGCCGCCATTGCCAAGGCGCGCGGCTGCGAGGTGATGACCGTGGGCCGCGACGGCGGAGACATCCACCTGACAGGTCAGCGCTTCGACGCGACGGGGCAGGACATCCGCTTCTCCTGGCGCGGCAAGAGCTATCAGAAGCGGCTCGACCTGATCGGCGGTTTCCAGGCGGAAAACGTGCTGCTGGCGGCAGGGCTGGTCATCGCCTGCGGGGCGGACCCGCAAGAGGTCTTCGACACGCTGCCGCACCTGACGACCGTGCGCGGAAGGATGCAGCTTGCCGCCACGCGCGACAACGGGGCGGCGGTCTTTGTCGATTACGCCCATACGCCCGACGCGGTGAAAACCGCGCTGAAGGCGATGCGCCCGCATGTCATGGGTCGTCTCATCGCCATCGTCGGTGCGGGCGGGGACCGTGACCCGATCAAGCGTCCCCTCATGGGCGCGGCGGCGGCGGCCAACGCGGACCTCGTGATCGTCACCGACGATAACCCACGCTCCGAAGACCGGGCGAAAATTCGCGCCGCCGTCATGGAAGGCGCGCCCGAGGCCACGGAGGTTGGCGACCGGGCCGAAGCCATCCTGCGCGGGGTCGATGCGCTGGGCCCCGGCGACGCGCTGCTGATCGCGGGCAAGGGACATGAGACAGGCCAGATCGTGGGCGATGACGTACTGCCCTTCGACGATGCGGAACAGGCAAGCGTCGCGGTGGCCGCGCTTGACGGGAGGCTGGCATGAGCTTGTGGACAAGTGAAGAAGCAGCCGCGGCCACCGGTGGACGCACGACGCGGGACTGGGCCTGCGAAGGCGTCTCAATCGACACCCGGACGATTGAGCCCGGAGACCTTTTCGTTGCTTTGAAAGATTTGCGCGACGGGCACGACTTCGTGGCGCAGGCACTTGAGAAGGGGGCGGCAGCCGCGCTGGTGTCCCGTGTGCCCGACGGTGTGGCGGAGGATGCGCCGCTTCTGATTGTCGAGGAGGTCCTCGCCGGGCTCGAAGCCCTTGGCCGGGCGGGCCGGTCACGCACCAAGGCGAAGGTCGCGGCGGTGACGGGCAGCGTGGGCAAGACCTCGACCAAGGAGATGCTGCTGGCGATGCTGGCCGATCAGGGGCGGACCCATGCCTCGGTGGCCAGCTATAACAACCACTGGGGTGTACCGCTGACGCTGGCGCGGATGCCGCAGGATACCGAATACGCGATCATCGAGATCGGGATGAACCATCCCGGTGAAATCGCCCCGCTGGCCCGGATGGCGAAGCCTGACGTGGCCATGGTCACGACCGTGGCCGCCGCGCATCTGGAAGCCTTCGAGAACGTAGCGGGGATCGCGGTGGAAAAGGCCTCGATCTTCGAGGGGGTGACGGCCGGTGGCTTGGCGGTGATCAACGCCGATATCGACCATACCGGCATTCTGAGGGACACGGCGGCGAAGCTTGGGCTCTCAAGCCGCGACTTCGGGATAACGGCGGATGATTTCACGTTGCGCGAGGTCAGCGTGCAGGACGACACCACCGTGGTGCAGGCCGAGGCGCTTGGCATGCCGCTGCTGTTCAAGATCGCCTCACCGGGGCGGCATTTCGCGATGAACGGACTTGGCGCGCTGGCCGTGGTGGAGGCGCTGGGGGCAGATCTGGCGCTTGCGGCGCAATCGTTGGGCCGCTGGAGGCCTTACAAGGGGCGCGGCCAGCGCGAACGCATCACTCTCGACCCGGTCGAGACGCATTTGACGCTGGACCTGATCGACGACAGCTATAACGCCAATCCGACCTCGATGGCGGCCGCTCTGGAGGTTCTTGCGGCGGCATCGGTTACCCATGACATCGGCCGCGTCAGCAAGGGGCGCCGGATCGCCTTTGTTGGCGATATGAAGGAGTTAGGGGTTGAAGCTAAGAGATTGCATGAGGAGCTCTCCGATCTCAAGGCGATGGACGCTATCGACCAGGTGCATTGCATCGGGCCGCTGATGCGCAGCCTCTACGAGGCCTTGCCCGAACACCGACGGGGCACCTGGACCGCGACATCTGAGGAGATGCTGGAAAGCCTGCGTCAGAAGATCGACAGTGGCGACGTGGTCCTCGTGAAGGGGTCACTCTCGATGAAACTGGGGCTGATTGTTGACGCGATACGGAAAATGAGCCATCCGGTGGACAGGGTGTAGCGTGGGGTGCGGCCCACTAGATGATGATGAGGGGCGCGTTGCATGCTCTATTGGTTGACGCTGCTGTCGGACGGCGGCGATTTCTTTAACCTTTTCAGGTATATCACCTTCCGTGCGGGCGGCGCCTTTCTGACGGCGCTCTGTTTCGGCTTCATCTTCGGCAAACCGCTGATCGCGGTACTGCGCCGCCGACAGGGAAAGGGCCAACCGATCCGCGACGATGGGCCCGAGGGGCATTTCGTCAAGGCGGGCACGCCTACCATGGGAGGGCTGCTGATCGTCGGGGCACTGCTGACATCGACGTTGCTCTGGGCGCGGCTCGACAACCCGTTTGTCTGGCTGGTGCTATTCGTGACGATGAGCTTCGCGGCCATCGGGTTCGCGGACGATTACGCCAAGGTCAGTAAGCAGAATACATCAGGTGTGTCCGGCAAGCTGCGGCTTTTGCTTGGATTTCTGATATCGGGCATCGCGGGGTACTGGGCGGCGATGTATCATCCAGAGGCGCTGCAGTACCAGCTGGCGCTGCCCGTGTTCAAGGACACCCTGATCAATCTTGGCTTTTTCTTCGTGCCCTTCGCGGTCATCGTGATCGTCGGCGCGGCCAACGCGGTCAACCTTACCGATGGTCTTGACGGGCTTGCGATCATGCCGGTGATGATCGCGGCCGGAACGCTTGGCGTGATTGCTTATGCGGTCGGGCGGGTGGACTTCACCGAATATCTCGACGTCCACTACGTGCCGGGCACCGGCGAGATCCTGATCTTCACCGCCGGGATCTTCGGCGGTGGGCTGGGATTCCTTTGGTACAACGCCCCGCCTGCAGCCGTTTTCATGGGCGACACCGGCTCGCTGGCCCTGGGCGGCGCGCTGGGGGCCATTGCGGTGGCTACCAAGCACGAGCTGGTGCTGGCCATCGTCGGTGGTCTCTTCGTGGTCGAGGCGCTGTCGGTGATCGTCCAGGTCCTCTATTTCAAGCGCACGGGCAAGCGGGTCTTCCTGATGGCGCCGATCCACCATCACTACGAAAAGAAGGGCTGGGCGGAGCCGCAGATCGTGATCCGCTTCTGGATCATCTCGCTGATCCTCGCCATGATCGGTCTTGCGACGTTGAAGGTGCGCTGACGAAGGCCCCGCTGGGGCCTTTGGAGGCGCTGCCTCCAAACCTCCGGGACTTGATATGGCCAAAAAGAGAACTGGCCAAAGTCTTCTAGAAGATCGACCAGTTCATCGCCCGGGCGAGGCGCGCAAGGGCGTCGGTGCCCTTGAGGCTGTTGCCGTAGACGTTGAGCCCCGGAGACCAGACGGCGATCGAGGCCTTGCCGGGCACGACCGCAAGGATGCCGCCGCCGACGCCGGATTTGCCGGGAATGCCCACGCGGTAGGCAAAATCGCCCGAGCCGTCGTAGTGGCCGCAGGTCAGCATCAGCGCGTTAAGGCGCCGCACCCGCGCGGTGGACAGGAGCCGTGGCCCAGTGGGGCTGCCCATCAGGAAACGGCCTGCCATGGCAAGTTGGGTTGTCGTCATCTCCAGTGCGCAATGGTGGAAATAGGTGCCCAGCGTCATCTCGGGCGGGTTTTTGAGGTTGCCGAACGAGGCCAGGAAATGCGCCAGCGCGAAGTTGCGGTGGCCGTGGGCGGTTTCCGAGGCGGCGACGCGGTCGTTGATGTGGATGTCCTCTGATCCTGCGGCGGTGCGGATAAACTGCACGATCTCGGCCAGCGCGTCGCGGGGCGCGCGGCCCGAAAGCACCTCGTCCGTGGTCACGATGGCCCCGGCGTTGATGAAAGGATTGCGGGGGCGGCCTTCTTCGCGTTCAAGCTGGACGATCGAGTTGAAGGCCAGCCCCGAGGGTTCGCGCCCCACGCGCTGCCAGAGCTGGTCGCCGGAGCGGCCGAGGGCGATGGCGAGGGTAAAGACCTTGGTGATCGACTGCACGGAAAAACGTGTCTTCGTGTCGCCCGCCTGATGCAGCCTGCCGTCGGCGGTGACGACAGAGATGCCGAATTGCGCGGGATCGATCCGTGCAAGCTCCGGGATGTAGCTTGCCGGTGCGCCCCAGTTGCCGTCCGCGCGTAGGGCAGCGTCAAGCTCCGGCAGGAGGGTGTCAAGGTCGGGAATGGCGGGCTCCGGCTTGTGAAGGGCGCGAGGACGCATCATGGTGCACCCGAAAGGCTAGCAGGGGTGTGGCGATGATTCCAGTGCAGGGGGTGGAAGGCGCGCGGGTCGCGGTTCTGGGCCTGGGGCGGTCTGGGCTCACGGCGGCGCGGGCGCTCAGGGCCGGCGGGGCGGAGCCCGTCTGCTGGGACGACAACCCGGCGGCGCGCGAGGCGGCGGAAGCCGACGGGTTCCTCTGCATGCCCTTCAAGACAGAGGATCATTTCGACGGGGTCGCGCGGCTGATCGTCTCGCCCGGAATCCCGCATCTCTATCCCGCGCCCAACCCGGTTGTGGCGCTGGCGCTGGAGGCCGGAGTGCCTGTGGACAACGATATCGGGCTCTTTTTCCAGAGTTTCGCGACGCGCGACTGGGACAGTTTCGACACCACCCCCCGCGTGATCGCGGTGACGGGATCGAACGGCAAATCGACGACCTCGGCGCTGATCCATCACGTGCTGGCGCAATCCGGTCGGCGGTGCCAGCTGGCGGGCAACATCGGGCGCGGGGTGCTTGATCTGGAGCCTGCGGAGGATGGCGAGGTGGTGGTGCTCGAGCTTTCCTCCTACCAGACGGACCTGGCGCGCAGCCTCACGCCGGATGTGGCGGTCTTCACGAACCTCAGCCCGGATCATCTGGACCGGCACGCGGGGATGGGCGGCTATTTCGCGGCCAAGCGCAGGCTCTTTGCCGAGGGCGGGCCGGACCGCGCGGTCATCGGCGTCGATGAGGAGGAAGGGCGGTTTCTTGCCGGGCAATTGTCACAGGGACCGGCGGATGACCGGGTGATCCGCGTCTCCGTTGCGCGCAAGCTGACCGGGCCGGGCTGGCAGGTCTTCGCGCGCAAGGGGTTCCTGTCGGAGTACCGCAAGGGCAAGCAGGTGGGCTCTATCGATCTGCGTCAGGTGACGGGCCTGCCGGGTGCGCATAACCATCAGAACGCCTGCGCGGCTTATGCGGCCTGCCGGACGCTTGGGCTGGCCCCCAAGACGATCGAGGAGGCGTTCCATAGCTTCGGCGGGTTGCCGCACCGGTCACAAACGATTGCCGAGAAGGGGGGCGTGCGTTTCGTCAACGACAGCAAGGCGACGAACGTGGATTCCGCGGCCAAGGCGCTCGCAGCCTTTCGCAACATCCGCTGGATCTGCGGGGGGCTTGAGAAGGACGGGGGACTGGATGCGTTGGCCGAGGCCAGTGCAAACGTCCGCAAGGCCTACGTGATCGGGCGGGAGGCGGCGCATTTCGCGATGCAGCTGAAGGTCGAGGCGGAGGTTTGCGGCACGATGGATGTCGCCGTTGCCAAGGCCGCGGCAGAAGCCGAGCCGGGCGACGTGGTGCTGCTGGCGCCTGCGGCGGCGAGTTTCGATCAATACGACAATTTCGAGCGGCGCGGCGAGGATTTCGCGGCGCAGGTTGCGAAACTGTAGATCGGGCAAGGGCGTCCGCTCTACGGGTTCGCAATCGCCCGTGCGCAGGCCATGGCCGATGACCATGCCCACTGGAAATTGTAACCGCCCAGCCAGCCGGTGACACCCACCGCTTCGCCGATGAAATAAAGGCCGGGAACGTCCTTGGCCATCATGCTGGTCGAGGAAAGCGCGTCGGTATCCACGCCGCCCAATGTGACTTCGGCGGTGCGGTATCCTTCTGTGCCGGAGGGTGTAAGGTGCCAGTGGGCGAGCGCGGCGACCAGATCATTCAGCCGGGTATCGGACCAATCGGCGAGATTGCCGGAAAGGTCCATCTGCGTGCTCAGGTGATCGACCAGCCGGGCGGGCAGATGATGAGACAGTTCTGTCGTGATGTTCCGGCGGCCCGAGGTCTGGCGCTGGGAGCGGAGCTTCTCCAGCAGGTCGCCGTCTGGCGTCAGATTGACCGTGATCGGCTCCCCCTCGCGCCAATAGGAAGAGGCCTGCAGGACGGCGGGGCCGGAGAGGCCACGGTGTGTGAAGAGAAGCGCCTCGTCGAAACTGGTGCCACCTGCGGTCACGCGGGCCGGGGTGGAGACGCCGGAGATCTCGGCAAAGCGCCGCTCGGCGAAGGTGAAGGGGACAAGGGCGGGCCGTGTCTCGGTCACGGGCAGGCCGAACTGGCGGGCCACGTCATAGGCAAAGCCCGTGGCGCCCATCTTGGGGATCGACTTGCCGCCGGTGGCGACAACGAGGTGCCGGGTCGTGATTTCTGCCTCTTTGTCAGCATGATGCAGCGTGAAGCTGAAGTGGCTGTCGTGGCGCGTGATGTCGCTGATGCTGCTTTGCAGGCGCACATCCACGCCTGCTTCCCGCATCAGCCCCGTCAGCATCGCGATGATGTCTTTTGCGGATGTGTCGCAGAAAAGCTGGCCCAGCGTCTTCTCGTGCCAGGTGATGCCGTGGCGGTCCACGAGGTCGATGAAGTCGTACTGGGTGTAGCGCGCCAGCGCGGATTTGGCGAAATGAGGGTTCTGGCTCAGGAAGCTTTCGGGGGCGCAATAGAGGTTCGTGAAATTGCACCGCCCGCCGCCTGAGATGCGGATCTTCTCCCCCGGTGCCTTTGCGTGATCCACGATTAGCACCTTTCCGCCCACGTGGGCGGCACACATCATGCCGGCGGCACCGGCGCCAATGATTACGGTATCGAATTGCATGTTGCGGCCTTTGCCCGGATTGGAGGACGCGGTCAAGTTGACGTGATACGCCTTGTGGGCGCCCGGCAACTGGCGCACCTGTGATACCGAATACACAAGGAAAGAAAGGATACGACATGATCGGGTTGAGCGCGGGAGCGGCGTTTCCGAGACAGGACGTCGGGCAGGTGGGGGGCGGCAAGCTGACCCTAGGCGCGCCGCGCGGCGGGCACGACTGGCAAATGGTTGTGGTCTACCGCGGGCTGCACTGTCCGCTTTGCAAGAAGTACCTCGCGCAACTGGATGGAATGGTTGATGAATTCGCCGAACAGGGTATCGATGTCATCGCTGTCTCGGGTGATCCTGAGGAGAAGGCGCAGGCAATGGCCGAGGAGAAATCTCTGAGCCTGACCATCGGTTACGGTCTGAGCATCCCGCAGATGAAATCGCTCGGCCTCTATGTCTCAGACCCCCGCAGTCCAAAGGAAACCGACCGCCCGTTCCCGGAGCCGGGACTCTTCATCATCAACGGCGCGGGCAACATCCAGATCGTGGATATTTCAAACGCCCCTTTCGCGCGGCCTGACCTCGAAAGCCTGCTGAGCGGGATCAGGTTCATCCGGGCAAACGACTACCCGGTGCGGGGGACGCACAAGGCCGCCTGAGCCTTCTGAAACCTGCCGTCGCCGACCCGCCAGCGCTGCGGAAAAAGCCTAGCCTGTTGGGCGAAACCCGGCTAAGGTGCGCCCACAGACCCCGAGAACGGGGCGCCCTTTCGGGTACCAAAGGCAGTGTAAGGCAGACAGTCATGACGGCAATGGCGCATGGCACCGTCCACTTTCAGGACGGTGAACCCATTCTTCCAAAATGGTGGCGAACGGTGGACCGCTGGGCGATGTCCTGCGTCCTGATGCTTTTCGGTATCGGGCTGTTGCTGGGGCTTGCCGCCTCGGTGCCTCTGGCCGAGCGGAACGGTTTCCAGCCCTTTCACTACGTCCAGAGGCAGGCTTTCTTTGGCGGGTTGGCCATCGTCGCGATGGTGCTCACCTCGATGATGTCGCCGGTGGTGGTCCGGCGTCTGGCGGTGCTGGGGTTCATCGTGTCGTTCATCGCACTGGCCCTTCTGCCGTTCTTCGGCACGGACTTCGGCAAGGGCGCGGTGCGATGGTATTCCCTCGGTTTCGCATCGCTTCAGCCGTCCGAGTTTCTCAAGCCCGGCTTCGTCGTCGCCGCCGCCTGGATGATGGCGGCCAGTCAGGAGATCAATGGCCCGCCGGGCAAGGCCTGGTCCTTCGCGCTGTGTATCTCGATCGTTTTGATGCTCGCCCTGCAACCCGACTTCGGGCAGGCCTGTCTGGTCCTCTTTGGCTGGGGCGTGATGTATTTCGTATCCGGGGCGCCCATGATCCTGCTGGTGGGGATGGCCGCCATGGTGGTGATCGCGGGCACCGTGGCCTATGCCAATTCCGAACACTTCGCGCGCCGCATCGACGGCTTCCTCAGCCCCGAGGTCGACCCCACGACCCAGCTTGGCTATGCCACCAACGCCATCCGCGAGGGCGGCCTTTTCGGTGTGGGCGTGGGAGAGGGGCAGGTGAAATGGTCGCTCCCCGATGCGCACACGGACTTCATCATCGCGGTCGCGGCCGAGGAATACGGTCTTGTCCTCGTCCTTTGCATCATAGCACTCTACACCGGCGTTGTCGTGCGGTCGCTCCTGCGGCTGGTGCGCGAGCGTGATCCCTTCATCCGCCTTGCGGGCACGGGGCTCGCCTGCATGTTCGGCGTGCAGGCCATGATCAACATGGGTGTGGCCGTGCGGCTGCTGCCCGCCAAGGGCATGACGTTGCCCTTTGTCAGCTACGGTGGCTCTTCCGTGATCGCCTCGGGGATCGCGGTGGGCATGCTGCTGGCCTTTACCCGCACGCGCCCTCAGGGTGAGCTTTCCGACATCCTGGGGAGGACACGGGTTCGGTGACGGCACCCTTGCTCATCATCGCGGCAGGTGGGACGGGCGGGCATATGTTCCCCGCGCAGGCGCTGGCCGAAGTGATGCTGACGCGCGGCTGGCGCGTGCGGCTCAGCACCGACGCGCGTGGGGCACGCTACACAGGCGGCTTCCCGAAAGAGGTCGAGATCGTCCAGGTCAGTTCCGCCACCTTCGCGCGCGGCGGTCTTGCGGCCAAGGCGCTCGTGCCCTTTCGCATCGCGGGCGGGGCCATCGGTGCCGTCTGGAGGATGCTGCCTGACAAGCCCCGCGTGGTGGTGGGCTTCGGCGGTTACCCGTCGATCCCCGCGCTCGCGGCGGCGACACTGCTGCGCATCCCCCGCATGATCCATGAACAGAACGGCGTGCTGGGCCGGGTGAACGAGGTCTTCGCCAGGCGCGTCGATGCGGTTGCCTGCGGCACCTGGCCTACGACCCTGCCCGAGGGCGTCGAGGGCGTGCACACCGGCAACCCGGTGCGCGCCGCCGTGCTGGAGAGGGCAGGGGCGGGCTATATCCCGCCCGGCGACTACCCCATGCAACTCCTCGTTATGGGCGGCAGCCAGGGCGCGCGGATCCTGAGTGACGTGGTCCCGCCCGCCATCGCGGCCCTGCCGATGGACACGCTGCGCAACATCCGCGTCAGCCATCAGGCCCGGGCCGAGGATCACGACCGCGTTGCCAATTACTACGCCGAACAGGGCATCGACGCCGAGGTGCAGCCCTTCTTCGACGACGTCCCCCGCCGGATGAGCGAAGCGCAACTCGTCATCAGCCGTGCGGGCGCCTCCAGCGTCGCCGACATCTCGGTCATCGGTCGGCCCGCGATCCTGATCCCCTTCGCCGCCGCCACCGCAGACCACCAAACTGCGAACGCCCGCGGCCTCGTCGAGGCGGGTGCCGCGATCATGGTGCCCGAAAACATGGCCAGCACCGAAAACGTGACGGAACAAATCCAAAGCGTGCTGGACAACCCCGACGCGGCATTGCAAATGGCGCTCGCCGCCATGTCCGTGGGCAAACCGGACGCCGCGGAACACCTGGCCGCCATGGTCGAGGGCCTGGCCGAAAGAGGAACGACTACATGAACGCCGCCGCCACCAAACTGCCCACCGACGTGGGCCCCATCCACTTCGTCGGCATCGGCGGCATCGGCATGTCGGGGATCGCCGAAGTGCTGCTGAACCACGGCTACACGGTGCAGGGGTCGGACCTGAAAGCCTCAAAGATCACCGACCGGTTGGCCGAACTGGGCGCGAAGATTTTTGAAGGCCAGCGTGCCGAAAACATAGAAGGCGCGGAAGTTGTCGTGATCTCCTCCGCCATCAAGAAAGGCAACGCAGAGCTTGATGCCGCCCGTGCCGCTGGCCTGCCCATCGTGCGCCGGGCCGAGATGCTGGCCGAACTGATGCGGCTCAAATCCAACATCGCCATCGCCGGCACCCACGGCAAGACGACGACCACGACCATGGTCGCCGAATTGCTGGTCGCCGGTGGTGTCGATCCCACGGTCGTCAATGGCGGCATCATCCACGCTTATGGCTCCAACGCGCGCATGGGGCAGGGCGAATGGATGGTGGTCGAGGCCGACGAAAGCGACGGCACCTTCAACCGCCTGCCCGCGACCATCGCCATCGTCACCAACATCGACCCCGAGCATATGGAGCACTGGGGCGATTTCGACACGTTACGCAAAGGCTTTCTCGACTTCGTCTCGAACATCCCGTTCTACGGCCTCGCGGTCTGTTGCACCGATCACCCGGAGGTGCAGGCGCTGGTAGGCAAGATCACCGACCGCCGCGTACTGACCTACGGCTTCAACGCACAGGCCGACGTGCGCGCCGTCAACCTGCACTACGAGGACGGTGTCGCGCATTTCGACGTGGCCCTGCAGGCCGAGGGCAAGGTGATCGAGGGCTGCACGCTGCCCATGCCGGGCGATCACAACGTCTCGAACGCGCTCGCGGCGGTGGCCGTCTCCCGCCACCTTGGCATGAAGATGGAAGAAATCCGCGCCGCCCTCGCGGCCTTCGGCGGCGTTAACCGGCGTTTCACGAAAGTGGCGGAAGTAGACGGCGTGACGATCATCGACGACTACGGCCACCACCCGGTGGAAATCGCCGCCGTGCTCAAGGCGGCGCGGCAGGCCACCAAGGGCCGCGTCATCGCCGTGCACCAGCCGCACCGCTATACGCGCCTGCACCACCATTTCGATGAATTCTGCGCCTGTTTCAACAACGCCGACGTGGTGGGCATCGCCGAGGTCTATGCCGCCGGCGAGGACCCGATCGAAGGCGCGACGCGCGATGATCTCGTCGCGGGCCTCATCCGTCACGGCCACCGCCACGCCCGCGCGGTAACCTCCGAGGACGACCTCGCGCGGCTGGTCAAGGAACAGGCGGTGCCGGGCGATATGGTGGTCTGCCTCGGGGCAGGCACCATCAGCACCTGGGCCCACGCGCTGCCCGAGAAACTGCAGGCGTTGAAGGGCGCGGCGGCGTGATCCGAAATTTTCAAAAATTCCGGACCGAATTCTTCCAAGAATTCGTGCACCCCGCGCAGACCTGTCATCCGCTTTCGCACGGCGTTTTCAAAAACGCCGGACCAAATCCTTCCAAGGATTTGGCGGAGCGTCGCGAAGGGTGTTGCCCATGACGCTCCTCTGGCTCTGCGTTCTCTGGGTTTTCGCATCCGCAGCTGTCGCCATGCTGCCGATGCGCCACCAGTATATCCCCGGTATTGCGCTGCTTCTGGCCGCGCCTGTCCTGATCTTCCTGATCGGCCAGCAGGTCGGCTGGTTCCCGGCCCTTCTGGGCCTTGCTGCCTTCGTATCCATGTTTCGCAACCCGTTGCGCTATATCCTTGCGCGGCTGCGGGGCCAAAATCCGGAGATACCCAAGTGAGCCTGTCGATCATCCTCGTCTGCCTCTGGGGCGTGGTGGCCAATGTCATCGCGATGACCCCCAGCAAGGACCACCACTGGCGCAACGCCTACATCCTGATCGCGGTCGGTATCCCTCTGGTGGGTTTCGTGACCGCGCAACACGGGCCCTGGATCGGACTGCTGGTACTGGCGGGCGGCTGTTCGGTGCTGCGCTGGCCGGTGATCTACCTCATGCGCTGGCTGCGCCGCAGCGTCACGCAGACACGCGGCCCGGCGGAGTAGGGCGGTGCTGTCGGTTCTCATCACCGTCCTCGTTCTCTGGATGATCGCCTGCGCCTGGTGCGGGTTCCAGCGCCGTTACCTGCGTTTTCTGGCCGTGCTGATCGCGGGGCTCGTTCTCAATTTCGTCTGGATGATCACGGGCCTTCAGGCCGACCCTTTCGAGCCCAACGTGGTGATCGCCCAGGCCTCCGCCACCCTCTACGCGCTCTGCGCTTTCTCCGTCGGCTGGTTCGCTGCCCGCATCCGTCAGGCATGGCGCGATACCCGCCCCTGAGTGCATGTTTGACCCTGCGCGCGTTTCCGACTAGGGCGCAGGCATGAGCGATATCACCCTTCCAGAAGTCCGCGGCAAACTCACCCCGCAGCGCCCCCTGAGCGACCTCACGTGGCTGCGTGTCGGCGGCCCTGCCGACTGGCTGTTCCAGCCCGCCGATCTTGAGGACCTCTGCCACTTTATCCGCAATCTGCCTGAGACCGTGGCCGTCTTCCCCATGGGCGTCGGCTCCAACCTTATCGTCCGCGATGGCGGCCTCCGTGCGGTGGTGATCCGTCTGGGGCGCGGCTTCAACGCCATCGAAATCGAAGGCGGCACCGTCACCGCAGGCGCCGCCGCCCTCGATGCCCATGTCGCGCGCAAGGCGGCGGAGGCGGGGCTCGACCTTACCTTCCTGCGCACCATCCCCGGCAGCATCGGCGGTGCCGTGCGCATGAACGCGGGCTGCTACGGCAGCTATACCGCTGACCCTTTCATCAGCGCCGAGGTGGTCCTGCGCGACGGAACATTGCGCACCCTGACCGCCAAAGACCTGAACTTCCGCTACCGCCAGACCGACCTGCCCGACGATGCCGTGATCGTCTCTGCCTCCTTCGCCCCGCCAAAGGGCGACCCGGCCGAACTTGCCGCCCGCATGGAAGACCAACTCGCCAAGCGCGACGCGACCCAGCCCACCAAGGACCGCAGCGCTGGCAGCACCTTCCGCAATCCGGCAGGCTTTTCCTCCACCGGGCAGGCCGACGACGTGCACGACCTCAAGGCCTGGAAGGTAATCGACAACGCCGGCCTGCGCGGCGCCACGCGCGGCGGCGCCCAGATGTCGCCCAAGCACCCGAATTTCCTGATCAACACCGGCCATGCCACCGCCGCCGATCTCGAAGGATTAGGCGAAGAAGTGCGAAAAAAGGTTTACGATTCCCAAGGCATAAGGCTAGAGTGGGAAATCATGCGCGTGGGCGAATTCGCGGACGACTCCAGCGCTGATAAATAAGCCGGAAACCGGCAGGAAACCAATAAACAAGGGCCGAAAAGGTCCGGGACAAAAGGCAGTCATCGTGGGTAGGTCGAGCAGGCAACCCCCGACAGTGGCGGTGATCATGGGTGGCGCTTCCGCAGAACGCGAGGTGTCCCTCAGCACCGGGCGTGCATGCGCCGCCGCTTTGCGGGAACGGGAGTACAACGTGGTCGAGGTCGATGCGGGCCCCGACCTCTGTGCCGTTCTGACCGATCTCAAGCCCGATGCCGTCCTGAACTGCCTCCACGGACGCTGGGGCGAGGATGGCTGCGTGCAGGGCATGCTGGAATGGCTGCGCATTCCCTATTCCCATTCCGGCGTGCTGGCCTCCGCGCTGGCCATGGACAAGCAGCGCACCAAGGATGTCTACCGCGCCCACGGCCTGCCGGTGGTCGAGAGCATCATCGCGGCTGCCGCCGACGTGCGCCAGCGCCACGTGATGCCACCGCCCTATGTCGTCAAACCCAACAACGAAGGCTCCTCCGTCGGCGTCTACCTCGTGAATGCCGAAAACAACGGCCCGCCCCAGCTTGACGAAGACATGCCCGAGCACGTCATGGTCGAGGCCTATGCGCCGGGGCGCGAGCTGACCACGACCGTCATGGGCGATCGGGCACTCACCGTCACCGATATCATCACCACAGGCTGGTACGACTACGACGCCAAGTACAAGGAAGGCGGCTCCTCCCACGTGGTCCCCGCCGACATCCCGCAAGATATATTCGACCTCTGCATGGACTACGCCCTGCGCGCCCACAACGCGCTGGGATGCCGGGGCGTCAGCCGCACCGATTTCCGCTGGGACGAGACCCGCGGCGCCGAGGGCCTCGTGCTGCTTGAAACAAACACCCAGCCCGGCATGACCGCAACCTCCCTCGCGCCCGAGCAGGGGGCGTACTGCGGCTTCTCCTTTCCCGATTTCTGCGCCTGGATGGTGGAGGACGCCTCATGTTCTCGCTGATCCGCCGCACCACCGCCGCCAAGTCCGATCCCGCCCCCTCTCGCTGGGCGTGGCGCATGCAGCGCCTCATGCTGACGCCCGGCTTCCGGCTGGCGCTCCGCGCGGGCGTCCCCTTCTGCGTCACACTCCTTGCTGGCACGATCTACCTCTCGGACGAAGACCGCCGCGCCGCGATCACCCAGGCTGTCGCCGACGCCCGCGCCAGCATCGAGGAACGCCCGGAGTTCATGGTCAAGCTGATGGCCGTCGATGGCGCCTCAGGCGAGTTGGCCGCCGAAATCCGCGGCGTCATGCCCTTCGAGCTGCCGCAAAGCTCCTTCGATCTCGACCTGCCCGAACTGCGCCGCCAGATCAGCGCGCTCAACGGCGTGAAGACCGCCAGCGTCCGCATCCGCCCCGGCGGCATCCTGAGCGTCGAGGTGACGCCGCGCATCCCCGTCGCCCTCTGGCGGCACGAGGATGGCTTGGCGCTTCTCGACGACAGCGGCGCCTTCGTGGCCGACGCCGCCGCCCGCGCCGACTATCCCCAATTGCCTCTGATCGTGGGCGAGGGTGCCGCGCGCCACGTGCCCGAAGCGCTACGCCTGATGCGCGCCGCAGACGCGCTGGGCGACCGGGTGCGCGGGATCGTCCGCATGGGCGACCGGCGTTGGGACGTGGTGCTGGATCGCGACCAGCGGATCATGCTGCCCGAAACCGACGCCCTTCAGGCGCTCGAACGGGTGATCGCGCTGGAGAACGCGCAAGAGGTGCTGACCCGCGACGTGGCGCGCGTCGACATGCGGCTCGGCCAGCGGCCCACCGTGAGAATGACGGCAGAAGCCACCGAGACCTGGTTGCAGATCAAGAAAGAGACCGGCGAATGACAGCCGGCGAAGCGAAGGCAGAGCAGAAATGAACGACCTATACGAAAGCCAGCGTTCCATGCGCAACATGCGCAAGATTGCCATGCAGCGAGGGGTGGTCGCGATCCTTGACGTGGGATCGTCCAAGATCGCCTGCCTCGTGCTGCGTTTCGACGGTGTCGACCGTCTGGGCGAAGAGGGGACCATCGGCTCGCTGGCCGGGCAATCGGGCTTCCGGGTGATCGGCGCGGCCACCACCCGCTCGCGCGGCGTGCGATTTGGCGAGATCTGCGCCATGGGAGAGACCGAGCGCGCGATCCGCACCGCCCTTCAGGCCGCGCAGAAAATGGCCGGCATCCGGGTCGATCACGTCATCGCCTGTTTCTCAGGGGCCGAGCCCCGCAGCTACGGGCTCGATGCCCAGGTCGATCTCGACGGAGACGCGGTCAGCGAGGACGATATCGCGCGCGTGCTGGCGGGCTGCGATGTGCCCGAATACGGCGAAGGGCGTGAGGTGCTCCATGCCCAGCCCGTGAACTTCGCGCTTGACCACCGCTCGGGCCTTGCCGATCCGCGCGGCCAGATCGGCCAATCGCTCGCCGTCGACATGCACATGCTCACGGTCGATGCCGCCGCCGTGCAGCATCTGGCCCATTGCATCAAGCGCTGTGACCTGGAACTCGCCGGGATCGCGTCGTCCGCCTATGCCTCCGGCATCGCGGCGCTGGTCGAGGATGAACAGGAACTCGGTGCCGCCTGTATTGATCTCGGCGGTGGGGCAACGGGTATCTCGATCTTCATCAAGAAACACATGATCTACGCCGACAGCGTCCGCATCGGGGGCGAGCATGTGACGCAGGACATCTCCCTTGGCCTGCAGGTACCCACACCCAACGCCGAACGGATCAAGACCTTCTACGGCGGCGTGCACGCCACCGGCATGGACGACCGCGAGATGATCGAGATCGGCGGCGACACTGGCGATTACGAACATGACCGCCGCACCGCGAGCCGCGCCGAACTGATCGGCATCATGCGCCCAAGGGTCGAGGAAATCCTCGAAGAGGTGCGCGCGCGTCTCGATGCGGCGGGCTTCGACCATCTGCCCAGCCAGCAGATCGTGCTCACGGGTGGTGGCAGTCAAATCCCCGGCCTCGACGGCCTTGCCAGCAAGATCCTCGGCCAGCAGGTCCGCCTCGGCCGCCCCTTGCGCGTGCACGGGCTGCCGCAGGCGGCCACGGGGCCAAGCTTTGCCTCAGTTGTGGGCCTGTCGCTCTTTGCAGCACATCCTCAGGACGAATGGTGGGACTTCGACATTCCCGCAGAGAAATACCCCGCCCGCTCGCTGCGCCGCGCGGTGAAGTGGTTCAGGGACAACTGGTAGGCCGCGTCCCCGCCGGAACGCTAATTCGCGTGACAAGGGGGTGATGATAATCTAGCGTTTCGGTCAAATGCTCCGGACTGGAATGCACGGTCGAGAACAAGGGGCAAAAAGGGATCGAGCAGGATCCTGCCACATATCTGAGTCGTTTCGAGCGCGCCTTGCGGTTGCGCCCCGGCTCTTGCATTGTGTCGTGAGGCCCATATTCCACAAGATTTGCGGTAGTTGGCAAAATCTCGCGGGAATTACGCCCAAATCCTGCCATATTTGGTGTTGAATCCACGTTTTTTGGGTGACGTTTCTGTCACAGAAGGTTAATGTTGCGATAATTTGTGACCAAGAAGCGCTCATGGGACGTGGGCTAAAACAACAGGCGGACAACACATGACACTCAATCTATCGATGCCAGGTCAGGAGGACCTCAAGCCACGGATCACCGTCTTCGGTGTCGGAGGTGCCGGGGGCAACGCGGTCAACAACATGATCGAGAAGCAACTGGATGGCGTCGATTTCGTTGTAGCGAACACCGACGCGCAGGCACTCCAGCAGGCCAAGGCGGAAAACCGCGTTCAGCTCGGGATCAAGGTCACCGAAGGTCTGGGTGCCGGGGCGCGCGCCGCCGTGGGCGCCGCCGCCGCTGAGGAATCGATCGAACAGATCGTCGATCACCTCGCAGGCGCGCATATGTGTTTCATCACCGCCGGCATGGGCGGCGGCACCGGCACCGGTGCGGCACCGATCATCGCACAGGCCGCGCGTGAGCTTGGCGTGCTGACCGTCGGCGTCGTGACCAAGCCCTTCCAGTTCGAAGGTGCCAAGCGCATGCGGCAGGCCGAAGACGGCGTCGAGGCCCTGCAGAAGGTTGTCGACACGCTGATCATCATTCCCAACCAGAACCTGTTCCGCCTCGCCAACGAAAAGACCACCTTCACCGAAGCCTTCTCGATGGCCGACGACGTGCTCTACCAGGGTGTGAAGGGTGTGACCGACCTGATGGTCCGTCCGGGCCTGATCAACCTCGACTTTGCCGATGTCCGCGCCGTGATGGACGAGATGGGCAAGGCGATGATGGGCACCGGTGAGGCGGACGGCGAAGATCGCGCCATCCAGGCCGCCGAGAAGGCCATCGCCAACCCGCTCTTGGACGAGATTTCGCTCCGCGGCGCCAAGGGTGTGCTTATCAACATCACCGGTGGTCAGGACCTTACGCTTTTCGAGCTGGACGAGGCCGCCAACCGCATCCGCGAGGAAGTGGACCCGGATGCCAACATCATCGTCGGCTCCACGCTGGACGAGAACCTTGGCGGCATCATGCGCGTCAGCGTCGTCGCCACCGGCATCGACGCCTCCGAAGTGAAATCCGAAATCCCGGTGCCGCGCCGCTCCATGAGCCAGCCGCTCAAGCCGCAGACCGTGGCCGAGGAAAAGGACGAGGCCCCCGAACTCGCTGCCGCGGCGGACGTTGCCGCCTCTGAAAGCACGCGCGAAGAGGAACAGGCACCGCTGTTCGAAGAACTGGACGTGCAGCGCACCGCGGAGCACGAGCAGGGCGAGGACATCTTTGCCGAGGAAGAAGACTACGCCGAGGCCGAGGACGATCTTCCGCCTCCCGCCTACCGTCCGCAGGTTGCCGCCTTCGAGCCGCGCCGTGACGAGGACGACATCGAGGCCGAGCCCGAAACATTCGTGGCACCGCGCGCGCCTGCGCCCGGCACGCCCTCTCCGGAAGCTCTCGCGCGTCTGCGTGCCGCCGCGCAAAAGGCCGCACCCGAGCAGCCCGCACGCCCGGCAGCCGCAGCCCAGCCCGAAAAGCCGCGCTTCGGTATCAATTCGCTGATCAATCGCATGACGGGGCACAGCGAAACCGAGGCACCAAGTGCTCCGCGTCCGGCCCGGCAGCAGCCTCCGGTACAGCAGGTGGCCGCCGCTCCGAAGCCCGCGCAAGAGCAGAATCCCGACCAGGAACGCATCGAAATTCCCGCGTTCCTGCGCCGTCAGGCTAATTGATCCGCTCAAATATGTTATAAATGGGGCCGCCATCGTGCGGCCCTTTTTATATTGAAAACAGATATTTAACTACGGATCAGCGCCTTTGTGCCCATTTGTTACCAACATGTTTCAGTCGGTTACAAAGATTGAGTTGAGCAAAGCGGCCCCGCCACCTATCTCCGTGGACAACCTAGACAGCGATCTATGACCCCGAGGAAGTAACGTGCAGACCACCATCAAATCCCCGATCTCCTTCGGTGGCCGAGGGCTGCATTCCGGCGCGCCTGCGACGGTGACTGTACGTCCTGCGGGTGCGCATCACGGTATCTGGTTCAAGCGGACGGATGTCGTGATCGGCGACCGTCTGATCCCGGCACGCTGGGACGCGGTCAATCGTTCCCCCCTCTGCACCAAGCTCGAGAACCCGGCGGGCCTCTCCGTCTCCACGGTCGAGCACCTGATGGCCGCCCTCGCAGGCTGCGGCATTCACAACGCCCTGATCGAGATCGACGGCCCCGAAGTGCCGATCCTCGACGGCTCCGCCGTGCCCTTCGTGCGCGGTTTCATGCAGCGCGGCGTGCGCAAGCTGAACGCGCCGGTCATGGCATGGGAAGTGCTGGACACCGTCAGTGTGCGCGAAGGCGACGCCATGGCGACGCTGGCCCCCGCCAGCACGCTGCGCATCGATTTCGAGATTGACTTCGTCGATGCCGCCATCGGCAACCAAAAGAAGTCGCTGGTCATGAATAACGGCTCCTTCGCGCGCGAGCTCTCCGACAGCCGCACCTTCTGCCGTCAGGCGGATGTGGACGCGATGCAGGCCAATGGCCTAGCGCTGGGCGGTAATTCGGGCGAGAACGCGGTGGTCTTCGATGGTGATCGTGTTGTCAGCCCCGGAGGTCTCCGCCATGCGGATGAGCCGGTGCGTCACAAGATGCTCGATGCGCTCGGCGACCTTGCCTTGGCGGGCGCACCGCTTCTGGGTCATTATACCGGTGTCCGCGCGGGACACTCCCTGACCAACACCCTTCTGCGCAAACTCTTCGCGACCCCCGATGCGGTGCGTCTGATCGAATGCAATCCCTTCATGGCGCGCCGACTTCCGGGTCATGGCCTGGTCTGGGACGAAATCCCCCAGGTGGCCTGAGGCCCGAACGTGGCCGATGGCAAGCTCATGCCTGACCGGCCATTGAACACCCCCCGACGCCGTTGTATCCCTGTGGCGCAGACATGGCGTAAGCGCTGGCCGTCTGGCGAACGTGACGGCTTTGAGCGCCGGACGCTCAATCGGCGTTTTGCATTGCGGATTAATGTGCTAGCAAGTCGGCCAAGAAGGGTTGCAAAGACCATGGGTGTGAAACATGCGTAAGGGGCTGGCATGAGCAGGATGGGACCGATTGCCCGGGTGGCTGTAGCCGGGCTGCTTATCGCGTCGCTGGTGGCCTGTGGCGGCAACCGCAACGCCGGCCGCGTGGGCGGCAGCCTGTTCAATCCGCAGGAAATCCCGCTCGAGACCTACACCGCCGAGCAAATCTTCGAACGTGGCGAATACGAACTGAACCGCCGCCAGCCCGGCGAGGCGGCTTTCTACTTCTCCGAGATCGAGCGGCTTTATCCCTATTCCGACTGGGCACGCCGGGCGCTCATCATGCAGGCCTTCAGCTATCACCGGGACAAGGATTACCCCAACTCCCGCTCCGCCGCGCAGCGCTTCATCGACTTCTACCCCGATGACGACGACGCGGCCTATGCCCAGTACCTGCTGGCGCTCAGCTATTACGACCAGATCGACGAGGTCGGCCGCGACCAGGGCCTTACCTTCCAGGCGCTGCAATCCCTGCGCACGGTGATCGAGCAATACCCCGACAGCGAATACGCCAATTCCGCGATCCTGAAATTCGACCTCGCCTTCGACCATCTGGCGGGCAAGGAGATGGAGATCGGCCGCTACTACCTCAAGCGTGACCATTACACCGCCGCGATCAACCGCTTCCGCGTGGTGGTCGAGGACTTCCAGACCACGACCCACACCGCCGAGGCGCTGCACCGTCTCGTCGAGGCGTATCTGTCGCTGGGCCTGAATGAAGAGGCCCAGACCGCAGGCGCGATCCTCGGCCATAACTTCCAGTCCACCGAATGGTACGAGGACAGCTACAAGCTGCTGACCGGGCAGGGGCTGGAACCGGCCTTCTTCAAGGACAACTGGCTGGCCGCGGTCTATCGCCAGACGATCAAGGGCGAGTGGTTGTAACAGGTGGGGCCAACCCCACGTGACAGGCTGATCTGATGCTGCGCGGGCTGGATATATCCGACATGCTGATCATCGACCGGCTGGAGCTTGGCTTTCAGCCCGGCCTTAACGTGCTCACAGGTGAGACGGGGGCGGGCAAGTCCATCCTCCTCGATGCCCTGGGGTTCGTGCTGGGCTGGCGCGGCCGCGCCGATCTGGTCCGGCAGGGGGCCGAACAGGGCGAAGTGACCGCATGGTTCGACCTGCCTGACGGCCATCCGGCGCGCAGCGTGCTCGAAGAGGCGGGGCTTCCGATCGAGGACGAACTGATCCTGCGCCGCGTCAACACCGCCGACGGGCGCAAGACCGCATGGGTGAACGACCGCCGCTGCTCGGGCGAGGTGCTGCGCGCGCTGTCGGAGACCCTCGTCGAACTCCACGGCCAGCACGACGACCAGGGCCTTCTCAACCCGCGCGGCCACCGCGCGATCCTCGACGACTACGCAGGCAACGCGCCTCTGCTGAGCAAGGTCCGCAAGGCATGGGTCGACCTTGGGGCCGCCCGCAAGGCCGCCGCCACCGCCGCCGAGGAACGTGCAGCCATTCAGGCCGAGGAGGACTTCCTCCGCCACGCCGTCGCCGAACTGGACAAACTCGACCCGCAGGAGGGCGAGGAAGCCGCCCTCGACACCAAGCGCCGTCTGATGCAGGGAGCCGAAAAAATCCGCTCCGACGTGGTGAACGCCTACGAACTGATGGGGCAGGAGGGTGCCGAGCGCCACATGGCCGACGCTCTGCGCTGGCTCGACGGTGCCGCTGCCCGCGCCGAGGGCGCGCTGGATGCACCCATGGCGGCACTCAACCGCGCCATGGTGGAACTGGACGAGGCGATGTCCGGCGTGGCCGACGCCATCGAGGCGATGTCCTTCAACCCGCTGGAACTGGAAGAGACCGAGGAACGCCTCTTCGCCATCCGCGGCCTCGCCCGCAAGCACGACGTCGCCCCCGATGACCTCGCCGGTTTCGCGGGCACCCTGCGCGGCAAACTCGACGCGCTTGATGCGGGCGAGGCCAAGCAGGCAGCACTTCAGAAAGCCGTGAAAGACGCCGAGGCCACCTACGCCCAAGCCGCCGGCTCCCTCACCGAGGCCCGCCGCAAGGCGGCTTTGAAACTCGACAAGGCCGTCTCCGCAGAACTCGCCCCCCTCAAGATGGAACGCGCCGTCTTCGAGACCCAGATCGACCCCGAACAGCCCGGCCCCGAAGGGCAAGACGCCGTCAGCTTCACCGTCGCCACCAACCCCGGCGCCCCTGCTGGCCCCCTGGGCAAGATCGCCTCTGGCGGCGAACTCAGCCGCTTCCTGCTCGCCCTCAAGGTCTGCCTGACGCAGGGCCAGTCCGGCCTCACCCTCATCTTCGACGAAATCGACCGGGGCGTCGGCGGCGCCACCGCCGACGCCGTGGGCCGCCGCCTCTCGGCCCTCGCAGCCGAAGGACAGGTCCTCGTCGTCACCCATTCCCCGCAGGTCGCCGCCCTCGGTGCACACCACTGGCGCGTGGAAAAAGCGGTCTCCAAGGGCATGACCACCTCCACCGTCATCCCGCTCTCGCCGCCTGAACGGGTGGACGAGGTCGCGCGCATGCTCTCGGGCGATCAGGTCACCGACGCGGCGCGCGCGGCCGCAGAGGCGCTGCTCGCGGGCTGATGCAGCAGGGGAGGCGCATAGCATGAGCGAACCGCCCCAAGGTTTCCTGTCCCAGCAATACACGATGGCGGCCAAGTCTCTTCGCCAAGGCTGGACCGTCATCCGCACCCGTGGCCCGGGCAAGATCACTTTCTGGTTCATCGCCCTGCTGATCGGCATCGCGGCGGGTTTTGCGGCACTACTTTTCCGAAAGGGAATCAACTGGTTGCAGGCCAGTCTTTATGGCACCGAAGACGTCCAGTACCTCCATACTTTCATCAGCGGGCTGAACTGGTACTGGGTCATCCTGATCCCCACCTTCGGCGGCCTGGTGGTAGGACTGATCCTGAATCATTTCACCAACGACGGACGCGTCCGTTCGGTCGCGGATGTGATCACCGGCGCCGCACTGCACGACGGTCGTGTGGAGATAAAGGCCGGTGTTGCCTCTGCTTTCGCCTCGCTCATCACGCTGTCAACGGGGGGCTCCTCGGGCCGGGAAGGGCCTGTCGTGCATATCGCAGGGGTCATCTCGACCTGGGTTTCCCAGAAGATCAACGCCGACGGCATCACCGGTCGCGACCTTCTGGGGTGCGCCGTGGCCGCCGCCGTCTCGGCCAGCTTCAACGCCCCCATCGCCGGGGCGCTTTTCGCACTCGAAGTCGTCCTGCGCCACTTCGCCGTGCACGCCTTCGCCCCCATCGTCATCGCCAGCGTGGCGGGGGCTGTCATCAACCGGATCGAATTTGGCGGCGTGACCGAATTCACGCTGGCCGAATATGTCGATCTGCAATTCTATGCCGAGCTCCCGGCATTCCTGCTTCTGGGGCTGACCTGCGGCCTCGTCTCCGTCGCACTGATGCGCAGCATCTTCTGGGCCGAGGATTTCGGCAACTACCTGCAAGCCAGGACCGGCTGGCCCCGCTGGCTGCGCCCCATGGTGGCGGGCGCGCTCCTCGGCGTGATCGCGCTCTGGTTCCCCCATATCATCGGCGTCGGCTACGAAACGATGTCGCTCGCCCTGACAGGCGAGCTTCTGCTGCACGAGGCGATCATCTTCGCCATCCTCAAGGTAGCCGCCGTCGCCATCACCTTGGGCGGGCGCATGGGCGGCGGTGTCTTTTCCCCCTCGCTGATGCTGGGCGCGCTCACCGGCCTCGGTTTCGGCGTCATCGCCACCGGTGTGTTCCCCGATGTCTCCGGTTCTTCCTCCCTCTATGCGCTGGCAGGCATGGGCGCCGTCGCCGCCGCGGTCCTCGGCGCACCCATCTCCACGACACTCATTGTCTTCGAACTCACCGGCGACTGGCAGACCGCCATGGCCGTGATGGTGGCGGTCAGCATGTCCACGGCCCTCGCCAGCCGCATCGTCGACCGCAGCTTCTTCCTCACCCAGATCGAACGTCGCGGCATCCACCTCGCCGCCGGGCCGCAGGCATATCTGCTCGCCATGTTCATGGTCGCCCGCATCATGCGCCGCCCCGACGACCCGCGTGCGGCACCCGAAGAGCAATGCTGGGACCTGATCAACGAAGGCACATACATCGACGGCACCGCCACGCTCGAGGCCGCGATGCCGATCTTCGACAGTACCGGTGCGCGATTCATCCCTGTCGTGACACTTTCGCCCGATGCGCCGCCCGAGCTGATGGGGGCATTGTTCCAGGTCGATGCGCTCAAGGCTTATAACCGCGCACTGGCGGCAACGGCAGCCGAGGAACATTCCTGAGCCTTCAGCGACTGTCCGCCGGTCTTCCAATCCGACGCGGTTTCAAAACGTCACGCAGCATTCTTCACGATTGGGAAACCACTCCTGCCTATTGTTTCGGGATCGAAAACAACGCCGGGATCCTGCCACCATGCTCGCCTATACCCTCCTGCCGCTGATCGGGATCGGCTTCCTCGCCTGGCTTTACGAGGACAGCACGGACGATTTGCTGACCGCAGCGCGCAATGCCAGTTCCAGCACCGACGGCGATGACCGGATCGACGGCTCCGATGCGCCCGATCTGCTGAACGGGTTGGAGGGGAACGACGATATCGCCGGGTTTGACGGCGCGGACACCATCGCCGGTGGCGCGGGCGACGACATGGTCAACGGCGGCAGTGGCGCCGACTACCTGCAGGGCAATAACGGCGCCGATACACTTTGGGGACGCGATGGCGACGACCGGCTGAACGGCGGCAACCACGCCGACACGCTGAGGGGAGACGCGGGCGACGATGTGCTGCGCGGCGGCAACGGGGATGACGCGCTTTTGGGCGGACCTGGCGACGATGTCATCCTCGGGAACGCAGGCAGCGATATGATTGAAGCAGGCACCGGCGCGGACCTCGCCTTTGGCGGCGACGGCGACGACCGCATCGGCGGCGCCGCCCCGGACGAGGACGACGCCGTGGGCGATGCGTTTTTCGGTGAAAGCGGCGACGACACGATCACGGGCCGGGCAGAGGACACCGTCTCGGGCGGCACGGGTGCTGATCTGATCCATGCGCTCGGGATCGACCGGCCAGAGGCGGGTGGCGTGATCGTGACCGATTTCGATCCTAGCGAGGACCGCCTTCTGCTCGCCGCGAGCGAGGGTGACGACCCGATCTGGGACGCCGCCGATGCGCGGCTGCTCGTCAGCCAGGACCGTAACGGGACGGATACCAACGTCTTCTTCGACGGTGAATTGCTCGCGGTGTTACAGGACACCGACGCTGTTACACTGAATGCCGATCTGTCGTGGCTCGTGAACGTCGAGATCGATCCGACCCCGCGCGGCACGGATGAAGCGGATACCCTCAACGGCGGCGGCATGGACGACCGCCTGCGCGGCGGTGCTGGCGATGACGAATTGCGCGGTTTTGACGGGGATGACACGCTCGACGGTGGTACGGGTGACGATTTCCTGATCGGCGACGGGGGCGACGACGATCTGAATGGCGGGGCAGGCGATGACATCCTGCTTGGCCTCGGCGGCAACGACGATCTTGACGGTGGCAACGGCGGCGACGCGATGCGTGGCGGGCGCGACAACGATTTCCTGAGCGGCGGACGTGGCATCGACACGCTTCTGGGCGAGGAGGGGGACGATTCTCTCTTTGGTGGCGACGACGGGGATGTGATCCTGTCGGGAAGTGGCGCGGACGTCATCAGCGGCGACGACGGCGACGACTGGATCGCGGGCTTCGGCGACGATCCGGACGCGGACGGCCTGCCACCGGACGGCGACGGGGCCGCAGATGTCCTCTTTGGTGGCGAGGGTGCGGACACGCTCTCCGGCAACGATGGCGACGAGATGATCGGTGGCGCGGGGGCGGATCTGTTCCGCGCCCTCGGCTATGACATGCCGGATCAGGCGGCAGTGCTGATCACCGATTTCGACCCCGAGGAGGACATGCTGATGCTGGCCAGTGCCGATGGCCGCTCACTTGATGCCGGAGAGGCCGAAGACCTCGCCGTCAGATCAAGTGCTGATGGCCGGGACACCGAGGTCCTTCTTGACGGTCGTCTGGTTGCGATCCTGCGCGATGTCGATGCGGCGGCACTGACCGCGGATCGGTCGTGGCTTGCGGATGTTGCCGCGTAACGCCGCACTGGGTGCAAGCGTCGTCGGCTGGGCCGCAGGCAGGCCGCGCGGCGCGCAGCCTGTCAGATCTGTTCGACGGTGATCTCTTCCATATTCAGAAACGCGAGGTGATCCTTGATCTCGGCCACGGCAGGCTTGGGGTTCTCGTAAGACCACGCGGCGTTCTCCAGCGTCCGGCTTTTCGTTACGACCGAGAAATACGTGGCTTCGCCTTTGTGGGGACACAGGCTCTTGGCATCGGTCTGGTCGAGGAAGGCCATGGCGATGTCTTCACGCGGAAAGTAGATGACCGGATCATGATCGCCTTCCGTAAGTTCCAGCGCATTGGTGCTCTCGCCCAGAACCGCGCCGCCCGCGCGGACGCTCCAGGTGCCAGGTGCCTTTGTGATCTTGATATGACTTGCCATCTCTTCCCCCTCGATCCTCTTTCCGCAGTTATAGCGGTGCGGTTGCGTTATCCAACCACAGTTTCGTTGCAGGCGATACCCGTGGCCCGATCTTTTCCACGACTTCAGCATGATAGCGGTTCAGCCACTCCACCGCCGCAGGCTCCAGCAGCGCGGGCTCGATCAGCCGCCGGTCGATGGGGGCAAAGCTGAGCGTCTCCCAATGCAGCATCGCCCGATGCGCGTCGCCGCCGGGCAGGGCCGGGGCCTTGCGCACCACAAGCAGGTTTTCGATCCTTATGCCGAAAGCCCCCTCGCGGTAATACCCCGGCTCGTTCGACAGGATCATGCCCGGCTGCAGTGCCACATCGCTGATGCGGCTCAACCGTTGCGGCCCCTCGTGGACGCTCAGATAGGCGCCGACCCCATGCCCCAAGCCATGATCAAAATCCTGCCCCGCCAGCCACAGGGGCATCCGCCCGATCGCCTCGATATGACAACCCGCCAGCCCCTCGGGCCAGCGCAACCGGCTCATCGCGATCATGCCCGCCAGCACCCGCGTAAAGGCCGCGCGCGCCTCCTCGGGCGGGGTACCGATCGCAATCGTCCGAGTGATGTCCGTCGTGCCGTCAAGGTACTGCCCGCCAGAATCGAGCACCAGCAGATGCCCATCCTCCAGCCTGCTGTCGGTCTCCTCGGTCACACGGTAATGCATGATCGCACCATTCGGCCCGGTGCCCGCGATGGTTTCGAAGCTGATGTCCTGCAACGCATTGTCCTTGCGCCGCGCCACCTCCAGCTGGCTTACCACCTGCGTCTCGGTCAGGCTGCCCGGTGTCTGGGCATCAAGCCAGGCGAGCAACTCGCAGAGCGCCGCTCCGTCCCGCAGATGCGCCGCCGCCGACCCGGCGATCTCGGCCTCGTTCTTGCAGGCCTTGGGCAGCGCGCAGGGATCATCCCCCCAGACCGCCCGGTCTCCCAGCCGCTCGGCAACGATCACCGGGACCGTCTGCTTCTCGATCCGCACCGGCCCTTCCAGCCGGTCCAGATGCTCCAGGAACCGCTCCGGCGCATGCACCGTCACCGCATCGCCGAGATGCTCTTCCAGCCCCTTCAGCTTTGCCTCGGCCATGAACAGATCGACTGCCCCGCTATCATGCAGCACCGCAAAGCCATGCGCGACCGGATTACGCGGAATATCCGAACCACGGATATTGAGAAGCCAGTTGTGACTGTCCGGCAGGGTGATCACCGCACTCCGGTGCCCCGCCTCCTTGAGCCGTTGCGCCAAACGCCCGCGCTTGGCGGCACTGGTTTCGCCAGCGAATTCAATCGGATGCGCCTTTGCAGGCTGCATCGGCGGCGGCGGCTGGTTCTCCCAAATACGGTCCACGAGGTTCGCACAGGCCCGCAGCACGACGCCGCTGCCCTCCAGCGCCTTCTCCACTTCCGCAATCTGCCCCGGCGTATGCAGCCACGGATCGAAACCCACCGTGCCGCCCTCAGGCAGTTGCTCTTTCAACCAGCCCCCCAGCTTCACCTCGGGCCATGGCACCGGCGTGAATTCCTGCGCCACCTGCGCCTTCACCTGCGTCCGGTAACGCCCATCGACGAAAACCCCCGCAACGTCCCACAATGCCGCACAAAACCCCGCCGAACCGGTAAACCCCGTCAGCCAAGCCAGCCGCTCGTCATGGGGGGCCACGTATTCCCCCTGATGCGCATCGGCACGGGGGATCAGGAACCCGTCCAGCCTCTCCGCCGCCAGTTCAGCGCGCAGGGCGGCAAGGCGTGGCGGCCCCTGCTCGGGGCGCGCGGTGACCTCGAAGCTCTGGAACATCGCAAGCCCCTTCATCTTTCCACTACAACTCAAATCAGACGGTTCAGCTCGCCTTGCGGATGCCCATGATGCGGGCCCGCGCGCGCGGGTCGCTGTCGAAAAGCGCTGCCAATTGTTCGGTCATGGCACCGGCCAACTGATCCACATCCGTGATCGTGACCGCCCGGTCATAATACCGCGTCACGTCATGCCCGATGCCGATTGCCAGGAGTTCCACCGCTTTCTTCCGCTCCACCATGGCGATCACGTCGCGCAGGTGTTTTTCGAGGTAATTCGCGGGGTTAACGGACAGAGTTGAGTCGTCGACTGGTGCCCCGTCACTGATCACCATCAGGATTTTCCGCGCTTCGTGCCGCGCCAGCATCCGCCGGTGCGCCCATTCCAGCGCCTCGCCATCGATGTTTTCCTTCAGCAAACCCTCTTTCATCATCAGCCCGAGGTTCGACCGCGTCCGCCGCCAGGGCGCATCGGCGCTCTTGTAGATGATGTGGCGCAGATCGTTCAGGCGTCCCGGCTGCACCGGACGCCCCTCGTTCAGCCAGGCCTCCCGTGCCTGACCGCCCTTCCACGCGCGGGTGGTAAAGCCGAGGATTTCGACCTTCACGTTGCACCGTTCCAGCGTCCGCGCCAGCACGTCGGCACAGATCGCCGCAATCGAAATCGGCCGCCCCCGCATCGAGCCGGAATTGTCCAGAAGCAGCGTCACCACGGTATCGCGGAACTCGGTATCCTTCTCCCGCTTGAAGCTCAGCGGCGTCGTCGGGTTTGCCACCACCCGCGCGAGACGCCCCGCATCGAGGATACCTTCCTCCAGATCGAACTCCCACGACCGGTTCTGCTGCGCCTGCAAGCGGCGCTGCAGCTTGTTGGCCAGGCGGCTCACGGCCCCTTTCAGCGGCTCCAACTGCTGGTCGAGATAGGCGCGCAACCGCTCCAGCTCCACCGGCTCGGCCAACTCTTCTGCCCCGATAACCTCGTCATGGGTATCGAGGTAGACAAGGTAGTTCGGATCGGCATCCGACACCGGCTGCGGCGGGGGCGGCTCCATCGGCGCGTCGCCCTCGGGCATTTCGGCCTCTTCGCCCAGCTCCTGATCCGCCATGTCGTCCATGGACACCTGCGCCTCGGCGGCGTCCTGCTGTTCTTCCTGCGACTGTTCGGCGCTGCCCTCGGCGTCGTCTTCGTCCTGGTCGTCCTGCCCGGTGCTGTCAGGCTCCTGATCGTCCTCGGTGCCTTCCTCGGCCTCGTCCTCCATGTCCTCGTCCAGCGCGTCGGGATCGTCGCCCAACTGGTCGCCATAGCCAAGATCGGTGATCATCTGCCGCGCGAATTTCGCGAAAGCGGACTGGTCGTGCAGGATATCGCCAAGGTTCTCCAGCGTCCCGCCCGCCTGTTCCTCGATGAACCCGCGCCACAGATCCATGGCGTTGTCCGCCCCGGCAGGCAGCGGACGGCCCGTGGCAAGGTGACGCACCATGTAGCCCGCTGCCGTGGCAAGCGGCACGTCGCTGGCCTGCTTGGCCTGATCGTAGCCCTTGCGCAGCGCCTCGTGCTTGATCTTGACGTCGATGTTGCCGGCGGTCCCCGGCATATCCCGCGCCCCCATCGCCTCGCAGCGTGCGGTCTCCATCGCCTCGTAGAGATCCCGCGCCATCTCCCCCTGCGGCTGGTAGCGGGCGTGGGTCTGGCCGTTGTGATAGCGCCGGTTCAGCGCCAGCGCATCCGCCGTCCCGCGCGCCAGCAGCACCTCCTCGCGCGTCATCCGGCGCGAGACCTGCGGCAGGCGCATCGTCTCGCCCGACAGCCCCGAGGGATCGACCGAATAGGTGACGTTCAGCTCGGGGTCATGGGCCATGACCTTGGACGCTTCGGCAAGCGCTTTCTTGAAGGCATCGGCTGGGTTGTCTGACGGTTTGCTCATGGCGGCACCTCGGTCGGGGATACCCGCTGTTTCGCAGGTTTTGCCGGGGGGGTCAAAGGGGCAGCCTATGCCCCATGCCGAGATTTTTTCGGAACCGAATGGGGAGATGTCCCGTTGGTACTGCAACAGCCCGATGCGGCACCGCAGCACGCTGGCGCCCCGGGCAAAACCGAAAGGAGTTACACATGACCAACTTTAAGAAAACCACCGCCGCAGCCCTTGTTGCCCTGATGTCCGCCGCACCGCTGGCCGCCTCCGCAGCCACGACAGGCTCGCCCCAGCAGTCAGTCGAGAAAGATCCGAATGAATACGTGGCCGACAAGCCCGTGACCACCAACAGCGTTGTCGCCGACATGGAAACCGGTTCGCCCGCACAAGCCGTGGATGTCGACCCGAACGAAGAAGTCGCCATGGACGACGCCGGTGAAGGCTCTATCGCGGACGAGTATCCGACCAACTCGCCGGCCGTGCTTGAGAACTAAGGGCTGACGCCTGACTGCCCTTTGAGGGACAAAAAACAAAGCCCCGGAGCATCGCGCTCCGGGGCTTTTCTTTTCTCCGGTCAAACGAAGGCGCGTCAGCCCAGGCTCACGCTCGCCGCACTCTCCGGCAGTTCCTCGTCGAACAGGCGCTGGTAGAATTCCGCCACCGTCTGACGCTCCAGCTCATCGCATTTGTTGAGGAAAGACAGGCGGAAGGCATAGCCCACATTGCGGAAAATCTCGGCGTTCTGGGCCCAGGCGATCACCGTCCGGGGGCTCATAACCGTCGACAGCTCGCCGTTCATGAAGGCGGTGCGGGTAAGATCGGCAACAGTGACCATCTGCTTGATGGTCTTGCGGCCCTTCTCGGTGTTGTAATGCGGCGCCTTGGCCAGCACGATCGCGGTTTCCGCGTCGATGCTGAGATAGTTCAGCGTCGCCACCAGCGACCAGCGGTCCATCTGACCCTGGTTGATCTGCTGGGTGCCGTGATAAAGGCCGGTCGTATCGCCCAGACCCACGGTGTTCGCGGTCGCGAAGATGCGGAAATAGGGGTGTGGCGTGATCACCTCGTTCTGGTCCAGAAGCGTCAGCTTGCCGTCCACCTCAAGCACCCGCTGGATCACGAACATCACGTCGGCGCGGCCCGCATCGTATTCGTCGAACACGATGGCCGTCGGGTTGCGCAGTGCCCAGGGCAGAATGCCTTCCTGGAATTCGGTCACCTGCACGCCGTCGCGCAGCTTGATCGCGTCCTTGCCGATCAGATCGATCCGGCTTATGTGGCTGTCGAGGTTCACGCGCACGCAGGGCCAGTTCAGCTGTGCCGCCACCTGCTCGATATGCGTCGATTTGCCCGTGCCGTGATAACCCTGGATCATCACGCGGCGGTTGTGGCTGAAGCCCGCAAGAATCGCCAGTGTGGTGTCGGGGTCGAACTTGTAGGTGCTGTCGATGTCCGGCACCCGCTCGGTGCGGTCGGCAAAGCCTTTCACGACCATGTCCGAGTCGATGCCGAACACGTCACGCACGTGCAGTTCTTCGGTCGGTTTGGTCTTGGTATCAAGCGCGCCGTCAGCCATCGGGTCGTCCTTTCATCCATCTCCGCAGGGGAGGTCTCAATCCGCCCCCTCCGTGCAACATATCGGCCCTGCCTGCAAGGGCTGGCCTGTCGGTTTGTCGGGGTTTGACGCCAGATATATGGATCAGCCGCCCGCCATGGCAATCTGCGCACAGCCGCAGGCCGCGCGCACCGGCATGTCGGCCCGCGCCTCGGCCAGATCGAGACGCAGCTTCACATGCGCCGCCTCGCCGGTCTTTTCCTGAGCGATCAGGCAGTCGTAAAGCCCGCGCAGCGCCCAGACGTTGTCGGGATGCTGACAGGCGCGCGGCAGGCCGGGTGCAAGGCCGAGGTCCTCGCGAAACACCTGTTCGGCCTCGGTGAAATGACCCTGCTCGAACAGGAGCGCACCCAGCGCGTGGCGCGTGGGCTGCATCCAGCCCCATGGCTCGTCGTAGGGCAGGGAATCGTCCAGATCGACCGCATCGCGCAGGCGGTCAAAGGCCGTGTCGTAATCGCCCTTGCGATAGGCCAGCTCCCCGTCAAGCATGGCGGTCGCGATCTCAAGCAGGTCAACCACCCTGCAATTGTGCAAAAGGCGGCTTTCCGGCACCCGCGCCTTGGCGTCCATGAAAACGGCGTGCTGCGCCTCGGCCTCGGGGACGCGCCCCAGCGCCGACAGCGCCAGCGCCTTGGCGTATTCGATCATGGCGACAGCTGTACACCGCGTCTCGGTGTCCTCTGGCAGCTCCAGTTGCAGGATATCCTCCCACATGCCGAAACGGATCAGCACATGGGGCTCCATGCTGAGATAGCTCTCGAAATAATCCGCCATGGGGGGCGAGGTGATCTGCAAAAGAGCGTCCGGCGTCGTGTCGTTCATGCCCCGCACGGCGCGCATCGCGGGTTCGAATTGTCCAAGGAAAAGAGCGCCGTAGATGACGAAGTGATAGTTGTGCTGCCGGTAGCCGGTGTAGATATTGAAAGCGCCTTCGGCCTGGTAATACTTCAGGTCCGCCACAATTGCCTTCTCGTTCCAGCGCACGACATTCTCGTAATGCCCGCAGAGCACGTCGATATGGGATGGCATATGCACCAGATGCCCCGCGTCCGGCACCAGCGTGCGCAGGACGTCGCCTGCCTTGAGCGCGTCCTCGGGGTGGGGCGACATCTCCATCAGGTGTACCCAGAGATGCAGGACGCCCGGATGTGCCATGCCGCCCGGCAGGGACATCTGTCGGGCCAGCACGCGGGCTGCCTCGTCGGTAAAGGCACCCTCCGCGATTTCGCCGGTCTGCAGGTTCCACATGTTCCACGGCGTGAGGTTCATCAGCGCATCGACAAAGGCTGTCGCCACGTCGGGATCGTCGGAATGCCGCGCATGGACCCCGCGCATCGCATCGGCGAAATCGAGGTCCCAGGCTTCCATGCCGTCTGTCGGCTCGCGCTGCGGATAGCGCGCCGGCAGGGCCTCGATCAGCGCGCGCTCGACGTCCGTGACGTGACCTTTCTGCGCCAGCGCCGCCTGCGTGGCGTCAAAGGCCTCGGCCAGCGCCTCCGCGCGGCCTTTGCTGTCGTAAAGCACCCAGGGCATATTGTAGTTCGGCCCCGCCGCGTAGGCGTGGCCCCAATGCGCCATGGCGCAGGCCGGATCGGCCTTGGCCGCGCGCTGAAAGCAGGCGATGGCTTCCTTGTGGTTGAAGCCGTAGATCCAGTTCAGACCCCGGTCGAACCAAAGCTGCGCCTCGGCGCTGGTGGTCGTGACGGGGCGGGAGTAGCTTCCCAGATCGTAGGGATATTCCATTGTGGCCTCCTTTGCGGCAGCGCCAGAGGCCGCCGCCTTAATCCTTGAAGTTGCGGCTGGCCTTCAGCTGATCCCAAGCCCATTTGACCTGACCCAGCTGCTCTTCCTGGCTGCGGTCGCCGCCGTTCATGTCGGGGTGAAGAACCTTGACCAGTGCCTTGTAAGTCTTGCGAATTTCCGTCTTGGTCATGGTGTCCTTGACCTCAAGAATTTCCACCGCGCGGCGCTCGGTAGGCGGCAGGCGCTTGCCCGCACCGCCGCCCCGGCCCGGGTTTTGCGTGGCGTTCTTGCCCAGCACCTGATGCGGGTCCTCGATCCCCAGTCGCGCCCAGGCGCGCGCTTCGGGATCGCCCAGCGGTTTGGTCTTGCGCTCCCAGACCTTGTCCTCGGACAGTTTGGCGTTCATCTCCGCCTCGGTCGTGCCGTCGAAGAAGTTCCACTTGAGGTTATATTCGCGCACGTGCTGCTGGCAGAACCAGAAATAATCATCCAGCACATCGGGTGCCTTGGGCGCACGGTACTTCCCCGCCTCTTCGCACCCTTCGTGGTCACAGATACGGGTCGAGGTCTCTGACGCGCCGGACATCCCCCGGCGTCCGCGCGGATTTTTCTTTTTCGCGGACGACACGGACATGTCGAAACCGAAGGGATCAGGTTTGCTCATGGGTAGGACCTTTCCGACTCAGGCGCATGAGTTTAGACGCTGTGGGGCAAGATTGAAGGGGGCGGGAGCAAAAAATTGTGAGTAAAGCACAAGATATTGAAGATCGGCTGAAGGCGGCCTTCGCGCCGCGTGAGCTGGAGGTTGTGGACGACAGCGAGCGGCACCGGGGGCACGCGGGCTTTCAGGAGGGGGGCGAGAGCCACTACAATGTGCGCATCCGGGCGCAGGCGTTCAAGGGCATGAACCGGCTGGCGCGGCACCGGGCGGTGCACGCAGCACTGGGGCCCGAGCTGATCGCGCGCATTCACGCGCTGGCGCTCGATCTCGATGTTTAAGAGCGGCGCTTAAGCGTCTGTTTTCCTGGGCTTCCGCGCATCCGCGAGGGAGGTGAGCGTGCTGCTTATCCCCTCGACGTTGCGCGTATCCTCGACGCCGTTGTCGTCTGCGCCCGTGGATCTGGCAGCCTCATCCGGCGCCCTTGCGGCCCCGTCATCGGTGGCGGTTGCGCCGGTCGCTTCCGGCGCGCCAGTGACGGGCGGCGAGGGGTCTTCCGGTGTTGCGTCGGCCGGGGCCCCGGCCTTCTTTTCCAGCGTCGCCGCACCGGCCCCAGCGGGTGCTGCAAGTGCAGCATCGGGGGCGGGGAGGAGTTCGGGGGCGAAAGCCTCTGCATCGTCCTCGCGCACGCGGCGGAAGACCAGCAGGTTGCGCCATTCGGTGGTGGTTGAGGTAAGGCCCGAGCGTTCGACCGACGGCAGCGTCTCGGCGCGCTGATATTCCCAGCCGTGTGCTGCGAGGTCGTTCATAAGTGTCTGGATCGCATGGGAAAAACGCGCCTCTGGGCCTTTGACGCCCCGCGCTTTCAGGCCCTTGGTGGGGGCGGGAACGACCTTGTATTCGTATGCGGGCATGGGCGATCTCGGGGCTGTGAACGGGGTGGTTCTAGCGCAGGGATGCGGGGATTGGAATGGGGCAGAGGCGGGCGGTGCGGGAATGTCACCTTGCGTACACCATCCGTACACCCCCTGTACACCGCCGCAGCGCGGCAATCAGGGGGTGAGGGCGTCGCGGGCGGCGAGGATTTCGTCGCGGAGACGGGTGGCCTTGGCGTGGTCGTAGGACATGTGGTCGGGGTCGTAGACGGTGAGGGCGGCATCGACGGCGATTACGGCGGCGTCGAGAGCAGCGGCTGGGTCGGTGCAAGAGTCTTGTTCGGAGATTTCGAGTTGTGCGATGGCGATGTTCTCCTGCGTCATGGCCCGATCCACCGGATGATCGGCATGGGTGCGGACTTCGAGGGCGGCGTGGTAGGCGGTGACGGCCTGGGCCAGCAGGTCCGCGCCCTTGGCCCCGTCGGTGCGAGCGCCTTGGTCTTTGAGAGCGCTGCCAAGATTGTTCTGGGTCATGGCCGACTCCACCGGGTGATCGTCGCGGGTGAAGACGTCGAGGGCAGCGCGGTAGGCGGTGACGGCCTCTGCCAGCAGGTCCGCGCCTTCGGGGCCGCCGGTGCGGGTGCCTTGTTCTGAGAGGGCGTTGCCGAGGTTGTTCTGGGTCGTAGCCCACGCGTAGGGAAGCAACGATTTCGGTACTTGCCGTGCATGTTCGCGATACCAAAAAACTGCCTTAGCAAGTAGCTTCGAGGAAGCATGTCTCTCACCCATTTTGCCTGATGCGTTTCCGAGCTGTCCCACGATAATGTCAGGCTGGTCTTCGGGTTTTGCAATTTCCAAGGCTTTCTCCAAAAGAGAGATTGCGACGTAGCCGTCGAAACTGGTCCCAAACCTTTCGAAACGACGTTCTTTTTCAATCGCAATGTCGACGATTTCTTGTGCAAACGGCGGGCGCGAGTTTTCGATTTCGAAGCTCTCGATTTCTGCTGTCGCAGCGGTTGTAGGGTCGTTGTCTAGTTGAGCAAACGCAACTCTCTTGTCCAAAAGCATAAGTCGCTTTGCTTTGACCGCCTCTTCCATCTGCAGCGCATCGTCTTCCGCAGCCGCAAGGGCGTTTTTTGCGGCAGCCAGTCCGCTTTCAATTAGAATAGCATCAAGCTGGCGAACGGTGTCGTCAAAGTCAGCGCCAAAGTTCGATGTTTTTCCTGCGTTTGCCGCGTAGGCTTCGAGTGCTAGTTCAATGTCTTGAAGGACTTCAAGTGGATCGTCGGAGCGCGTTTTTAAGTGGCTTCCGGCAATCCTGAATATCAGCTTCTCTTGCCGTGCCAATTCTCTCGCCAAGGCTGGCAGGTTTTGGTTTTGCTGGACGGCGTCGACGATCATGTCGAGCTTTGTATCGATTCCTCTCTTCCATTCGCCATCGTGCCTGATCAACGATGGCTGTAAGGCTGCAACGAGCCGGGGATCATCGCAGGCTCGCTCCAGAAGCGGAAGGAAAGCTGTCTCGAAGGCTGCCCAATTCTCGGGCTTCAGATGTTCTTTATCCGTGAGGTTCGATTTCATCTCCGTAAGGATGAGTGAAGGTTCGAGACTGGCCTTAGCGACGGTGTTGCCATTTGGGAAAGCGGCTTCTAGCATCTGAGTCAGGAGAAGCCGGACGTCGTTCGGCTTGCCGTAGTAGGGCTTGTCGATTTCTTTCGCGAAGGCCTTGTCGATTTCCTTGGCCAAGGCTGTGAGGTCGGGGCGCTTTTTAAGCCATTCCTCGCTGGCGTGGATAGCCGCGTCAGCGGAGGCGGCGACGATTCCAAGACCGGTGGGATCGACGCAGCAGGCGATGGCCGTGATGACCAGCTTGCCGTTTTTCGCGGTTTTTCTGAACACTTAGCGCCCCCAATGTTGATGGGTTTACTCTGCTTTGGGGTGAGCATTTGGCAAGAGTTCGTGGGGCGTGCCGGGGTGAACCCCGGCCTACGGGTGATGGGTGTGAACACCCATCCTACCGCTTCAATCCAATCCGGCGGCCGATGCGGGAGGGGTCGGGCATGTCGGTCTGGGCGGCGGCGTAGCGGGCCAGCGCGTTCTGGATGTCCTGGGGCATGGGGGCCACCTTTGGCCCCGACTGGTCGACGTGGAGCGTCAGGCCCTCGGCAGTGGCGGCGAGCCAGCCGTCGCGGTGGTACATTTCCTGATAGGCGTGGAAGCGTTTCTCGTCGTGGGCGATGAGGTAGAAGGTGCAGCTGACCTCGTCGCCGAGATGCAGTTCGCGCAGGTAGCAGATGTGGAATTCGGCGATGTAGGTGGTGCAGCCCGTACGCTCCAGGTAGTCGGGGCCGAAGCCGAGGTCGGGGTAAAGCTGATCGACGGCCTCGTCAAAAAGGACATTGTAGTAGGCCATGTTGAGGTGGCCGTTGTAGTCGATCCATTCCGGTTTGACGGGCTGGAGGGCGGAGCGGAAGGGGACTTGCATGGGGGTCTCCTCAGGGTGGGGCTTGGCCCCACGTGTGGGGCACCTTTGGGAGGTGGGTAAGGTGGGGGCAGGCCCCACCCTACTTGAGTTTGCTGGCAACCAGTTCGTTGACCACCTTTGGGTTGGCCTTGCCGCCCGTGGCCTTCATCACCTGGCCCACGAACCAGCCTGCAAGCTTGGGGTTCTCCTTGGCCTTTTCGACCTGCGCGGGGTTGGCGGCGATGATCTCGTCCACGGCGGCCTCGATGGCGCCGGTGTCGGTGACCTGTTTCATACCTTCCGTCTCGACGATCTCGTTCGGCTCGCGGCCGGTGGTGTAGCAGATCTCGAAGACGTCCTTGGCGATCTTGCCGGAGATGGCGTCAGAGGCGATCAGGTCGATGATCTGGCCGAGTTGGGCGGGGGAGACGGGGCTTTCTGTGATGTCGCGGTCGTCTTTCTTGAGGCGTCCGAAAAGCTCGTTGATGACCCAGTTGGCGGCCATTTTGCCGTCGCGGCCTTCAGCGGTTGCTTCGAAATACCCTGCGGAGTCGAGGTCGGCGGTGAGGACGGAGGCGTCGTAGTCCGAGAGGCCGAAGTCGCCCATGAAACGGGCCTTCTTGGCGTCGGGGAGTTCGGGGAGGGTGTCGCGGATGTGGTCGACCCATTCTTGCTCGATCTCCAGGGGCAGCAGGTCGGGATCGGGGAAGTAGCGGTAGTCGTGGGCTTCTTCCTTGCTCCGCATCGAGCGCGTTTCCTGCTTGTCGGGGTCGAAGAGGCGGGTTTCCTGGACGACTTCGCCGCCCGCTTCGACGATGGCGATCTGGCGGCGGGCCTCGACCTCGATCGCCTGCTGGATGAAGCGCATGGAGTTCATGTTCTTGATTTCGCAGCGGGTGCCAAGGTGGGAGAAATCCTGCGTCTCCTGATAGCGTTCGTAATCGCCGGGGCGGCAGATGGAGACGTTGACGTCGGCGCGCATCGCACCCGATTGCATGTCGCCGTTGCAGGTGCCGAGGTAGCGCATGATCTGGCGCAGCTTGGCGAGGTAGGCGGCGGCTTCCTCCGGCCCTCGGATGTCGGGGCGGGAGACGATCTCCATCAGGCAGACGCCTGTGCGGTTGAGGTCGACGAAGGACATGGCGGGGTCCATGTCGTGGATGGATTTGCCCGCGTCCTGTTCCATGTGGATGCGTTCGATGCGCACCACGCGCGCGGTGCCGTCGCCCATCTCCACCAGCACTTCGCCTTCGCCAACGATGGGGTGGTAGAGCTGGCTGATCTGGTAGCCCTGCGGCAGGTCGGGGTAGAAGTAGTTCTTGCGGTCGAAGGCGCTCTTGAGGTTGATCTCGGCCTTCAGGCCCAGACCGGTGCGCACGGCCTGTTCCACGCAGTATTCGTTGATCACCGGCAGCATGCCGGGCATGGCGGCATCGACGAAGGCCACATTGCTGTTGGGCTCCGCGCCGAAGGCGGTGGAGGCACCCGAGAAGAGCTTGGCGTTGGATGAGACCTGCGCGTGGACCTCCATCCCGATGACAAGCTCCCAATCCTCTTTCGCGCCTGCGATGCGCTTGGGTTTCGGTGTGTCGTAGGTCAGATCGAGCATGGGGTGCCTCCGGCAAGATAAGCTGCCGCGGTCTTAGGACAGGCGGCTGAGTGCTGCAAGAGGCGAGGGGCTGAGGCGCTGGTCAGGAGGGTTCGCGACAGGGGGTGCCGCGTTATGGATCAGACTTGATATCCATCAAGCGTCCGGAATGCGCCCATGGCATCCTGGCTGGCACAGGATGGCAAGGATCGTTGCAACACGATGAGGAGTCGGTCATGGCCCAGGTGAGAACCGTTTACGACGGAGACCAACATTGCACGGCAAGCGATGCCGAGAAGGGGCTGTCGGTCGAGATGGACTGCCCATACAGCGGTAAGGGCGCGGAATTGTCGCCGGGCAATCTGTTAGAGGCGGCGCTGGCGGGCTGTATGTTGATCGCCATGGGACCGACGGCGACACGGGAGGGGATCGACCTTGCTGGTGCCGCGGTGAAGGTGACGACAGAGGCATCGCCGCCACCGAAGATCGCCTACACGGGCTTCGAAGTGGCCGTGACGATGCCCGCGGGCCTGACAGCATTTCAGCGGACCAAGTTGGAGCGGGCGGCGGACAGCTGTCCGATCAAGCACGCCTTTCGCGAAGATATCCGTCCGCGCGTCCGTTTCGTCTATCCAGACTGAGGAATTGGGGCCCATCAATGCGATGCGCCCGCGGCAGGCGCGGGCGCGGTCGTTACGGATGGTGAGGTATCACCGGATCACATGCACGGAGCATTTCGCATGACGCACGACGCGGGCGGCGGTAGAGCCGAGGAAGAAATCCTCCATCCCCGGTCGGTGTGAGGCGATCACGATGCAGTCGCATTTGTGCTGGTCCGCGTAGTCGAGAATGGCCCGGCCCGCGTGACCCGAGACCAGATGAATCTCGGCGTTGGGCAGGGCGTTCGCCGACTCCTTGGTCTCCTGCATGGCTTCCTCGCGCGTGTGGGCAAGGATCTCGGCGGGGATCTGCGTGCTGGCGTAGGAGGGGATCGTCTCCATCACGTGGATCACGTGGAACTTCGCGCCGTCAGCGGCGAGCGCCTGGGCCACTTCGTAGGATCCCGCGGTGTCGTGCTCCTTATCGAGAAGGACGGGGACGAGGATGTTCTTGTACATGGGCCGATCTCCAATCTGTTCGCCAAGTGGTGGCTGAGCTTAGAATGGGCGACCCTCTGCAACCTTGATCTGGGTCAAGGGGTAGGGGCAGGCAATTGTGCAGTGCCATACCGGCCGCATGCTGGTTGTGCTTTGTCATGGGTGGTGTGATGTTTCCCCGATGCAACGCGAGGGCGAGAGATGTTCGTGACGGTCAATGGTGCGCGGCTCTATTTTGATGTGGAGGGCGCGGGGCTGGTCCCGGATGGGAAGGAGATGCGCGCCAAGCCAACGGTGATCATGGTTCACGGCGGGCCGGGCGCGGATCATTCGGTTTCCAAACCTCATTTCTCGCAACTGAGTGATATTGCGCAGGTCATCTACTATGACCACCGGGGCAACGGACGCAGCGATTTTTGCGACGACAGCACCTGGAACCTCGCGCAGTGGGGGGACGATCTGAAAGGTCTGTGCGACGCGCTCGGAATTGAAAAGCCTATCGTGATCGGCACATCTTTCGGCGGTTTTGTCACGCTGTCCTATGCGACGCGCCATCCGGGGCATGCCGGCGCGCTGGTGTTGATCAGCACCGCTGCAAAAGTGGAATTCAGCGAGGTCTATGATGCGTTCGGTCGGCTGGGCGGGCCTGAGATCAGGCAGATTGCGGAGGACTACTGGGAAAATCCCACCGACGCGGGCCGGGCGGTGTACCGGGAAAAATGTGTGCCTTTCTACCAGAAGGCAGCCGACGCTTCGACGGACTGGCTGGAGCGGATCATCTGGCGCAATGAGATAGCGCTTTGGTTCAATGGGCCGAGCCATGAGCATGGCGCGATGGACTTTCGCGCTCAGCTTGGCTGGATAGAGTGTCCGGCGCTGGTGATGGTGGGTGAGGACGATCCGATCACACCGCCGGTTTTCAGTGACGCGATTGCTGCGGGAATTGCGGCGCGGGATTTGCGCTACGAGCGTTTTGCCGATTGCGGCCACGGTGTCGTTGCGGACAAGCCGGAGGCGGCCTTCGCGGAGATCAGGCGGTTTATTCTGGACGTATCGCTGGGCGGCTAGTCGGGCACGAGATCGTTCGTGGCATAGCGTATCACCGAGTCGGAAAGCGTCGCGTCGCGTGTGCCCACGAGGATCATGCCCACGCCGCTGAGCAACATCGAGCGGCGCTGGAGCGAGATTTCCTGTCCGTCCGCGGTGATCACCGTGCTGCCCGAGGAACTGTGATCGGTGTATTCAAGCTGTGCCGCGCGCAGCTCGAAGCTGCCGTGTTTGCGTGACACCCACGGATGGGCCAGCCGTGCCTCGCAATCGGCGGAGCGGCCGACCATGATGCTTTGCCCGTCGGTCAGTGTCCATGCCGCGCCATTGCACGACAGCGCGACAGAGTCCGTGCGCGGCCCCGTGTCCACCGATTTCGCCCCGAAGAGGACCGTCTGCGTGTCGAGATCGCCGACCGCGAAGGAGTGGACGCGCACGGGGCTTTCCTTGCCTTTCAGCTTCAGCCCGCCCATCGAGACGCAAAGCGCGCGGTTACGCTCTGACAGCTTTTCGAAGACGGTGTCACCAAGCAGGATCTCGCCTGGCTTTGCAAGTGTGGCGAGGCGCGCGGCGGTATTGACCGCGTCGCCGTAGATGTCTGCCTCGTGGGTGACGAGCTCTCCGTGATAGGCGCCCGCATGGACGGCCAGACCGTCGGGCCAGTCGTCCTCGATCATGGCGCGCGCGGCCTTGAAGGCGCTGTCGGCGTCGGAGAAATGGCTCAGCGTATCGTCGCCCTGGGATTTCACGCAGGTGCCGCCGTTCTCCTCGACGATGGTGCGCATGCGGGCGAGGATGCCGCTGATGCGCGAAAGCGCCTCGCGATCGGACATCCGGTCGTAAAGCTTGGTGCTGCCCGTGACATCGGCAATCAGAACGTGTGCCGTCGCCATATTGAAGAATGCTCCGCGCGGTCAGGCGACCCCCCAGCGGCCGCTCCGGCCGAGAGTAGGATTTGGGCTGCGGGAAAGCAACGTTTTCGCCACACGCGGGCTGCGTAAACGGGCGGTTTGAACGGGAATGAGGCAGCGCACCATGCGCGCGGGTCAATGCGCCATGGCAACGGGGCCGGTGTCCGTGAAGACAATTCGCTTGCCCGCTGCGATTTCCTTGCTGAAGATCGAGGTGATCAGCCTGATGGCGTCGTCTCGTCCGGACGCCGCAAAGCGGGCGGGCGAGTGGACACGCAGAGTGTTGTCGAAGCCGCGCGCGGCATGGGCCCAGATCATCGGGTGCAGTTCAGTCAGATACTTGCGCACGATCCAGTCGGCGCATTTGGCAAGCTCGCCGCGCACGTGGTCTGCCTTGTCGTTGCCCGAAAAGGCCTGACCCATGGAATTGGCGCAATAGGCGGCGAGCAGGTTGACCGTGTAGGGATCGCTGCGGCGCTCAAGGATATCCCGCATGCCTTCGATGAAAAAGTCGAGATCGAGGTTTGCGCAGGCCTGATCGTCGTAGGCGATGGCGTCGAACTGCACCCATGTATAGCCGCCCGCACCCCAGGTCTCCTCGACCTTGGCAGCGGTGCGCCGGGCTTCGAGTTCGAGTGCCTTGTAGGAACCGTACCAGCGCGGCAGCAGGTGGCTGCCCATGGCGCGCATCGGGCGCGGGTTGGCATGGTTGAGATCGACCAGAACCTCGTAGCGGTCGGCTGCCTGACGTTCGTCCACGTCGATGCCACCCAATAGGGCGCAACAGGCCGAGGCCAGCAGCGGCGAAGCGGATTTCAGCGGGCAGAAGGCGGACAGGATTTCCTGCGCGCGTTCGAAATGCGCCTCGAAGGCCGCGCGGTTGCGGTCCGGCACCTCGGTGTCCCAGGCATTGCCGCGCCAGGCCCAGCCGATGTCCATATGGGCTTGCGCCACGATACAGGCCACCACGTAGGACTTCGGGTATTCGGCCAGCACATGCTCGAGCGCCTCGATCCCCGCCAGAAGCGGTGCGCCCCGGGCCGGGCGCCCGTCGATGAGGGCATGTTCGGCGGCGTTCACCACGTCGGCGCGTGCCCCGTAGGCAAGAAGTTCGGCCACCGACATCGTGCCGGGGGTCATGTGGCGCTTGCTGTCGGCGTCCTTGATCAGGCGGATCAGATCGTCCCATCGTTCCTGCCGGACGAGGTGTTGCGCACGGCTCTGGTGCTTGTCGCGGATCGCGTCTTCGGCGGTCGGGTCCGGGCAGAGGATTTCGAGCGCGTTGCCCGGAGGCGCGGACATGACCGTGCGGGGCCGCCGCCGCTTGATCTGGTTCGGCACCAGAGGGGGCAGCGGTGCGTCGGCCGGAACACTCTTGCCCGCGCGGCCAAGGGTGCCGAGGTATTTTCCGACAAGGGTGCGCAGCGGGGTCATGTAGGTCGGGTCCAGTTCGGTGCGGTGTCGAGCATGTGATGCCGCGCCAATTGGGCAAGAGAGTGGCGGCGGCGCGGAGATATCGCGGTGTTTCTCAAGCCTCGGCGGGTTCGTGCCGATGCCAAGGCTTTGTCTCTTTCGCTGTATTGTTCGCGGATCGGCGACGTTTTCCCGGTACGCCGTCCAATTGTTTCCAGATCGTGCCCTGATTGTGGCAATTTGTTGGCGTCGATTAAGTTTCTTTAGCATAATCAACCGGATGAAGTTGCTGCTGATCCCTTTTCTACTGGCTTGCTGCCTGGGTGCCCGCGTCGCGGAGGCCGAGGTGTTGCCGCCGCCGGAGATGCGGAGCGAGCCCGCGGTGGCGGGCTTCGCCTTCGTCCAGCCGGGTGTGGGGTTCGCGGCAACGCTTGTTCCGACTTCGCGGTTCGGCGCAACCCTCCGGCCTCCGGTGCGACCTGCGACCCTGCCGCAGACCCGCTGGCAGCACATGGAGGACCACGCGCTTTGGACGCGGGCGGCGCTGTCGGCGCTCAAGGCGCATGGCAAGCCGCTGGTAGATCTGGTGCCGGGGGACATCGGCAACTGGTGCCCGCGCTATCCCGAGGCGACCGAGGCGGAGCGGCGGGCGTTCTGGGTGGGGTTCATGTCGGCGCTGGCCAAGCACGAGAGTACCTACCGTCCCTGGGCCGTGGGCGGGGGTGGCAAGTGGTACGGGCTGCTGCAGATTCTGCCCGCCACGGCGCGCGGCTACAAATGCAACGCGCGTACCGGGCAGGGGCTGAAGAACGGCGCGGCGAACCTGAGCTGTGCGGTCCGCATCATGGCGCGCACGGTGCCGCGCGACGGGGTCATTCACGGCTATCGCGGGCGCAAGGGGCAGGGGGTGACAGCCGACTGGGGGCCGATGCATTCGGCCTCGAAGCGGCGCGATATGGCGGGTTGGCTCAAGGAGCAGGCCTATTGCCAGCCGATGGGCAGTTTGCGGCCGCGGGCGCGCCCCTGATCACTGGAAAAGCTGGAAATGCGCGCGGCGGGTTTTGAGGCCGCGCTGGTTGAGTTCGTTCTCGAAGCTCTCGTGCGGCGGCGTTGCCTCGTAGGGCAGGCGGATTCTCGTGCCGGTCCGCGTCACCAGTGTGACGCGGACCGAGAGGTCGAGACGGGTGTCAAGGCGGACGTGGTCGATCTCGCTCAGCGCTACCTCGCCGCCGCGCTTGCCGCTGAACCAGGTGATCCTCTCGTCGTCGAGCGTCAGGCCACTGAGCGGATTGGCGTAGTGATCCCACATGGCGGGCAGGGTGAAAGCGGCGAGCAGGAAGACGATCCATGCGGCCATGTCGAGAAAGACCCAACCCATCACCAACGCCGTCCATATGGCGATGATCAGAAGGGCCGTGCGTTTGTCACGGCTCTGTCGTTCATAGGTGAAAGGCTGGCTCACCGCCCGCCGGTGACGTCGAGGGTGGAGCCCGTCACGTAGGACGCCTCGTCCGACAGGAGCCAGAGCACGGCCTGTGCCACTTCTTCAGCACTGCCGGGGCGGCGCATGGGGACCATATGGGCAAGGCGTTCGGCGCGGCCCGGCTCGCCGCCCTTGGCGTGAATGTCGGTCTCAATAAGGCCCGGAGCCACGGCCATGACGCGCAGGCCTGCGGGGGCAACCTCGTCCGACAGGCCCTTGGTGAAGATGTCGATGGCGGCCTTGGAGGCGGCGTAGTCGACGTATTGGTTGGCCGAGCCAAGGCGTGCGGCGGCGGAGGAGATGTTGACGATCACGCCTTTACCGCCGGGTTCCATCCGTTTGACGGCACCTTGGGCGACCAGCAAGGCGCCGATGACGTTGACATCGAATATTTGGCGAATGCGATCGGCGGGCATGTCGGCCACGCGGGCGGTGGGGGCGACGATGCCTGCGTTGTTGATCAGCGCGTCGAGGTGGTCGAAGCGGTCGTCGATCTGCGCGTACATCGCGGCGATGTCGGCCTCTTTCGCGACATCGACCTGCATGACCAGCGTGCGCGCCCCTTCGGCTTCGCAGGCGGCGGCGACCTTGGCCGCGCCTTCGGCGTCGGAGTTGTAGGTGAGGGCGAGGTCATAGCCTTTTGTGGCGGCGAGGCGCGCGCAGGCGGCACCGATGCCGGCAGAAGCACCGGTGACGAGGCAGAGGGGACGGTCGGTCATGGGTCAGGCTCCGATGATACGGGTGAGCATTTCGGTGGTGTCACGGCTAAGGTCCGGCGTGTCGAGGATGCGGGTGAGTTCCGCCTTGATTTTCGCCTGCCGGTCCGCGTCGTAGCGCTTCCATGTCTGGAAGGCGGAGCACATGCGCGCTGTGGTTTGCGGGTTGAGCGGATCGAGGGTGATCAGCCAGTCGGCAAGCAGGGTGTAGGCGGCACCGCTTGCGTGGTGAAAGCCTGCGTGATGCGCGGCCAATGCACCGAAGACCGCGCGGAAGCGGTTGGGGTTCTTGTGGTTGAACGCGGGGTGTTTGGTGAGCCGTTCTGCAGTGGCGGCGGCGTCCTCGGGCTCGGCCTCCATCACCTGCAGACCGAACCATTTGTCCATGACGAGGCGGTCGTCTTTCCATTGCTCCTCGAACCGGGCGAGCATCCCGTCGCCTTGCCCTGCGCGGATGTCGCAAGCGAGGGCGGCGAGTTGCTGGGTCATGTTGTCGGCGCTGGCGTATTGCTTTGCCGCGAGGCCCGCACCTTCGGCGCGGGTGATGAGGCTGAGCATGGCGTTGGCGAGGGCACGTTTGCCGGATTGTTCGGCGTCAGGCTGATAGGGTTCCGTGACCTGATTGGCGGTGTAGAGCGCGTGCAGGTCGTCTTTCAGATGGCTGGCGAGGATGTCGCGCATGGATTCGGTGGCGTCGTAGATCGCCGCGGGGTCAGGGGTCTTGCCAGCCTCGTGGAGCGTGTTGGCAAGGTCGGACTGGCTGGGCAGGCCGAGCATCAGGGCGCGGTAGGCGGGGTCGAGACTGTCGTCGGTGACGACGGCGCGGAGGCCGTCGAGGTAGGCTTTGTCGACAGGTGTGGCGGTTTCGATGATGCCGAGAAGGGCCTTGCGGGCCAGCGTGCGGCCTGCCTCCCAGCGGTTGAAAGGGTCGTTGTCGTGCGCCAAAAGATGCGCGCGGTCAGCGTCGCTCTGGTCATACTCCAGCACCACCGGGGCGGAGAAGCCGCGCAGGATGGAGGGAACGGGGCGGCCTTCCAGTGAGGTGAAGCGGAAGATCTGGGTTTCCTCGTGAAGCTCGACGGTCTGGGTTTCTAGGACTTCCGTGCCGTCGGGGCCGATGAGGCCGAGGGCGATGGGGATGACCTGCGGTTTCGGGTCGGGCGTGGCGGTGGAGGGCGGGGTGTGTTGGGTCAAGGTGAGGGTTAGCTCATCCAGTTCGAAGCTTTCCTCGACCTTCACGCGGGGGGTGCCCGCCTGTGAGTACCAGCGCTTGAATTGGGTGAGGTACCGGCCTGTCGTGTCCTCGAAGACCTTGAGCCAGTCCTCGATGGTGGCGGCGTCGCCGTCGTGGCGTGTGAAGTAGAGGTCGAGGGCTTTGTAGTAGGCCTCGTCGCCGACGAGGGTTTTAAGCATGCCGATCACCTCGGCACCTTTTTCATAGACGGTGGCGGTGTAGAAGTTGTTGATCTCCTGAAAGCTCTCGGGGCGCACGGGGTGGGCCAACGGGCCTTGGTCCTCGGGGAACTGGCGGGCGCGCAGGTCGATGACGTCGGAGATTCGTTTGACGGGGGCGGAGCGCATGTCGGAGGTGAATTGCGCGTCGCGGAAGACGGTGAGGCCTTCCTTGAGGCAGAGCTGGAACCAGTCGCGGCAGGTGATGCGGTTGCCGGTCCAGTTGTGGAAATACTCGTGGGCGATGATGGCCTCGATCCGCTCGAAATTCATGTCGGTGGAGGTTTCGGGGGAGGCGAGGACGGCGGAGGAGTTGAAGATGTTCAGGCCCTTGTTCTCCATCGCGCCCATGTTGAAGTCGTCGACGGCGACGATGTTGAAGAGGTCGAGGTCGTATTCGCGGCCGTAGACGTCCTCGTCCCATTTCATGGATTTCTTGAGAGCTTCCATGCCGAAGGCGCATTTGCCCTCGTCGCCGGGGCGGACGTAGAGATTCAGGTCCACGTGCTTGCCGGACATGGTGGTGAAACTGTCGGAATGGGCAACGAGGTCACCGGCGACAAGGGCGAAGAGGTAGGCAGGCTTGGGGTGCGGGTCGTGCCACTTGGCGCGGTGTTCGGAGGTCTCAATCGGGTTGCCGTTGGACAGCAGCACCGGGTGCGGGCCGTTGATGGTGACATCGAAGGTGGCCATCACGTCGGGGCGGTCGGGGTAGTAGGTGATCTTGCGGAAACCCTCGGCCTCGCACTGGGTGCAGTACATGCCGTTCGACATGTAGAGACCTTCGAGGGCGGTGTTGTTGGCCGGGTCGATCTCTACCTCGGCCTCCCAGATGAAGGGGGCGTCGGGGACGGCGCAGGTGAGGCCTTCGTCGGTTTGCTCGGTGTTGACGGGTTCGCCGTCGATGCGGGCGGAGATCAATTTCAGGTTTTCGCCATGCAGGAAAAAGGTGCGGTCCTTGGCGTCCGGGTTGGGGCGGAAGGCGATGCGGCTTTTCACACGGGTGGCGTTGGGGGCGAGATCGAAGGTCAGATCGACCTTGTCCACGATGAAACCGAAAGGCGTATAGTCGGCGAGATAGACGGTCTTGGGGGCAGCGTCGCGCATTTCTTGCACCTTTTTCTTGGAACCATGAGTTGGCTGGCACGTTATCTAGGCAACCAAGGACCCTCAACGGGTCAATTTGCACGAGTTTGAAGGAGACATGACATGTCCGCACCCGACACGAACGTTGAACGCCAGGAAGACACCCATAAGCCCGCCCTTCTGGGCATTCGCGGCGCGCTGATCTTTGGCTTTGCCATGATCCTGCTGATGGTCATCTTTACCTTTTCACGCGGCGAAGACCCCAGCGCCGAGACGCTGATCGGCTCTGAAGCCGAGCGCGTCGAAGGTGAACGCCCCGGGGCAGGTGTTGCGATTGATACCTATGCGCCTGGCACGAACGAGACCAACTAAGGGCGAACGGATCCGCGCAAGGGCGGTGCAGGCGGGAGCTTGCGCCGCCTTTTGCTGTGCAGGAGGTCGTGATGGCGAAGATGCGTAAGAAGGGTGATCTGCCCAGCAAGCTTTGCGCGACCTGCGGACGGCCTTTCAACTGGCGCAAGAAATGGGCGCGGGTCTGGGACGACGTGAAATATTGTTCGGACCGCTGCCGGGCGGAGAAAACCGCGCAAAAGTGACATTTGGTCACATTTTCTTACCAAACGGCATTGTCGCGCTTTCCCTTTCGCACTAAAGGTTTCCGAAAGGAAACCCTGGGAGAGGACGAAGATCATGTCAGGCCGCGCGGATAAACACGGATTGCAGGTGGACCCCAAGCTGGTCGCCTTTGTGGAAGAGCGGGCCTTGCCCGGCATCGGCGTCGATACGGATCACTTCTGGGCGTCGTTCTCGGACATCGTGCATGAGCTGGGGCCGAAGAACCGGGCGCTCTTGGAGACGCGCGAGAAGATGCAGGGGCAGATTGACGCCTGGCACAAGGAGCGGGCGGGCCAGCCCCATGACGCGGCGGCTTATACGTCCTTTCTGAAAGAGATCGGATACCTCGTCCCCGAGGGGCCGGATTTCGAGATCGAGACGGAAAACGTGGACCCCGAGATTGCCGCTGTGCCGGGGCCGCAGCTGGTGGTGCCGATCACCAATGCGCGGTTCGCGCTGAACGCGGCGAATGCCCGCTGGGGCAGTCTTTATGATGCGTACTACGGGACCGACGCGCTGGGCGATCTGCCGCAGGGCGGGGGCTATGACCCGGCGCGGGGCGCGCGCGTGGTGTCGGCGGCCAAGGCGTTCCTCGACAAGGCGGTGCCGCTGATGTCCGGCAGCCACAGCCAGCTTGTCGGCTACCGCGTGGTGGACGGCGCGCTGGAGGGCGTGATCCTGAACGATCAGGACCATCGCGGCACGCAGACTACCCAGAGCGATGTGCCGTCTTCTGGGCAGTCGGCCAACGTGCTGCACGGGATCGCGCTGGCCGATCCGACGCAGTTCGCGGGCTTCAAAGGCACGGCGGAGGCACCGACGGCGGTGCTGTTGAAGAACAACGGGTTGCACATCGAGATCCAGATCGACGCGGAGCACAACATCGGCAAGACCGATCCCGCTCATGTGTCGGACATCGTGGTCGAGGCGGCCATGTCCACCATCATGGACTGCGAGGACAGCGTGGCCACGGTGGATGCCGAGGACAAGGTGCTGGCCTATGGCAACTGGCTGGGCCTGATGAAGGGCGATCTGGAAGAGACCTTCGAGAAGGGCGGCAGGCAGATGACGCGGCGGATGAACCCGGACCGCGTCTATATGGCGCCGGATGGGTCGGAACTGACGCTCAAGGGCCGGTCGCTGATGCTGGTGCGTAACGTGGGGCACCTGATGACGAACCCTGCCATCCTCGACCGCGACGGCGCGGAAGTGGGCGAGGGGTTGATGGATGCGATGATCACCACGCTGATCGCGATGCACGACCTTGCGAAAGAGGGCGGCAATTCGGTCAAGGGCTCGGTCTATGTAGTGAAGCCCAAGATGCACGGGCCCGAGGAAGTGGCGTTCTCGGACGAGATTTTCACGCGGGTCGAAAAGGCGCTGGGTCTGCCGCAGAACACGGTCAAGATGGGGATCATGGACGAGGAGCGGCGCACCTCGGCGAACCTCAAGGAATGTATCCGCGCGGCGAAAGCGCGGGTGGCGTTCATCAACACGGGTTTCCTGGACCGGACGGGGGATGAGATTCACACCTCGATGGAAGCGGGGCCGATGATCCCCAAGGGCGAGATGAAGAATGCCGCCTGGATCAAGTCCTACGAGGATCGCAACGTGGACATCGGGTTGGCCTGCGGGTTGCAAGGGCGCGCCCAGATCGGCAAGGGCATGTGGGCGATGCCGGACCGCATGGGTGAGATGCTGGAGACCAAGATCGGGCATCCGCAGGCCGGTGCGAATTGCGCCTGGGTGCCGTCGCCCACCGCCGCGACGCTGCATGCGATGCATTACCACGAGGTAGACGTGCTGGCGCGTCAGGACGAGATCAAGGCGGGCGGGCCGCGTGGGACGCTGGAGGACCTGCTGACCATCCCGGTGATGGCGGGGCGGAACCTTTCCGACGAGGCGATCAGCCGCGAGATCGAGAATAACGCGCAGGGCATCCTTGGATACGTGGTGCGCTGGATCGATCAGGGGGTTGGCTGTTCCAAGGTGCCGGACATTAATGACGTGGGGCTAATGGAGGACCGCGCGACCTGCCGCATCTCGGCGCAGGGGCTGGCGAACTGGCTGCACCATGGTGTGGTGAGCGAAGAGCAGGTGCGCGGTGCCATGGAGAAGATGGCCGCCGTGGTGGACCGTCAGAACGCGGGCGATCCGCTCTATCATCCGATGGCACAGGGGTTTGACGGGATCGCCTTCCAGGCTGCCTGTGATTTGGTGTTCAAGGGGCGGGTGCAGCCTTCGGGCTATACCGAGCCGGTGTTGCATGCGCGGCGCCTTGAGCTGAAAGCGGCGCAGGGCTGAGAGGGGTGCGAGCGAGGGGCCAGCCCCTCGCGCTCCCCGGAGTTGTAGTGGAAAGATGAAGGGATAGGGAATGGCTGTTTCATTGCGCAAGGCGCGGACGATCATCAGGAAGGCGCTCGAGAAAGGGCGCGAGATGGAGCTGAAGCCACTGTCGGTGGTGGTTTTGGACGCAGGCGGTCATGTGCAGGCCTTCGAGCGGGAGGACGGCGCGTCTCCGGGCCGGTTCGGGATCGCCCATGGCAAGGCCTATGGTGCCGTGATGCTGGGGCTGGCGGGGACGGCGCAGATGAAGCGGGCCGAGGATCAGGCCTATTTCATGGCCGCCGTGAACGGCGTTTTCGGCGGGCAGGTGGTGCCGGTGCCGGGCGGCGTGCTGCTGCGTGACAAGAAGGGCGCCGTGATCGGGGCCGTTGGCGTCACGGGCGACTCCTCTGACAACGATGCCAAGGCCGCGATGGCGGGGATCGAGGCGGCGGGGCTGATCGGGGAGATTTGATCCTGCCTGCCCGTTTTCAGGGCAGTATGCCGGGATTGATCAATCCTTGGGCAAAGTGACGGGCGGCGGTCCTTGAGGGGCTGCCGCCCTTTGCGTATATAGATGCAAACGCAGGCAATCTCAGGTGATCCATGGTTCGTCCCGTCGTCGGCATTATCGGCAATTCCTATCTGCTGAACGATCAGTACCCGGTACATGCAGGGGGTCGGATGAATTCGGACGCGATTGCCGATGTGGCGGGCTGCGTGCCGATGATCATTCCCGCCGATCCGCGCCATGTGAGCGTTGAAGAGCTTTTGGAGATTTGTGACGGGTTCCTGCTGACCGGGGGGCGGCCGAATGTTCACCCGGAGGAATACGGTGAGGCGGCGACCGAGGCGCATGGGGTGTTCGACCGGGCGCGCGATGCGATCTCGCTCCCGCTGGTGCGGGCCTGTGTGGAGCGGGGGCAGCCCTTTCTCGGCATCTGCCGGGGGTTTCAGGAAGTGAACGTCGCGATGGGCGGGACTTTGTATCCTGAGATCCGGGAGTTGCCGGGGCGGATGAACCACCGGATGCCGCCAGATGGCACGCTGGAAGAGAAGTTCGAGCTGCGCCATGACGTGACCTTTACGGAAGGCGGGGTGTTTCACGAGTTGATGGGCAGCCACGTCGTGCGCACCAACACGCTGCACGGGCAGGGAATCAAGCGGGCGGGGCCGCGGATCGTGATTGACGGGCATGCGGATGATGGCACGCCCGAGGCGATCTATGTGCAGGGCGCGCCCGGCTATACGCTTGCGGTGCAGTGGCATCCGGAGTGGAACGCGGCGGGGGACCGGGTGTCGCGACCGTTGTTTGCAAGCTTTGGCGATGCGGTGCGGGCCTGGGCCGAGGGTGAGCGAGCGCCGGCGCTGAAGGCTGTCTGAGGGCGTGGGGGTGGACGGGGCGTCCACCTTACGGGGCCTTGCCCTGCTGTTTCATGGAAAGGCGATCTGCGACCCAGGCGCTCAGGGGCGCGCGCGGTTTCGTAAGGTGCGGGTGTCCCGCACCAAAGCCTATGGGATGGGGCGGCGCGGGGCCGTTTTTCAGATCACGGTGCAGCGACGTATGCGGCCAGTCCTGCGGGCGGGGGCAGAGACCGGCCTGCACGGGACTGAGGTAGATCATGTCCCGGTGGCGGGCGTAATCCTCGGCATCGCGGATTTCGTGTTCCCAGAAGCGGCGCTGCCAGATGCCTTTCTCGCCCCGCCTGATCTGCGATGGCGTGCGATGCGATGGCAGGGGTTGCGCGCGGGAGAAATGGCTTTTCAGCATGACGATGCGGCTGGAGTAATCCGCGTCGCCGGGCGGCAGGGTCCAGAGCGTGTGGATCGCGGCGGGCAGCACTGTGATCGCATCGATCCGGAAGGGGCGGTGGGCCAGCACCTCGCGCATGGCGCGGCGCAGGTCGTCGATGCGGCGGGTCAGCAGATCGCCGTGGCGGTCGGCGAGGCGGAGGGTGAAGAAATAGGTGGCCCCGGGGGTGCGGCGGCGGATGTAGCTGGACATGGACGCAGGCTAGGGCTTTCCTGGTTAATGGGTGGTTAAACCCCGGGGTGCCGGAGGTATGGCGTAAGGTGGGCATGCTGCCCACCCCGAAGGGAGAACGGATGGCGGAGCGGCGCGATACGGGGCGGTTGACGGGCCTTCAGATGGTCGACCTGCCGCCGGTCTGGCTGGTGGGGGCGATCCTGCTGGTGCGGGTCCAGGCGACGCTCTGGCCCGGGGCGACCCGCCGCTTTGCGCTGACCGATGGGGCGGGCATCCTGCTGGTGGCAGCAGGTATTGCGCTGATGCTCTGGGCCATCGCGGCCTTTCGCGCCCATCGTACGACGGTGGTGCCGCATCATACGCCCACGCGCATCATTACCTCGGGCCCCTTTGCGCGCAGCCGCAATCCCATCTACCTCGGTGATGTGCTGGTTTTGACCGGCGTGATCCTCTGGTGGGGTGCCTGGCCGTCGCTGGTGCTGATTCCCGCCTTTGTCTGGATCCTTACGCGACGCTTTATTGCGCCTGAGGAGGCTCGGATGAAAGAAAGTTTCGGGGCGGAATTCGAGGCCTTTGCTGAAAAAACGCCACGCTGGCTGTGAAAATCACCATATTGGCCAAGTTTTGCGCCTTGCCACGCTTGTAGATACCCCCTGACCGCGCTAGTTGCTCCGGATGCAAATGCGGGGCCCCGGGGTGCCCGCGTTCATCCTGTGACCAAGATGGGGGAGACAGCGTGAAGATCGGAACGCCGAAAGAGACCTTCGAGGGAGAGAACCGCGTCGCGATGACGCCGGAATCCGCCCAGATGCTGCAGAAGCTGGGCCATGAATGCGTGATCGAAGCCGGTGCGGGCGAGAAGGCGGGTTTTGCCGATGCGCTTTACAAGGAGGCCGGTGTCGAGGTGGTCAAGACCGCCGCCGCCCTCTGGAAAGCCGCAGACGTGGTGGCCAAGGTGCGCGTGCCCGATGACGCCGAGATGAAGCGCCTGCGCGAGGGGCAGACGCTGATTTCGTTCTTCTCTCCGGTTGCGGACGAGGACAAGATGAAGGCCGCCGCCGACAAGGGCGCGACCGTCATCGCGATGGAGATGATCCCGCGTATCAGCCGCGCGCAGAAGATGGACGCGCTGTCCTCGATGGCGAATATCGCGGGTTACCGCGCGGTGATCGAGGCGGGCAACAACTTTGGCCGGTTCTTTACCGGTCAGATCACGGCGGCAGGCAAGGTGCCGCCCGCCAAGGTGCTGGTGATCGGCGCAGGCGTTGCGGGTCTGGCGGCCATTGGCACGTCGACCTCGCTGGGCGCTGTGACCTATGCTTTCGACGTGCGGCCGGAGGTGGCCGAGCAGGTCGAGTCGATGGGCGCGGAGTTCGTCTATCTCGACTTTGAGGAAGAGCAGCAGGACGGGGCCGCCACCGGCGGCTATGCCTCTGTTTCCTCACCCGAATTCCGCGAGGCGCAGCTGGCCAAGTTCCGCGAGCTGGCGCCCGACATGGACATCGTGATCACCACCGCGCTGATTCCGAACCGCGAGGCGCCGGAGCTTTGGACCGAGGATATGGTCAAGGCGATGAAGCCGGGGTCGGTGATCGTAGACCTTGCCGCCGAGAAGGGCGGCAACTGCAAGCTGACCGTGAAGGACGAAAAGATCGTCACCGACAACGGTGTGACGATCATCGGCTATACCGACTTCCCCAGCCGGATGGCGACGCAGGCGTCCTCGCTTTATGCGACGAACATCCGTCACCTGATGACGGACCTGACGCCCGAGAAGGACGGTAACGTCAACCACAACATGGAAGACGACGTGATCCGGGGCGCGACCATCGCGCACGGCAAGGAAGTGACCTTCCCGCCACCGCCGCCGAAGGTGGCCGCGATTGCGGCGCAGAAGAAGAAAGAGCCCGCCAAGCAACTGACGGCGGAAGAGAAGGCGGCCAAGGAGCTTGCCGAGTTCAAGCAGCAGACGCGCAATCAGGTGACGCTGCTGACCGTCGGGGCGGCGCTGGTTCTGGGGGTCGGGTTGATCCCCGGCATGCCCGCAAGCTTCATGCAGCATTTCATCGTCTTCGTGCTGGCGGTCTTCGTCGGTTTCCAGGTGATCTGGAACGTGGCGCATTCGCTGCACACCCCGCTGATGGCGGTGACGAACGCGATCTCGTCGATCATCATCCTGGGCGCGCTCATCCAGATCGGATCGTCCAGCGTTCTGATCACGATACTGGCAGCACTCGGTATCTTCATGGCCGCCGTGAACATCTTCGGCGGCTTCCTTGTCACCCGGCGCATGCTCGCCATGTTCCAGAAGTCTTAAGGGGGCGAGAGAATGGAAAACGCATTTACCATTGCGGCCTACGTTGTTGCAGGCATCCTGTTCATCCTGTCGCTGGGCGGACTTTCCGGGCAGGAAAGCGCCAAGCGCGCGGTCTGGTACGGGATCGTCGGCATGGCGATTGCGGTCCTCGCGACGCTCATCGGTCCCGGTTCGGGGCTGTGGCTGCTGTCGCTGATCCTGATCGCGGGCGGTGCAGCCGTGGGCTATCAGCTTGCGACCCGCGTCGAGATGACCCAGATGCCGGAGCTGGTGGCGATCATGCACAGCCTCGTCGGTCTGGCGGCGGTCTTTGTCGGCTTCAACGCCGATATCATGATCAACTACATCGGCAATATCTACGAGGCCGAGGGCCTTGTGATGGGGGCCGTGGGCGACGATGGGATCACGGCCATCGGGTTGCCGAAAGAGATCTACGAAGGTCTGTCGGCCTTTGGTCAGTTGATCGCCAAGAAGTCGAGCGTCGAGATCGGCATTTTGCGTGTTGAACTGGTGCTGGGCATTTGGATCGGGGCGGTAACGTTTACAGGGTCCGTGATTGCCTATGCCAAGCTGGCGGGCTCGTCCTCGAGGCTGCCGTTCCAGGTGGACACGGGGGCCAAGAAGCTGCCCGGCGGTCATCTGCTGAACGCAGGTGCTGCGGCGCTTTCGGTGCTTCTGCTGATCATTTACCTGTCGGGCGGCGGGTCCTGGGCGCTGGTGCTGTTGACGCTGGCGGGGCTGTTTATCGGGTATCACCTGATCATGGGGATTGGTGGCGCGGACATGCCGGTCGTTGTGTCCATGCTGAACAGCTATTCCGGCTGGGCGGCGGCGGCGATTGGTTTCTCGCTGGGCAACGATCTGCTGATCGTGGTTGGTGCCTTGGTTGGTTCCTCTGGTGCGATCCTGTCCTACATCATGTGCAAGGCGATGAACCGCTCCTTCATCTCCGTTATCCTTGGTGGCTTCGGTGGCCCGGCGGGCGAGCAGATGGCCGTGGAAGGCGAGCAGGTGGCGATCGAGGCGGATGGTGTCGCTCAGGCGCTGAACGACGCTGACAGCGTGATCATCATTCCGGGCTATGGCATGGCCGTGGCACAGGCCCAGGGGGCCGTGAGCGAGCTGGTCAAGAAGCTGCGGGCCAAGGGCAAGAACGTGCGTTTTGCCATTCACCCCGTCGCGGGGCGTCTGCCCGGCCACATGAACGTGCTGCTGGCCGAGGCCAAGGTGCCCTATGACATCGTGCTGGAGATGGACGAGATCAACGAGGACTTCCCGGATACGGACGTGGCCATCGTGATCGGCTCCAACGACATCGTGAACCCTGCGGCTCAGGACGATCCGAACAGCCCCATCGCGGGGATGCCGGTGCTGGAGTGCTGGAAGGCCAAACAGGTCTTTGTGTCGAAGCGCGGGCAGGGGACCGGGTATTCCGGGATCGAGAACCCGCTGTTCTTCAAGGAGAACACGCGCATGTTCTACGGGGACGCCAAAGCGTCGCTGGACAAGCTGCTGCCGCTGATCGACTGATTTGAAGCCAAGAAGATGCATCAAACGCCCCGCCAATGGCGGGGCGTTTTGCGTTGGCGGGTATGACAACCTGGCGAGGGCCGTCGCCGGATCATAATTCTGCCGTCTTTCCCGGGCACAACAACCGCAGGCTGAACGGTGAAGGGTTGTCTCATGTCATACACGCTTGTCCCTCCGCGCGCGCCCTCCTGGGGGCTGGCCGGTTTCATTCTGGGTGCAATCGCGCTGATCATCGTCGCGGTGCATGTCTCGGCGATGTTCGCGGAGCCGGAGCAGAGTGCCGGGACGAAGATCGGGGAGATCGCCGCCGAGATCCGTCAATCCGCCCTCCGCAGCCTGTCCGGGCAGCCGAAGCCGGAGCCGGAGCCGGAAGTGGTGGCGCCGTCGATCTTCAGTTACCTGATGCTGGCGGCACCGGTACTGGCTGGGCTTGCGGCCATTTTGGGGGCGATCGGGCTTTTCCGGCGCGAGGCGCTGCCACTGCCCCTCATGGCCATCGGACTGGGCCTTGCAGCGGTGGTCATGCAATATGCGATCTGGCTCGCCCTGCTGGCGGCGGGCGTTTGCCTGATGGTCGCCATTCTGAACAATCTCGGCAGTATCCTCGGCGAGTAGCCTGTCAGATCGCGTGGGCGAGGGTGCCCATCATGAAATCGCGGCTGTACTTGAGGCAGCGCACGCGCGGGTCGCCGTCGGAGCGGCGCATCACCGTGTCGTAGTCCGCAAGGCAGATGAGCTGGGCGTCGTTGCGGATGATGCGGAAATCGCGGTCCTCGAGGAAGGTGGCGCGAAACTCGTCGGCCAGTTCGGCCGAGGAGAAATTGAGGATGGTGGTCGTGCCGCCCGCGTTGTTCAGCAGGCCGTAGCAGACAACCTTCTGTTTCTCGAAGGTGAAGTCTGCGAATTCCATGATGCTTTCCTGAAAACTCTGCATTGGCCCTCCGGCAGGTGGGCGCAGGTCCCTTTCCGCGCCAAGCTAGGTTAACAGAGGGTGAAATAGCGCAATAGTGGAAATCGTCCAAAAGGTCCGATCAGCCCCGGGCAGTGCCGAAAGATTAGGCGGTCCTCTCAGCGCGGCACAAGCCGCAGCGGGCCCGCCACCAGGGCGTTGTCGGTGGCCAGAAGGCCCGTGCCCCTTGCTGATATTACCGCGGCCCAGCCTGCCAGGACGTTGGCCAGAACAGCGGCTGCGATGATCCCGGTGTAACCGAGGGTCAGTGCGCCGATCCAGGCCAGCGGAAGGTACAGCGCCAAGATGCGGCCGAGGCTGAGGCTCATCGACCAGACGGCCTTGTCCCGCGCGTTCATCGCGGCGTTCGCGGTGACGACAAGGCCGTAACCGAAGAGCGACAGGCCGACGAAACGCAGGTAGATGGCGGCATAGCGCGCGTCCTCCTCGCCGGAGGCGAAGACGCCTGCCAGCGGTTCGGCGAAGATCGCGAGGACCAGCGCCACCAACAGACCATAGCCCATGCAGAACCAGAAGGCCGTCGCGGTGGTCGCCTTGGCGCGGTCCTGTTTCTCGGCCCCCCAGTTCTGGCCGATCACCGGGCCGATGCCCGAAGAGAGCGCCAGCAGCGGAACGAGCGCCATGGACTGGATACGCGTGGCCGCGCCGAAACCTGCCACGGCAGCCTCGCCCACGGTGGCGACGGCGGCGGTGACCAGGGCCATGCCCGCCGGGTTGATCGCGTTTGAGAAGGCGGCGGGCAGGCCCACGTTCAGGATCGTCCTGACCGATTGCAGGAAGCCCGAGGCGATGCTGCCGCACCAGCCCAGCAGACTGCGCCGCCAGGCGATGTAGAGCGCCAGTGCCACGGCGATCATGCGGCCCGTCAGCGTCGCGGCGGCGGCCCCGGTCATGCCAAGCTCGGGCAGGCCCCACATGCCGAAGATCAGCAGCGGGTTCAGCCCCACGTTCACCAGCGCCGCCAAGACCATGATCCATGCGGAGGTCAGGCTGTCGCCGTGCGCGCGAAAGACGGCGTTGGTGATCATCATCACCACGAGGAAGGGAAAGCTCATTGCCCAGACGGGGATATAGGCGGCGATGTTGTCGCTGACCTGCTCCGTGGCGCCAAGGGCCGAGAAGATCAGGGGATAGATCAGCCACATCAGCAGCGCGACCGCGAGCGACAGCGCGAGGCCGAGGCCGATGGCATGCAGGCCCAGCCTGCGGGTTGCCTCATCAACGTCGCCGCGGCCCACGCCCTGGCTGAGCGCCGCATTCGCCCCGGCGCTGAGCCCGATAGAAAGCGAGGTCACCGCCGTTGTCACCGGATAGATGAAGCCCACGGCAGCCAGTGCCGATCCGCTGAGCTGTCCAAGGAAATAGGCATCCGCCAGCCCGACGCTGAGCACCGCGAAGATGCCGAAGCTCATCGGCGCGGACATCGCGGCCAGCGCCCGCCAGACGGGCCCCTGGGTCAGGTCACGCTTGTTGTCGCTGGATCCGTCTGATTGGGCTTGGTCGGGCAATTGCTGGTCCTCATCGGCATCGCTCAGGAACGCCGCAGGTAGCGCGGGGTTCCAATTCTGCCAGTGATTGCCGGGACTTGGGCGGCGTCAGTATACAAATGTACACGGCCAACATCCTGAAAAATATCACTTTTCTCTGTTCAAATGGAAAAATGCCTCTATGTATGGAACGAAGTGAAGACCACGGACAGGCCCATGGCACCGATCAAAGACTATCCCCAGCGCTATGCCCTGACCGGCGAATTGCACGCGCGTCCCTTTCCGTCGCTCAAGGCACCGTCCTCGGTCGTGTTCCTGGCGATCAAGCAGCCCGAAGACGCCGCCAGCCGCGACAAGAGCGAGGACATGGCGCATCTGATGGCGCTTCTTGACCACTATGGCGCGCCCAAGCCCGATCCGCAGGCCACGCATTATTTCTGCGAGTTGGGGAAGTTCTTTCTCAAGTGGGAGCAGCATACCGAGCTTGTCACCTATACGGTCTTTCGCAAGGACCTGGGCGACAGGGCCTTTGACCCCGGTGAGTTCGAGGTTTTTCCCGACTACTGGCTGAGCGAGGCTCCGGGCGGGCGGATCACCTCGGCGCTCGTGCGGCTGATGCCCCGCCCGGCGTCGGATGAGGAGATCAAGGAAAAGTTGGCTGAATGGTTCGTGCCGGAAAGCCTCGCGGTGGCGAACGTGCTCGAGGAGGCGGCGGTCGTCGCGTCGGATTTTCGGATCGATTCGGCGGGGCATCTGCGGATCGCGGTCTTTACCGACGCGTCAACCGGAGACCGGCGCAACGGACGGATCGTGCAGCGGCTCTGCGAGATCGAGACCTACAAGGCGGCCTCGATGCTGGGCTTTTCGATGGTGCGCTGGATGGCGCCGCAGCTCAATGCGCTGGACGCGAAGCTGACCGACCTGATGGCGCAGATGCGCGGGCCGTCGGCAAAGGCCGAGGACACGCTGCACGCGCTTCTGGACGTGTCGGTCGAGCTGGAGACGCTGGCGGCCAAGACTGCTTTTCGTTTCGGCGCGACGGGGGCCTACAAGGCGATCGTCGATCAGCGCATCGAGGCCCTGCGCGAGACACGGTTCATGGGTCGGCAGGGCTTTGCGGAGTTCATGATGCGCCGCTACGAGCCCGCGATGCGCACCGTCCAGTCAAGCGAGAACCGTCTTGGCACCATGTCCGCGCGGGCGATCCGGGCCTCGGAGCTTTTGCGGACACGGGTGGACGTGGAACGGTCGGCCCAGAACCAGGAGATCCTGGCCAGCATGGACAAGCGGGCCGATCTGCAGCTGCGCTTGCAGCGCACGGTCGAAGGGTTGTCGGTGGTGGCGATCAGCTATTACGCGGTGTCGCTGGCGGGGTATCTTCTTTACCCCGCCTCGGAATGGCTGGGGGTCAGCAAGGGATTGCTGTCCGCCCTGATCACTCTGCCGGTTGTAGGGGCCGTGTGGCTGATGGTGCGGCGCCTGCGGAAGCACCTTGGTTGAGCAGCGCCTGGGTGAGTTTCGCCCCGACGGCGATCATCGCGATGGCGAGGATTGCTGCGACCGAGAGCGTCGGCACGCCTGAGAGGCCCGCGCCCAGCGTACAGCCGCCCGCCAGCACGCCGCCCACGCCCATCAGCGCGGCACCGGCCATGTAGCGGCCCGTCAGGCGGGCGGTCTCGAAGCTTTGCCACTGGAAGCCGCCGAAGATCAGGCTGGAGACCAGCGCGCCGCCCAGGACACCCGCGATCAGGCCCGTGCCGAAGCCCGGTGCGATGGAGGTGCTGGCGATGCTCCAGAAGAGCGTATCGGCGGCGGGGGAGGTGAAGGAGAGGCTTTCGAGCGCGATGGGATCGAAGTCGTCGTAGAGGACGAAGCCGGTGCCGACCCATGCGGCGGGGACCAGCAGGCCGATCAGGGCCGCGAGCGCGAGCATTGAGAGCGAGTTGCCCGAGCGCAGGGCGAAGACGAGTGCCGCGAGTGCAATCACGCCGGACCAGAACAATGCGCCGCCGGGCAGGGCGGCAAGGGTGATCGCCTCGCCCATGTCGACGGTCACGGAGCCGAGCGCCGTGCGCACGGGGGCCAGAACGCCTTTCAGGGTCATGTGGGCGACGACAGCGAAGGCCAGCAGTACGAGACCCGCGCGCAGGTTGCCGGAGCCAGCGAGGACAGTGAGGCGCGACACGCAGCCGCGGGTCAGTACCATGCCCGCGCCGAATAGCAGCCCGCCGACGGCGATGGCGAGAACGGGCATCTCGGCGGTCATGAAGCGGTGGTCGTCGAAGGAGATAAGACCACCTGCCACGGCCGCCTGCGTGCCGACCACGGCGACGGCAAGGGCGGTGAGCCAGACACCGGCGGCGGCGCGGCTGTCGTCGCCGACCACGGCGCGGCGGAAGCAGAATTTGGTGACCTGTGCCAGCACGCCGAAGAGCGCGCCGATGATCAGGGCGAAATAGACCGCAGCCTGGGGCGCGGTCAGCTTTTCAAAGCCGAGCGATTCGAACATGGTTTTTCCCCAAATCAGGACGTTCGTTCCATTTGGAGCGGGATATCGGCGCAATCAAGCGTGGTATGGGTCAGGAATTGGCGTCGGACCGGAACACCTTCCTGCATCAGCGGTATCTGAGGGACGGAAGTTCCTTTCGGCGGGGCGGGGTGGTCCGGGCGTGCCGGAATTGCCGGCACGCGAGGTTTTCTTCCTTATTTGTGGATATGGGTGGGCGGCGCGCCGACCTTACGGGACCGCGGAGAAGCCGTAAGGTGCAGGTTGCCTGCACCTTACCTCGATCAGCGTCCGCGGATGCGCGGGTCGAGCGCGTCGCGCAGGCCGTCGCCCAGGTAGTTTACGCTCAGCACCGTGAGCGAGATGGCCACACCGGGGATTAGCACCCGCTCGGGGAACTCCTGCATCCGCTGCACGGCGTCCGCCAGAAGCTTGCCCCAGGTAGGGAAGTCCGACGGGAAGCCCACGCCGAGGAAGCTGAGCGCGCTTTCGGTGATAATCGCCGTGGCGAGGCCCAGGGTTGCCGAGACCATGATGGGTGAGACCACGTTGGGCAGCAGGTGGCGCCGGATGATCTTGCCCGAGGTGGTGCCGATGGAACGGGCGGCGAGGATGAATTCGCGTTCCTTGAGCGCGAGGATGTCGCCGCGCACGATCCGGGCGGTCTGCATCCAGCTTGTCAGGCCGATGATGCCGACGATCAGGATGAACATGCCGCCCTCGGGGCCGAAGCTTGAGTTGAGGGGCTGGCGGAAGAGCGTCACGGCGAGCAGCGTCAGCGGCAGGATGGGCAGCGACAGCACCAGGTCGGTGAAGCGCATCAGCAGGAAGTCCAGCCGCTTGAAGTAGCCCGCCAGTACCCCGATGGCCGTGCCGATGAAAAGGGCGAGACCCATGGCGAGCCAGCCGACGGCCATGGAAACCCGTCCGCCCGAGATCATCTGGGCGAGAATATCGCGGCCCAGCTGGTCGGAGCCCAGCGGGTGAGCCCAGCCGACCTTGCCCGCCTCGACCGCGCCGCTGTCCCAGAGCGCATGGTAGATCGGGCGCCAGTCCTTGTTGCGGATGTCGAGCTTCTTGGGGTCCACGTCCCAGAGATAGGGGCCGAGCAGCACGCCCAGCGTGATGAAGAGCAGGAAACCGCCTCCAAAGACCGCGCCCTTGTGTTTGCGGAACTGGTCCCAGACGTCGCGCCATTGGCTGCGCGGGGGCTTTTGCGGCTCCTTGTCGGTGAGCGCGCCGTAGATCTCGATATCTGCCTCGACGGGGCTTGCTGGAATGGCTTGCTCAGTCATAGCGGATCCTTGGGTCAAGTAGGCCGTAGAGGATATCGGCGATGAGGTTGAAGAGGACAATCAGGATGGCGAAGATGAAGGTCAGCGTCATCACCATCGGCAGGTCGTTGGCGAAGAGGGCGGTCAGGAGCAGCTGACCGATGCCGTTCACCTTGAAGACGTTCTCGGTGATGATCGCCCCCCCGAAGATCGCGGGCATGCCGAGCGCGATGACGGTCACCACCGGGATCATTGAGTTCCTCAGCACGTGGACCATGACCACCACGCCCTCGCGCAGGCCCTTGGCGCGGGCGGTGCGCACGTAGTCCTGGTTGAGGTTGTCGAGCATCGCGCCGCGCATGTAGCGGCTGATCTGGGCCGTGGTTTGCAGGGCCAGCACCATGACCGGCATGATCATCTGGAAGAACTGTACCTTGAAGCTTTCCCAGTCGCTGACGACGTGGGTGGTGTCGTAGATCGAGGGCAGCCAGCCAAGGTAGACCGAGAAGATAACGATCAGCAGCGGGCCGGTGAAGAAGGGCGGGATCGAGAAGCCGATCATCGTGATGAAGGTACCCGCCTGGTCGAAGACCGAATAGTGCCGGTAGGCGGAGTAGATGCCGATGGGGATCGCGATCACGATCCCCACGAGATAGGCGAGCCCCACCACCCAGAGCGTCTGCGGCATGCGCTGGATCACGATGTCCATCACCGGGGAGCGGGTCTGCCAGGAGATCACGCGCAGCTCGCCCTGGTAGAGGTTGGTGTCGGGCAGCCAGCCCAGAAGGAAACTGTCGCGTGTGAGCCAGTCGATGAAGACCTTGGGCTCGATCCAGAAGAACTGGATCAGCCATTTGTAGTACTGCACGTACCACGCCTCGCCCAGGCCAAGCGCCTCGCGCATCTTCTGTTTCACTTCGGGCGGTACGGTCAGGGGCACCTGCGCCATGGGATCGCCGGGGGCGAGTTGCAGGAGGCCGAAGATGACAAGACTGATGAACAAAAGCGTCGGGATTGAGAGGATCAATCGTCGGATGGTGAAGGTCAGCATGCGGGCCGTCGCCTTTGTTTATCGGTCTCTCGGATGATGGGGGAGGTAAGGCGGGGATATCCCCGCCTTACAAGACAGGGCGGGGTTGCCCCCGCCGCTGCTTTGATCATTCGCCCTTGCGGTACCAGTCGGCGATGTTCCACAGCTCGCTGTCCCAGACGTTGAGCTTGATGCCGCCGAGGCTGTTGGCATGGGCAGAGACGCGGGCACGGTTGACAAGCGGGACGATCGTCATGGTCTCGGAGGTGATCATGTCGTTCATCTTCTTGGCAATCTCGGACCGCTTGTCGAGCTCACCGGTACGGGCCAGTTCGTCGATCAGCGCGTCGTAGGCCGGGTCGCAGAAGCGGTTGATGTTCTCACCCTGCCACTGGCTTGCGGGCTTCGGCTCGTTGCCGCAACGGTAGGCCGCGAGATAGGCCTGCGGGTCGGTGCCGTTGAAGGTGTTGGCGTACATTTCCACGTCCGCATAGAACTTCTGGAAGGTGTCCGGGGAGCCGGGGTCACCGCCGAAGAACACGGAGGCGTCGAGGTTGCGCAGTTCGGTTTCAACGCCGATCTGGCTCCACCAATCCTTGATCAGCGCCTGGAAGTCCTGACGGACGGCGTTGGTCGAGGTCTGATAGAGGAGCGACAGCTTCATGCCGTCCTTGTCGCGCACGCCGTCACCGTTGGTGTCGGTCCAGCCTGCCTCTTCCAGCAGCGCCTTGGCACCCTCGATGTCCTGGGTCAGGCAGTCGGTGTTGCCGGAGGCATAGATCGCGGGCGCCGGAACCAGGTCACATGTCGGCGCACCGGCCTTGCCGTAGCCCACTTCGGTCAGCAGCTCACGGTCGATCGCCATCGAAAGGGCGCGGCGCACACGCTCGTCCGAGAGGATCGGGTGCGGCTCGGCCACGGTCGAACGGGTCTCGGGCGGCAGGTCGGGCGAGGGGTTCGTCAGGTTCATTTCCAGACGTTCCACCAGCGGGCCGAAGCCTGCGATGGCAACACCCTTGCCGGCCTCTTCCATCTTGGCGATGACGTCGGGGGCCAGCTGCAGGTTCCAGGCGTAGTCGAATTCGCCGGTTTCCAGCACGGAACGACCGGCTGCCACCGCGTCACCACCACCCTTGAAGGTGACGGAGGCGAAGGCGGGCTTGCCTGCATGGCGGAAGTTATCGTTCGCGGCAAAGGTGATCACGTCGTTCGGACGGAAGTCCGTGACGACGAAGGGACCTGTGCCGATCGGGTTGAAGTTCTGCTCGGTGCACTCGGGGGCCTTGGCGCCCATGCAGTCGGCGAACTGTGCCGCCTGGATGATCGGGCTTTCACCGCCCACGAAGGGACCGTAGGGATTGGGCTTGGGCGCGTCGAAGGTGACCTTGACGGTCAGGTCGTCGATGACCTCGACGGTTTGCACGCCGTCGAACTTCGCACCCTGCGCACAGCCGCCTTCGGGGTGCATGCAGTAATCAGCGGTGAACTTGACGTCATTGGCGGTAAAGGCAGTCCCGTCGGACCACTGGATGCCGGGGGCGATTTTCCAGGTGATCGAGGTCAGATCCGATGCCACGCCGCCGTTCTCGACGGTGGGCACCTCGGCTGCGAGCCAGGGCACCATTTCACCGGTTTCGGTGTAGCGCGCCAGCGGCTCGACCACGAGCGAGGCGGATTCGACGTCCTTGGTGCCGCCCGACAGGAACGGGTTCAGGATCGACGGTGCCTGCCAGTAGATGATTTTTACATCACCGTCCCGGCCGCGCTCGCCCTCATGGCCGTCTGCCATGACCATGGGCGCCATGGCACCGGTTGCGATTGCACCCATCAGTAGGGTTTTCAACTTCATGTTACACTCCTTGTTGGACACGATTGTTGTGCCGCATATTGAGACGGTCTGCACCGTCCGGTTTCATCTTCACGGGGAAATTGGATGAAGAAGGTCGGTTAACACAACGTAAACGTGTGATATTTGCCTGCGTTCCTCAGCGCACCCCCGAAGCGCATGGGCGGTATGACAACAGGTTTTCGTCAAATTGCAAGACTTGACTGGAGGTAAGGGCAAAATTGATCGTGAACGTCGCCGAGCGGTTTGACCTGTGACGGGTTCCGCCTTAGCGTCTGCACAAGAACGCTGCCAGAAGCGACAGGGGACCACATGCTTGACCAGACGACCGCTGCGCCAATCGCGCAAATTCAAGGGCTTCGCGTCGAATTCCAGACAAAGGACGGCCCCGTCGTGGGCGTGGAGGATGTCAGTTTCGACATCAATCCCGGCGAGACGGTCTGTGTCGTGGGCGAATCCGGGTCGGGAAAATCGGTCTCATCCCTGTCCCTGATGCGGCTGGTCGAATACGGCGGCGGTGAAATCGCGGGCGGTCGCCTGCTTTTTGAGCGCGGCAAGGGACAGAAGATCGACCTCGCCCACACCGGCCAGACCGAGATGCGGCGCATTCGCGGCAACGAGATAGGGATGATCTTTCAGGAGCCGATGACGGCGCTGAATCCGGTCTTCACCGTTGGCCGCCAGATGACCGAGGGGCTGCGCCTTCACAAGGGGCTGAGCAAGTCCAAGGCCGAGGAACGGGCGCTGGAGCTGCTCCGGCAGGTGCGTATCCCCGAACCGGAGCGGCGGCTGAAGCAGTATCCGCATGAGCTGTCCGGGGGCATGCGCCAGCGCGTCGTGATCGCCATGGCGCTGGCCTGCGAGCCGCGTCTGCTGATCGCGGACGAGCCGACGACCGCGCTCGATGTGACCATTCAGGCGGAAATCCTCGCGCTGATGGACCGGCTCAAGCGCGAGACGGGCACGGCGGTGATGTTCATCACCCACGACATGGCCGTGGTGGCGCAGATGGCGGACCGCGTGGTCGTCATGTATCGCGGCAAGAAGGTCGAGGAAGGCCCGGTCGAACAGATCTTTGAGAACCCGCAGCACGGCTATACCAAGGCGCTTCTGGCGGCGGTGCCGAAGCTGGGGGAGATGTCCGGCAAGAAATACCCCGAGCCGATGAAGCTGCTGGGCCGCGACAACAAGGAAATCAAGCCCATCGAGGGCACCGAAGAGGTGCTCCTGCGGGTCAAGAACATGACCACGCGCTTCCCCGTGAAGGGGGGCTTCTTTCGCCGCACGGTGGCCAATGTCCACGCGGTCGAGGATGTATCCTTTACCATCAACAAGGGTCAGACGCTGAGCCTCGTGGGGGAGTCCGGCTGCGGCAAGTCCACGGCGGGGCGGTCCATCCTGCGGCTGGTGGAGCCGATGGCGGGCGAGATCAATCTCGGTGGCACGGACATCATGTCGCTCAGCCAGAGCCAGTTGCGCAATGCGCGGCTCGACATGCAGATGATCTTCCAGGACCCCTTCGCCTCGCTCAATCCGCAGATGCAGCTTGCCGATCAGGTGGCGGAGCCCATTCACAACTTCGGCACGCTCAAGGGCGAGGATGTGCGCAAGCGGGTCGAGATGCTGTTCGACCGGGTGGAGCTGCCGCGCAGCTTCATGCGGCGTTTCCCGCATGAGCTGTCGGGCGGGCAGCGACAGCGGGTCGCCATCGCGCGGGCGCTGGCGCTGAACCCCAAGCTGATCATCGCGGACGAGGCGGTGAGTGCTCTGGACGTGTCGGTTCAGGCGCAGGTGCTGAACCTGATGATGGAGTTGCAGGCAGAGCTGGGGCTGTCGTTCCTGTTCATCAGCCATGACATGGCGGTGGTCGAACGGGTCAGCCATTACGTCGGCGTCATGTACCTCGGTCGGATCGTCGAGATCGGGCCGCGCGACCGGGTGTTCGAGAACCCGCTGCACGCCTACACGCAAGCGCTGATGAAGGCGGTGCCCATCGCCGATCCGCGCCAGCGCAAGGACGAGAAGGACCTCAACTTCAAGCCGATCCCGTCGCCGATCCATCCCCGCAGTTACGAGGCGAAGCCGTCGGAATACGTGGAGGTGCATCCGGGCCATCACCTGCTGATCACTGACAGCGGGTACTGACGCCATGGCAGAGCGTCTGACACCCCGCGAGATCATGGAAAAGCTGGTGAGCTTTCCAACCGTCTCGCGCGACACCAACATTCCGCTGATCGACTGGGTGGCGGAGTACCTCGACAGCCACGGGATCGAGAGCCACCGCTACATTGACCCCGAGCAACCCAAGCACGCGCTTTTCGCCCATGTGGGGCCTTGGGAGGAAGGTGCCGTCGTCCTGTCCGGTCATACGGACGTGGTGCCGGTGGACGGGCAGCCGTGGGATACGGACCCGTTCAGCGTTGTGGAGAAGGACGGCAAGTACTTCGGGCGCGGCACCTGCGACATGAAGGGCTTCGATGCGCTGGCGCTCTGGGCGCTGGTGGAGGGGAAATACAGCGATCTGAAACAGCCCCTGCAGATCGCCCTGAGTTTCGATGAAGAGATCGGCTGCACCGGCGCGCCGCCGATGATCGAGGCGATGCAGCCAGTGCTGCCCAAGGGCAGGGCGGCGATCATCGGGGAGCCGTCCCTGATGCAGGCGGTCACGGGTCACAAGGGCGGTATCGGGTTCGACACGCATGTGGTGGGCTTCGAGGTCCATTCCTCGATCCTGCACCGGGGCGTGAACGCGATCATGGCGGCCGCCAAGCTGATCGAATGGGCCAATACGATCAACAGCGAGAACATGGAGGACAAGCCGAGCGCCATTGCGGCGATGTTCGATCCGCCCTTCACCACGCTGCACGTGGGCATGATCAAGGGCGGCACGGCCAACAACATCACCGCCAAGGATTGCTGGTTCGCGATGGACTTTCGCGTGGTCCCGGACGAGGACAAGCAGAAGTGGGCGATGGACTACATCAAGCAGGTCCGCAAGCTCGAGGCCGAAATGCAGGCGGTGGTGCCGGAGACCCGGATCGAGATCAGCCCGCGGTTCGACGTGCCGGGCCTGCAGCCCGAGGAAGACGGGGTCGCCGAGACGCTGGTGCGCCAGATCACCGGGGACAATGCCAGCCACAAGGTGAGCTACGGCACGGAAGCCGGACAGTTCCAGGAGGCGGGCTATTCCGCTGTGATCTGCGGCCCCGGTTCCATCGACCAGGCGCATCAGCCCAACGAATACATCGAAGTGAGCCAGTTCAACGCGGGCCATGATTTCATGAAGAAGCTGCTGGCCCGCATGGCGGCCTGAATTCGGGTGGACGGGACGTCCACCTTACCGCGTGCAAGGCGCGTAAGGTGCAGCCTCGCTGCACCTTGTGACGGATGACAGATGCAGTCCTTTCCCATCTCTGACGCAACCCCCATCACGTTCAGTGCCCCTCTGCCATCCAAGGCCGATGTGGTCGTGATCGGCGGCGGGGTGATCGGTGTCTGCACCGCACTTTTCCTCGCGCGCGGTGGCCATGACGTGGTGCTGCTGGAAAAGGGCCGCATCGCGGGGGAGCAATCCTCGCGCAACTGGGGCTGGATCAGGCAGCAGGGGCGCGACCCGGCGGAACTGCCCATCATGGTCGAGGCGAACCGGCTTTGGCGCGAGCTTGCGGCGGAAACCGATGTCGATATCGGTCTGCGGCAGGGGGGTGTGGTCTATCTGGCCGAGACCGAGAAGAAGCTGGCGCGCTACGCGGACTGGCTGCCCTATGCAGAGGCATATGGTGTGGACAGCCGCCTGATGTCAGGGGCCGAGGTGGCGGTGGCCTTTCCCGGCATCACGGGGCGGGTGGCCGGCGCATTGATCACACCCTCGGACCTGCGCGCAGAGCCCTGGCTGGCGGTGCCCGCCCTTGCCGGTGTCGCCGCACGGACGGGCGCGCGGCTGATCGAGGGCTGCGCGGTGCGCGCGCTCGATCTCGCCGCAGGGCGCGTCGCGGGCGTGGTGACGGAGCGCGGCCGGATTGCTGCCCCGACGGTGGTGCTGGCGGGCGGCGCGTGGTCCGCGCTTTTCCTGCGCAATCACGGTGTCTCCATCCCCCAGCTTTCGGTGCGGGAAAGCGTCGCGGCGACCGAGCCGATGCCCGAGGTCTTTGCCGGGGCGGCGGCGTCGGGCAGGGTGGCCTTCCGCCGCCGCGCGGACGGGGGCTATACGCTGGCACCCGGCGGTGTTTCCGAGCTGTTCATCGGCCCGGATGCCTTTCGCGCCTTGGCCTTCTACCTGCCGCAGTTGCGCGCGAGCCCGTTCAGCCAGCGCTACCGCCCCGCCGCGCCAGAGGGGTTTCCCGACGCCTGGGGCACGCCGCGCCGCTGGTCTGCGGATGATACGACACCCTTCGAGGCCATGCGCGTCCTCAACCCCGCGCCCAACCGGCGGCATTTGGCGCGCGTCGCCCGTGGCTTTGCCGCGCTCTTTCCGGGCCTGCCGCCGGTGCGGGTCAGGACCGCTTGGGCGGGCATGATCGACACGATGCCCGACGTCGTGCCCATCGTCGATCACGTGGCGGAACTTCCCGGTCTGGTGCTGGGCACCGGGATGTCCGGCCATGGTTTCGGGATCGGCCCGGCGATGGGCCGGGTGCTTGCCGCTCTGGTCACCGGCGACGCGGTAGGGCATGATCTGAGCAGATTTAAGAGCGATCGCTTCAACCGGGGGCAGGCGATAAAGCTGGGTCCCACCTTTTGAGGCATCAGAAGTCGCAGGAGAAGACCCTTGCCGATCAAGAACAGACTTGCCGAGACCCATGCCGAAATCGCGGCCTGGCGGCAGCACTTGCACGCCCATCCGGAACTGCAATTTCAGGAACATGAGACCGCGAAATTCGTGGCCGAGAAGCTGCGCAGCTTCGGCATCAGCGACATCACCACCGGTATTGGCCAGACCGGTGTCGTTGCGGTGATCGAGGGGCGGCAGAACACCTCGGGCCGCGCCGTTGGTCTCAGGGCAGACATGGACGCCCTGCCGATCATGGAGGCGACGGGGGTGCCCCATGCCTCGCAGAACCCCGGTGTGATGCATGCCTGCGGCCACGACGGGCACACCGCGATGTTGCTGGGGGCCGCGCAATACCTTGCCGAGACGCGCAATTTCAACGGCCGCTGCGTGCTGATCTTCCAGCCCGCCGAGGAAGGCGGCGGCGGCGGCAACGAGATGGTCAAGGAAGGGCTGATGGAGCGCTGGGCCATCGACGAGGTCTACGGCATGCACAACATGCCGGGCTACCCGGTGGGGCAGTTCGCGATCCGCAAGGGCGCGCTGCTGGCGGCGGCGGATCAGTTCGAGGTGATCGTCGAGGGGCAGGGGGGCCATGCAGCGGCCCCGCATGAGGCCATCGACACCAACCTGGCCGCGGCCCATGTGGTCGTGGCGCTGCAGAGCATCGCAAGCCGCAACGTCGATCCGGTCAAGCAGGTGGTCGTCTCGGTCTGTACGATCCGCAGCGATACCGAAAGCCACAACATCATCCCCCAGACCGTCAAGCTGATCGGCACGGTGCGCACACTGGACGAGGAAGTGCGCGACCTGACCGAGCGGCGGCTGGGCGAGATCATCACGCACACCGCGGCGGCCTATGGCTGCCGCGCGGAAGTAAGCTATGAGCGGGGCTATCCGGTCACGATCAATCACGACAGGGAGACGGACTTGGCCGCCGATGTTGCGGAAATGGTCGTCCCAGGCGTCTGGCGCGACACGCCGCCGATCATGGCGGGGGAGGATTTTTCCTACATGCTGAACGCGCGGCCCGGCGCCTACATGATGATCGGCAACGGCAACGGGCCGACGGTGCATCATCCGGGATACGATTTCAACGATGACGCGATCCCGGCGGGTTGTTCCTGGTATGCCGAGATGGTGGAGACGCGGTTGCCCCTTGGCGTGGATTGAGCGCGTTCACGCCTCGGCCTCGCACGAGGCGGGATAAGACAATCGAACCAGGTCTAGCGCGAAAGCATTCTGCGCGATGCCGGGCGTGACGGTCAGGAAAGCAGCTTACTGCGCTTCTACGTCGCCGATGTATTCCAGTTCTACATCTTCGTTCTTTTGGAGGTTCTCCGGCAATCGGGGCCTTACGTCTTCGATGGGCTCCGATGTGCCGACTTTCAGGCAGGGACGGTCGCCGCAAAGTCCGATGCTGATCGAGACGACGCCCTCGACCCGCATCAGTTCATCTTCGAATTGCACGCGCAGCTCTTCAACTTTTTCAGGTTCTGAGTTCATTTTGACATCCACACCTACAATTAGGAAAATGGCGGACAACCCAACAAGACAGACGACCAGAGCGATCGCACGGCGCTTGTTTGAATGGCTTTTCATAAGTTGCCTGCCTGGTTTTCAAGGTACGCCCGGCAATATGCAGTGTCGAAGAATGCATGCGGTTTGCGAGAATGCATACTACATGTTTTTTCGTTACCCGGACCTTACGCGAAGAAAAAATCAGGCTGGCGGACGATCCGCCAGCCCGTTTCGTGTCAGGAGAAGTCGAACCGCACATAGGGCACGTGCACATAGTCGGTTCCCCAGAAGTCCACCGTCGACGTCGACCCGCTGCCATCGGCATAGGCTCTTGACCTCAGGGCGACCTCGGCAATGACCCACTGCTCGGCACCGATTGCCATGCTGCCGGAATACATCGTGGCATTGCGGTCAATCCGCCCTTGCCGGTTGATGTTCTGGCTGCTGATGTGAAAGACATCGTCCTTGTGGTAGGCGCCCCACATGTTCTGGTGCAGCTGAACGCGTACATCGACGTCGATGTACGCGGATTTCGAATTGTACCACTTGTCATTGGCATAGATGTAGAACCAGCCGCGCGTCTGATAGGGCACGAAGGCGCGGACATGACCGTTCTGCCTTGGCCAGAAGGCGAAATACAGCTTTGACCAGCAGGTGGTATAATTGTCATCCCAGAAGCCCGCGCCGTCGCCGCGCGCGCGGCTGTAGGTCTGCATCCGCTTCGAGGCCCGATTGCAGCTTGAGTGGCCCTGGGTGACGCCGCCTTCATTGTGGTAGTAGCATCTGTGCCAGCAATGGTAGGGGCTGAAATCGTAGTAATGCCCCGGACCGCTGCCAACGACCGTCAGCGGTGCGACATTCATCTCCAGCGTCAGTTCTTCGGCGAGAATGCCCTCGTCTTCGGGGCCTTGCCCGGACAGTTCCGCCTTTGCCTGTTCGGCCATCGCCTCGACGTCGGACACTTCGTGGCGGTCCTTGTCCTCTACTTCGGAAAACCGGATGTCCAGCTTGCCAAGCACATCCTTCATCTCGGCTTCGTTGCGCTTGCCGATATCGCGGTAGGCCTTGATTGCCCTTACGTCCTCGACATGCTCTTTCTCGGGCTCGATGGCCGCCTCGCGGTCAAGCCATTCTCCCTTGGGCAGTCCTGTTCTCAACGCTTCCATCCTATTTCTCCTTTCAATTTCATAGTTTTGATTGAATCCGTAGCGCGACGGGTCAGGCAGTGATCAGTTCGACACCCAGCGCCATCAGCACGTTCGAAATGTTGTTGTGGACCGTGACCTGCGAAGACCCGGCGAACAGCAAGCCGGTCGCCTTCTTGTCCGCGCGGCTTAACAGCAGTGACCCTGAATCGCCCCCCGCCGACATGTTGGTCGTCAGGATCTGATTGCGGAAATAACCAACCCCGACCCCGTAGCCGACGGAGATCGTGGCGTTTAGCCCGATGACCTTGCCGGTTGTGGTTTCCGTCGTTCGCCCGCTCTTGACCACTTCGAGCCCGAGCGTCGCCTCGACCGTGCCGGTGGGAATGCCCAACGCAGTGATGGACGCGATGACATCGCGCAGATCGCGCGGGCGGGCGAGGGCCGCATCCACGAGATTGAAGCGTGCAGGATCGCCAAAGCGGATCGGCACGAACCGTGACAGCCGGGCAATGACGTCGTTGGGGATTGCGCCGCCATCGACCCGACCGGGTTGCAGGATCGGATCACCGGGGGCTGCCGCGTTCGAATTCGCCAGCACGTGATTGTTGCTGAGAATATGGACGTGGCAGGGCTCGCAAACATCGCGGACAAGACAGCCGAACGTCCCCGCCGTTATCTTGTAGTGACCAATGCTGTAACCCGGTATCGCGGGTCGAAGCCGCGCTGTGAAAGGCTGAGCTTCAATTTCTCCGACCTCGATCACGTCGGTCTTGGCGCCATTGACCTCCGCCGTAACCATTTCATCGGCTGACAATTTGGTTTTTGGGAGCTTTTTCCGGACGTAGACCTGAACGACCGGGCCTTCGTCGGACAATATCTTTCCACGTTTCTCCTTGTATCCGATCCCAACGCCAACGACGTTGGGCTTTGCAAGCAGTTCAGTTTCGTGCGCGTCTTTCGCCTCCTGAACCACGGCTAATTGAGTGAATTCTTCTTCGGCCATTTCTCTCTCCCGCTAACAAATTGAACTTCTCGTGTGTGTCCTGTGACACCACGTGCCAAAAGCACCGGGCGGCCCCGTCAAAAGCAGAAAGAACGCAAGGAATGGCAAAACCGCCCAACCGAATGATTCCCGCGTAGATAGAAATTACGACTTGTCCGATGAGAGGCATTGATATTTGTCAATCGTGGGGGCGAATCGAAGGAATCAGTGCGGCAAAGGCGATTCATGTTGTTGTTTTACATGGTGAAAAGTCATGCTGCCCCTGAGGGGTAATCGGGGCGTCGCTCCGCGGTTTCACCGCAAAGCGGAACCTGGCACCAAGATTTTTTCGTGATCTGTGCAGGACATCGAAAACATGAAAACGCGTCAGGAGTTTTCCCTGGTGAAAAGGCTCAGCAGTGCATGAACAGGCACGAACATGTGCGTTTGATTTGTCCGATTAGCCGGTTCAAGCGTCGTTCCAAGACATAGGGAAAAAGGACCGATCCATTGATTGCCGTTTTTCCCTATGGCTCCCCAAGAACCTCGCTTACCAGAACTTTCCTATTGCCCGCGAGCACTCTACATTCAGACCGACCGCAACGCTTCGAAGGATACCCCATGCCCGTCAAGAACCGCTTTGCCGAACTGCACGACGATATCACCGCCTGGCGACGTGATTTCCACATGCACCCCGAGATCCTCTTTGAGACCCACCGCACCTCCGCCACGGTGGCCGAGAAGCTGCGCAGCTTCGGCTGCGACGAGGTGGTCGAAGGCATCGGGCGCACCGGGGTCGTGGGCGTCATCAAGGGCAAAAGCCAGGCCTCTGGCAAGGTGATCGGGCTGCGTGCGGATATGGACGCGCTGCCAATCCATGAGCAGACGGGCGTCGAGTACGCCTCGAAAACGCCCGGCGCCATGCATGCCTGCGGGCATGACGGGCACACCGCAATGCTTCTGGGCGCGGCGCGGTACCTCGCCGAGACGCGGAATTTCGACGGCACCTGCGTGGTGATCTTCCAGCCCGCCGAGGAAGGCGGCGGCGGCGGCCGCGAGATGTGCAACGACGGGATGATGGAGCGCTGGGGCATCCAGGAAGTCTATGGCATGCACAACTGGCCGGGCATGCCGACGGGGTCCTTTGGTATCCGTACCGGCCCCTTCTTTGCGGCGACGGACCTTCTGGACATCGAGATCGAGGGGCTGGGCGGCCATGCGGCGAAACCCCATGAGACGATCGACACGACGGTGGTGACCGCGCATATCATCACCGCGTTGCAGACCATCGCCAGCCGCAACGCAGATCCCATCGGGAATATCGTGGTGTCGATCACCTCGGTCGAGACCTCGTCGAAGGCGTTCAACGTGATCCCGCAGAAGGTGCAGATGTACGGCACGGTGCGGACGCTGTCGAACGAGCTGCGTGATCTGGCGGAGAAGCGGATGACGGAGATCTGCGAGGGGGTCGCGGCGACCTTCGGGGCGACAGCGCGGGTGAATTACAAGCGCAACTACCCGGTGATGGTGAACCATCCCGAGCAGACGGAATTCGCTGCCGAAGTGGCCAAGGGTATTTCGGGGCAGTGCGACGAGGCCCCGCTCGTGATGGGGGGCGAGGATTTCGCCTTCATGCTGGAGGAGCGTCCGGGGGCCTATATCCTGATGGGCAACGGCACCGATGGGGCGATGGTGCATCACCCGCTTTACAACTTCAACGACGAGGCGATCCCGGTGGGCTGTTCGTGGTTTGCCGAAGTTGTGGAGCAGCGGATGCCTGCGGCCTAGCGCGCTGCTGCGGGCGTCGCCCTTGGGGCGGGCGTGGTGCAGGAGTTGTATTGGAAAGATGAAGCCGGGTGGTGTGCCCGGCTTTTTCATTTTTCGGTCAGGAGGCGGCGGTAGAGGGCAATGAGCTCGGATGCCTCGCGTTCGATGGCAAAGTGTTCGGCGACATGGGGGCGGGCGTTTTTCGCCCAGGTCTCGATGGGGCGCGGGGGTGCGAAGGCTTCGCAGATGGCGTTCTTAAGCGCATCGGGATCGTCGGGAGCGACCAGAGCGCCGGTTTCCGGCGTCACGATCTGCTCGAAGGCGCCGACGCGGGTGGCGATGACGGGGACGCCGCAGGCCATGGCCTCGATGGGGGTGAGGCCAAAGCCTTCCCAGCGTTGCGGGGCGACGTAGAGGTCGAGGACGCGGTACCAGTCGGCCATTTGTTCGACGGGGACTTCGGGGAGGAAATGGATGCGGTCCGTGAGGCCGGCGGCCTCGACCCTGGTCTTGAGGTCAGTGAGGAAGGCGCGGTCTTTCTCGACCGCGCGGCCCATCACGAGGGCGTGGCCGTCGATGTTCTTGAGGACGTCGATCATGGCGGTGACGAAGATGTCCGTGCCCTTGGAGGATCGGATGCGACCGTAGCAGCCGACAAGGGGCCCGCCCTTGGGCAGGCCGAGTTTTTTGCGCAGGTCAGTGCGGACTTCGGCAGGGGAAAAGCCTTCGAGATCGATGCCGTGCATGATCACCTGCGCGGTCAGCTCGAGGTAGCTGGCGGTGCGGTCGGAGGTGGCGACCACGGCATCCATGCGGCGGATGAGCCAGCGGGTGAGGCCCGTCTGCTTGCGTTGCGAGGCGGAGGTGAAGACGAGTTTGAGGCGTTTGGCCAGCAGGTATTTGAGTGCAAGTCCGCCGATCATCTCCACGTTGCGCCGCGCGTGCCAGACGCGGGGGCCATCGGGGCCCGTGCGGGGCATGGTGACAAGCTGCCAGAGGGGGATTTGCGGGACGTGGTCGGGGATCACGGGGCCTGTGGCGGCGATGCCGATGTCCTTCGACTGGACGGGGACGAGGCGGACCACGGTGGCGGTGACGCCAGAGAGGCGGCGTTTGAAATTGGGCGCGATGACCTGCACCTTGCGGATGTCGGCGCGGGTCATGGGGCAAGCTCCAGCGCCTTGATCAACCGCTCGGCGATGGTGTCGAGCTGGTCGGTCTGGCTTTCGGTGAAGCTGCGTGCGGCGGCGCGGGCGGTGTCGCGGGCGTCGGTATCGTTCAGAAGGCTGTCCACGGTGGCGGCGAGATCCTGGCTGTCCTTGACGATCCGGGCGGCACCGGCCTCGACCATCGCGTCATAGGTCTCGTCGAAGTTGGTCACATGGGGGCCGGAGAGGGCGATGGCACCGGATTGCGCTACTTCGAACGGGTTGTGCCCGCCGATGGGGCGCAGCGAGCCGCCGAGAAAGACGATATCACCCAGAGCGTACCAGGTGCCCAACTCGCCCATGGTGTCGGCGAGATAGACCTGCGCGCCCGGGTGCTCGCCACGCGTGCGGCGGGTCGCGCTGAGGCCTGCGGTGTCGATCAGGCGCATCACCGCGTCGCCGCGTTCGGGGTGGCGGGGGGCGAGGATGAGATGCAGGTCGGGGTGCGTCTTGAGCAGGCGATGGTGGGCGGCCAGCACCGTTTGCTCTTCCCCCTCGTGGGTGGAGGAAGCGATCCAGACGGGGCGATGGCTAAGGGCGGCGCGGGCCTCGAAGAGGGCGTCTTCGTCCACGGGGAGGGGGTCCGACATGGATTTGAGGTTGATGCCGCGCGCGACGCGGTCGGGCGGGGCGTGCATGGCGACCATGGCCTCGGCCATCTGATCGTTCTGGGTCAGGATCAGATCGAAGACTTCGAAAAGGTAGCGCGCGAGCTTGGGCCGCTTTTGCCAGCCCGCGATGGAACGGGCGGAGAGGCGGGCGTTCAGCAGGGCCATTTTCGCACCGCGCGCGTGGGTGCGGCGGAGCATCTGGGGCCAGATCTCGCTTTCCACGAAGATCGCGGCGTCGGGGCGCCAGTGGTTCAGGAAACGGTTCAGGGGGCCGGGGGCGTCGAAGGGGGCGAACTGGTGCACCGTGCGGGGCGGCAGGCGGCTGGCGACCAGCCGGGCGGAGGTGGCAGTGCCGGAGGTGATGAGGAAATGCGCCTGAGGCAACGCCTGGCCCATGCGCCCGATGAGCGCCAGCACAGAGAGGCTTTCGCCGACGGAGGCCGCGTGGAACCACACGAGCGGACCGGCAGAGGGGCGGGGTTCGGTGGCGTGGCCCAGCTTTTCGTGGGCGCGTGCGACGGAGACCCCGGCGCGGCGCAGCTTGCGCGTCTCTGTCAGCGCGGCGAAGGGGACCAGCACCATGCTGGCCGCCACCCAGGCGGAATAGAGAAAGGGCGCGGCCACGGGGGTACGCTCAGCCGCCGGTGTGGCTCATGTGGCGGGACATCTGCCCGTCGAGACGCTGGCGGGAGTAGTCGAAATCGTGGCCCTTGGGCTTGAGGTTGATCGCGGCGCGGATCGCGTCCTCGAGCGATGCATCGCTGTCTGGATGGGCGCGGAGCGGGGCGCGCAGGTCGGCCATGTCCTCTTGTCCGAGGCACATGTAAAGCTCGCCCGTGCAGGTGAGGCGCACGCGGTTGCAGCTTTCGCAGAAATTGTGGGAGAGCGGGGTGATGAAGCCGATCTTCTGGCCCGTTTCCTCGAGCCGGACATAGCGGGCGGGGCCGCCCGTGCGCTCGGCAAGGTCGGTCACGGTGTAATGCTGGGCGTAGCGGGCGCGCACGTCCTTGAGCGACCAGTATTGGCCCAGCCGGTCCTCGTTGCCGATATCGCCCATGGGCATGACCTCGATCCATGTCAGATCCATGTCACGTTCGGCGCACCAGCGGGTGATGGCGGGCAGTTCTTCCTCGTTGAAGCCCTTGAGAGCCACGGCGTTGATCTTGACGCGCAGGCCCGCGCGCTGGGCGGCGTCGATGCCGCGCAGTACCTGGGGCAGGCGGCCCCATCGGGTGATGTCCGCGAATTTCTGATCGTCCAGCGTGTCAAGCGAGATGTTCACCCGGCGCACGCCCGCGGCGTAAAGCTGGTCGGCGAAGCGTTCGAGCTGGCTGCCGTTGGTGGTGAGCGTCAGCTCTTTCAGCGCGCCGCTGTCGAGGTGGCGGGTCATGCGCTGGAAGAACGTCATGATATCGCGCCGCACCAGCGGTTCGCCCCCGGTGATCCGCAGTTTCTGCACGCCCAGCCGGACGAAGGTCGAGCACATGCGGTCCAACTCCTCCAGCGTCAGAAGCTCTTTCTTGGGCAGGAAGGTCATGTTCTCGGACATGCAGTAGACGCAGCGGAAATCGCAGCGGTCCGTGACGGAAACCCGCAGGTAGGTGATGGCGCGTGCGAAGGGGTCGATAAGCGGTGCAGTCATACGCACATAGGTAATGGGCCGCCGAAGCGCGGGCAAGCGGATTTGGGCGATTGATGACGGCAATGGGCGGGGATAGGCTCGCAGCATGAAACATGTTCTGATCCTCGGCGCACTGGCGCTGGCCCTCGGTGCCTGTGCGCAGGTCGGCGCAATGTCCGAGCGTTTTGGCCTCGGTCAGAGGGCACCGGAGGCGGAAGGGCCGATCGACCCTTTCGTGACCGGTGATGCCGGTGAGGAGGCGACGCTCGCCCCCGAAACCGCAGCTCCGCCGCCGCCAACCGGCGCGCGCACCGCCGAGGCGCTGGACACGACGACGGCAGAACAGCGGGCCGCCGCCACTGCCGCGCCTGCTGCGCCGACGAAAGCGCTGGGCAAGACAGTCGTGTCGCTGGGCAGCCCGACCGAGCCGGGGCTCTGGCTCAAGACACCGCTGGTCAGTGAAGAGTCGCAGGGGCGGGTGACGAACCCGGCGACGGGGCGGTCTTCGCTTGTGACGCTCATCCCGCTCGACGGGCCGGCGACGGCGGGCAGCCGGATGTCGCTCGCGGCGATGCGGTTGATCGAGGCGTCTTTGACGGACCTCACCGAGGTCGAGGTGGCGCTGGAGGGGTGAGAGCAACCACGGAGTAGCGCCTGCGGAGAGGGCGCTGGCGCTGCGGGACCCTCCTTCCCGGAAGATCGGAGCCGCCCTTGCGTGATCTTTTGTCTGGCAGAGGACCGTCCGCTTGCCAAGGAAAATAGCGGTTTCCCGCACGCGGGTCCCTCCGCGATTTTCCTTGGCAACCAGCCGTTCCTCCGCCCGCCATAAGCTCAAGCAAGGGCGGCTCCGACCCGGAAGGTGGGGGTCAGCCCTGCTTGTTGAGGTGGCGCATGGCCTCTTTCGCGGCGAAGGGTTTCATCTGCTGGCCATGTTTGGCGATGAAGGCGCGGGTGCGGGGCGCGTCGTGTTTCGACAGTTCGCGCAGCCACAAGGCGATCGCCTTCTGGATGAACCAGTCCCGATCCGGGACAAGCTGCGCGGCCCAGCCGAGGATGCGGTCGCGGGCGGCGAGTTCGGCGGGCTTGGGATGGTTCTGCTTGGTCCAGGGCAGGGTGATGACAAGGGCGGCGCGGCGGGTCCACATGTGATCGGAGGCGATCCATGTCTCGACCTCGTCAAGGCGCGAGGGATTGGCCACGAGGCGCTTCTGGCCCGCCATGCAGGCGTGATCGGCGATGGCCCAGCTGTCGAAATCCGGCACCCAGGACGCGATCAGGCGCCAGGTGGCATCATCGGGGCGGATGCGGGCCTGGGTGAGAAGCTTCGCGGCGGCGAGGCGGGCCTCGTAGATGTTCGTTTGCCACAGGGCGTCGGCGAGGGCCACGCGCTCTGCGACGTCGAGACGGCTGCGCCAGTGCTTGGTGAGGTCGTTGATCTGGGGATTCGAAAGGCCGAGGTATTCCCGCTCGACCTTGTGGTAGGCCTTCATCTCCGCTGCGCGCGCCGGGTCGGAGAGCGCGCGCAAGTCGGCGAGGAAGGACTCATGCATCGGTCTGGTCGAGGATATGCGTGGGCAGGCCGTCGATGGTATGCTGGTTGCGGTCCTTCCAATAGGCCGCGATACCCTCCGGGCCCTTGTCCTCTGTCCAGTGTTCCAGCGTGTTGCGGGGGCCCTTGTGCTCGAAGTAGGGGACGGCGTAGCCACAGGAGGTTTGCAGCATCTCGACGGTCATGTCGTATATCTGGCGCGCGCCGATGCTTTCGGGAAAGAGCGCGTTCAGGTCCGCGAAATCCGCGTCGCGCGGGTGCAGCGTGCGGGCGGTGCCGTAGGCGCGCATGATCATCGGGCGCTTCTCAAACCCGCACCACATCAGCGTCATGCGGTTGTGCAGCGCCAGATGCGCGGCTGTTTCATTGCCCGAACCCGTCCAGTTGCGCCAGACGATGCGGTTGGGCCCAATGACGCGCAGGCTGTCCATGCCCTTGGGCGAGATGTTGACGCGGCCCTCGTCGGCGGCGGTGCCGCAAAAGAAGAGGTGCTGCGCCTCGATGAATGCGCGGTGGTCGTCGCTGATATGATCGTATTGCTGGCCCATTATTCCACCGTCACGGATTTGGCGAGGTTGCGGGGCTGGTCCACGTCCGTGCCCTTGGCCACCGCCGTGTGATAGGCCAGAAGCTGTGCGGGGATCGCGTAGAGAATGGGGGTGAGCAGGTCAGCGACCTTGGGCATCTCGATAGTGCTCCAGACGCCGTTGCTGGCCTCGGCGAGGCCTTCCGCGTCGGAAATGAGGATGACCTTTCCGTTGCGGGCCATGACCTCTTGCATGTTACTGACGGTCTTGTCGAAAAGCGCGTCGCGGGGGGCCATGACGATGACGGGCACGTCTTCGTCGACAAGGGCGATGGGGCCATGCTTCAATTCGCCGGAGGCGTATGCTTCGGCGTGTATATAGCTGATTTCCTTAAGTTTCAGCGCCCCTTCGAGTGCAAGAGGATACATCTTGCCGCGGCCCAGAAAGAGCACGTCGCGCGCAGCGGAGAGCTTGAAGGCCGCCTCGCGCATGGTCTCGTTCTGCTCGAGCGCCGTGTTGATGATCGAGGGCAGGCCCCGCAAAGCGCTGATGTGGTCTGCCAGTTTGGCGTCGTCCATCTCGCCCCGGGCATGCGCTGCCTTGAGCACCAGCAGGATGAGCACGGTCAGCTGGCAGGTGAAGGCCTTGGTCGAAGCCACGCCGACCTCGACGCCTGCGTAGATCGGCAGGCTCAGATCGCTTTCGCGGGCGATGGAGGATTCAGGCACGTTGATGACCGACAGCGTGCGCTGGGCCTTGCCATCGCAGTAGCGCAGGGCGGCAAGAGTGTCTGCCGTCTCGCCCGACTGGGAGACGAAGAGGGCAAGCGTATTGGCCGGGATCGGCGGCTCGCGGTAGCGGAACTCGGAGGCGACATCGACCTCGACAGGAATGCGTGCGACCTGTTCGAACCAGTATTTCGCGACAAGGCAGGCGTAGAAAGCGGTGCCGCAGGCCACCATGGTGATGCGGTCGATCTTGGTGAAATCTACGCCGCCATCGGGGAGGATAATCTCGCCCGCGTCGGTGACGTAGTGGGACAGCGCCTGGCCGATCACGCCGGGCTGCTCGGCGATTTCCTTGGCCATGAAATGCTTGTGGCCGCCCTTGTCGACCCGGGTGGCGTCGATCTGGATCGTTTTGATCGCGCGGTTGGCAAGACTGCCGTTGGCATCGGTGATCTCGACCGAGGTGCGGGTGATGACGGCGATATCGCCCTCCTCGAGGTAGGATATCCGGTCGGTGAGCGGGGAGAGCGCGATGGCATCGCTGCCGAGGAACATCTCGCCGGTGCCATGTCCCACGGCCAGCGGAGAGCCTTTGCGCGCGCCGATCATCAGGTCATCGTGGCCGTCGAAGAGGAATGCGAGCGCAAAGGCACCATGGAGGCGCGCGATGGTTTTCTTGGCGGCCTCAACGGGGCCCGCGCCCTGCGTCATGTAGTGATGCGTCATCAGCGCGACGGTCTCGGTGTCGGTGTCGGTGACGAATTGCACACCCGCCTCGGCCAGTTCGGCGCGCAGCTCGCGGAAGTTCTCGATGATGCCGTTGTGCACGACCGCGACCTTGCCCGCCTGGTGGGGGTGGGCGTTGTTCACCGTGGGTGCCCCGTGGGTCGCCCAGCGGGTGTGGCCGATGCCGGATTTCCCGGCGAGCGGTTCATGCACCAGAAGGTCCGAGAGGTTGACGAGCTTGCCCACCGCGCGGCGGCGTTCGAGCTTGCCCGCGTTCACGGTCGCGATGCCCGCGCTGTCATAGCCGCGATATTCGAGCCGTTTGAGCGCCTCGACAAGGATGGGCGCGACCTCGTGTCCGCCGAGGACACCGACAATTCCACACATTTTCAGCTGCCTCGCTGCATTTGGGCCTTCTTGGCCTTTAACATTTCGAACAATTTTCGGGCCATGCCGGGTTTCTCGACCTGTGGCGCGCGCGCCAGCGCCAGCGCGTGCGGCTCCACGTCCGAGGTGATGACCGACCCGCTGCCTGTCAGCGCACCGTCGCCAATCGTGACGGGTGCGACCAGCATGGTATTCGACCCGATGAAGGCACCCGCGCCGATGTGGGTGTGATGCTTCATCACGCCGTCGTAGTTGCAGGTGATGGTGCCCGCGCCGATATTCGCACCGGCTCCGACGAAGGCGTCGCCGATGTAGCTGAGGTGGTTGACCTTGGCGCCTTCGGCGATCTGGGCGTTCTTGATCTCGACGAAGTTTCCGATGCGCACGTCTTCGGCCAGTTCCGTACCGGGGCGCAGGCGGGCATAGGGGCCGATGATGTCGCCCCGCGCGACGTGGCAGCCTTCGAGGTGCGAAAAGGCGCGGATCGTGGCACCGGATTCCACCGTCACACCGGGGCCGAAGAAGACATTGGGTTCGACCACCGTGTCGCGGCCGATGACGGTGTCACGGGCGAGGAACACGGTTTCCGGCGCGATCAAGGTCACCCCGTCCTCCATAATGGCGGCGCGGGCGCGGGCCTGGAAATCGGCCTCGGCGGCGGCCAGTTCGGCGCGGGAGTTGATGCCCAGCGTCTCCCATTCGGCACAGGTCACGGCGGTGGCCGACTGGCCGCGCGCACGGGCGATGCCGATGACATCGGTGAGGTAGTATTCCTGCGCGGCGTTTTCGTTGCCCACAGCATCGACCAGATCGAAGAGCAGGTCGGCCTTGCAGGCGACCACGCCCGAGTTGCACAGTGTGATCGCGCGCTCGGCCTCGGTGGCGTCCTTGAACTCCACGATCCGTTCGAGCGTTTCCCCTTCCATGACCAGCCTGCCGTAGCGGGCGGGGTCTTTCGGCTCAAAGCCCAGCACGACAACATCGTGGCTGGCAAGCGCGTCCTGCATCCGCTCCAGCGTCTCGGGCTGGATGAAGGGGGTGTCGCCATATAGAACCAGCGCCATTCCTTCGAAGCCTTCCAGCGCCGGGCGTGCCTGAGCGACAGCATGAGCGGTGCCGAGCTGTTCGGTCTGCTCGACGACCTTGGTCGTCACGTCGTATTCCAGCGTGGCCGCGCGCACCGCCTCGGCACCGTGGCCTGCCACGACCACGCGGATCATGGGATCAAGCGTGGCGCCCGCGGCCAGCGCGTGCATCAGCATGGGCGCGCCGGCGATCGGGTGAAGAACCTTGGGGATATCCGAATTCATCCGCGTGCCTTTGCCTGCGGCGAGGATGATCAGGGCAGTTTGCATGGTCTACTCGTTCATATTTCTTCCGTTCTCTTTACGCGCTTGGCACGGCGGCGCAAGTCTGGCAGGGATCAAACAAGGTTGCGAGTTGCAACAAGGACGGGCGGGGTTTCGCCCAAGGGAGTACCGGGTGAAGACGGTTGTATTCGATCTGGACGGGACGCTGGCCGATACCAGCGGCGATCTGATCGCCGCCGCAAATGCCTGTTTCCGGGACATGGGGGCTGGTAATTTGCTGGACCCTTTGGCCGACGCCGGGACCGCCCTGCGTGGCGGCCGCGCGATGCTGCGGCTGGGGATCGAGCGGCTGGGCCGGGGCGGGGATGTGGCGACAATCGACGCCTATTATCCGCGGCTGCTGGAGGCTTATGCGGCGGATATCGACCGGCACACGGTGCTCTATCCCGGTGCGATGGAAGCGGTGGAGGTGCTGAAGTGCCAGGGCTTTGGCGTGGCGATCTGCACCAACAAGCCCGAGGGGCTGGCCGACACGCTGCTGCGTCGATTGGGCGTGCGCGATGCCTTCGACGCGATGCTGGGGGCCGACACGCTGACGGTGCGCAAGCCGGACCCGGAGCACCTTTTCGAGACCGCGCGGCGTGCGGGTGGGCATCCTGACAAGTGCCTGCTGATCGGCGACAGCGACACGGACCGCAAGACGGCGCGCGCGGCGGGGGTGCCGTGCGTGCTGGTGACTTTCGGACCTGCGGGCGGCGATATGGCTGCGCTCGAGCCGGAGGCGCTGCTTGACAGCTACGCCGACCTGCACGGTATCGTCGTGGAGCTGATCGGGGAGGCGCGGCAATGACGGAAGTGTTCAAGGGCAGTTTCACCCAGCAGGAGCCGATCCCCGAAGAGGCGATCGAGGCGGCGGTGGCGGTGATGCGCTCGGGGCGGCTGCACCGCTACAACACCGCGCCGGGCGAGATCGCCGAGACGGTGTTGCTGGAGCAGGAGTTCGCGCCACAGATGGGGGCGAAGTACTGCCTCGCCGTGGCCTCGGGCGGTTATGCCATGGCGACCGCATTGCGCGCGGTGGGTGTCAAACCCGGTGACCGGGTGCTGACCAATGCCTTCACGCTTGCCCCCGTGCCGGGGGCCATTGCCGCCGTCGGGGCGGTGCCGGTTTTCGTCGGCGTGACCGAGCAGTTGGTGATCGACCTCGATGATCTGGCGGCCAAGGCGGAACAGGCGAGGGTCCTCCTGCTGAGCCACATGCGCGGGCATCTGGCGGACATGGAAGCGCTCATGGGCCTTTGCGATGCCTCCGGCATCACGGTGATCGAGGATTGCGCGCACACCATGGGGGCCGCGTGGAAAGGCGTGCCCTCGGGCACGCAGGGCAAAGTTGGCTGCTATTCCTGCCAGACCTACAAGCATGTGAATTCGGGCGAGGGCGGGCTTTTCATCACCGACGACGCGGAGGTGGCGGCGCGGGCGGTGATGTTGTCGGGGTCCTACATGATGTATGAACGGCATCTGGCGGGACCACCGAAAGAGGCCTACGAGACCATCCGCTATGAAACCCCCAATATCTCGGGCCGCATGGACAACCTGCGCGCCGCGATCCTGCGGCCGCAATTGCGGCAGCTTGATGCGCAGCGCGAGAAGTGGAACGCGCGGTATTACGAGATCGAGAGGGGGCTGCGGGATACGCCAGGTCTGACCGTGATCGAGCGGCCGGAGGAAGAGACGATCGTCGGCTCTTCCATTCAGTTCCTGCTGAAGGGCTGGCGCGGGGCGGAAGTACAGGAGGTGGTTGGCCGGTGTCTCAAGCGCGGGGTGGAGCTGAAATGGTTCGGGGGCGCGGAGCCCGTCGGTTTTACCAGCCGCTACGACAGCTGGCGCTACGTCGATGCGCCCCGAATGCCCGCGAGCGATGCGGTGCTGGCGGGGATCATTGACATGCGGGTGCCACTGACGTTCTCGCTGGAGGATTGCGCGCTGATCGCCCGGATCATCAGGGCGGAGGTCAGCGCGGTATATCAGGGGGCGATGGCTCATCGCCCCCCTGACGGGGGCTCTTCGCCTGTCGGGACGAAAGCGTTTTAGGTCTTTTCCTGTGGCCGGTGTCGCGAGCGCTGCGGGACCCACCATCTCAGAGATTGACCCGCCCTTGATTGATCCCCTGTCTGGCAAAGCGCTGCCGTCTCCCCAAGAAAAATAGCGGTCTCCCGCAAGCGGGTCCCTCCGCGATTTTTCTTGGCAAGCCGCCATCGCTCCGCCCGAAAGGGTCTCAAGCAAGGGCGGCTCCATCTCAGAGAGTGATCAGGGCAACCTGCGCACGGGGCGGGGCGAACTGCCGCGCGTTGGCGCAGTGGGGAATCGTTGACCGGGCGGCCGGGCTGCGCTAGGTAATGAACAAGTGTTCATTAAATCGGTCTGAGGGAGAGGGCGATGTTCACCGCCACCATGAAATTCGATCTGGGCGAAGATGTCGAAGCGATGCGCGAGATGGTGCACCGCTGGGCGCAGGAGCGTGTCCGGCCCTTGGCTGCCGATATCGACCGCAAGAATGAGTTTCCCGCACCGCTCTGGACCGAGATGGGGGAGCTGGGCCTTCTTGGCATGACGGTGCCCGAAGAATACGGCGGATCGGGCATGGGCTATGTCGCCCATACGGTGGCGGTTGAGGAAATCGCGCGGGCCTCCGCCTCGGTGTCGTTGTCCTACGGCGCGCATTCGAACCTTTGCGTGAACCAGATCAAGCTGAACGGCACCGAGGAGCAGCGTCAGAAGTTCCTGCCCAAGCTCTGTTCCGGCGAGCATGTGGGCGCGCTGGCCATGTCGGAGCCCTCGGCGGGCAGCGATGTGGTGTCGATGAAGCTGCGGGCCGAGAAGCGGAACGATCACTACCGCCTCAACGGCAACAAGTACTGGATCACCAACGGGCCGGATGCGCAGACGCTGGTGGTCTATGCCAAGACCGATCCCGATGCCGGATCGAAGGGGATCACCGCCTTTCTGATCGACAAGGACATGAAGGGATTTTCGACAAGTCCGCATTTCGACAAGCTCGGCATGCGCGGCTCGAACACCGCCGAGCTGATCTTTGAGGATGTCGAGGTGCCCTTCGAGAACGTGCTGGGCGAGGAGGGGCGCGGGGTGGCCGTGCTGATGTCCGGTCTCGATTACGAGCGCGTGGTGCTGGCGGGGATCGGCCTTGGCATCATGGCCGCCTGTCTGGACGAGATCATGCCCTACATGGTCGAACGCAAGCAGTTCGGTCAGAGCATCGGAAATTTCCAGCTGATGCAGGGCAAACTGGCCGATATGTACACCGCCATGAACTCGGCGCGCGCCTATGTCTATGCGGTGGCGGCAGCCTGCGACCGGGGTGATGTGACGCGGCAGGACGCGGCGGCCTGCTGTCTTTATGCCTCGGAACAGGCCATGGTGCAGGCGCACCAGGCGGTGCAGGCCATGGGCGGCGCGGGGTATCTCAGCGACAATGCCGTGGGCCGTATCTTCCGCGATGCCAAGCTGATGGAGATCGGCGCGGGCACCTCGGAAATCCGGCGCATGCTGGTGGGGCGCGAGATGATGGCGGCGATGGGCTAGGCCCGTGCCGCGCTGGCTCTGGTGGGCGCCATTCTGGCTCTTGCTCCTGGGCTTTGCGCTGCTCTGGCTGCGGTACGGCTGGCGGGTGGCCAGCATCACGGAGACGGATGTGATCAACCACTATGCGGAACGCTATGTCGAGGAACGGGGCGGCGACGCCAGCGTGACCGACTGCGTCGCCGATCCCGGGCGCGCCTTTGCGGGCATCTGGTTGGTCGTCAGCTGCACGCCAAAGGGTGCCGTGGCCGGGGATTCGGTGGATTACTTCGTCAACCGGCTGGGCGGGCTGGAAAATATGGGCAAGCCGGGGGGCGAGACCCCGTTGGGGCCGCGGACGTGAACCTGCCGGGGCTGGATAAGTCTGGGCGCTGGGTGATACCAGCGCGGCTCAACATGGCGGCGCAGTGTCTGGCGCATCCGGAGGGGCAGACGGCGATCATCGATGTGAGCGGTGAGACGCGGCGCGACGTGACCTACGGGGATCTGGGGCATATGACCGATGATCTGGCGCGCGCCCTGCTGGCGCGGGTGCGCCCGAGCGACCGCGTGGGCGTGTTGCTGAGCCAGTCGCCGTGGTGCGCGGCGGCACATCTGGCGATCTGGAAAATCGGCGCGATATCAGTGCCTTTGTTCAAGCTCTTCAAGCAGGACGCGCTGGCGTCACGGGTGGGCGACGCGGAATGCGGGATTGTCCTGACCGATGCCGAGGGGGCGGCCTTGCTGGGCGATCTGGCCGAGGCATGGCTGGCGGATGAGGTCGGTGTCGCGGGTGATCCGGTCGCATATGCGGACACGGGCCCCGAAGACCCGGCGGTGCTGATCTATACCTCCGGCACAACCGGCAGCCCAAAAGGCGCGCTGCACGGGCACCGGGTGCTGACGGGGCATCTGCCCGGCGTGGCGATGAGCCACGATCATCTCGGCCAGCCCGGCGATTGCCTCTGGACGCCTGCCGACTGGGCCTGGATCGGCGGGCTGTTCGACGTGCTTATGCCGGGGCTCGCGCTGAGGGTGCCGGTGGTTGCGGCGCGGATGCCGAAATTCACCGTTGAGGGCTGTCAGGACGTGGTCCGCCGGGGCGGTGTGCGTAACGTGTTCTTTCCGCCGACAGCGCTGCGGATGCTCAAGGCGGCGGGGGCCGAGGTGCCGGGGCTGCGGTCGGTCGCGAGCGGCGGAGAGCCGCTGGGGGCCGAGATGCTGGCCTGGGGGCGGCGGGCTTTTGACCTCGATATCAACGAGTTCTACGGTCAGACGGAATGCAACATGGTGGCCTCGTCCTGCGGTGTGGATTTCCCCGCGCGGCCCGGGTGCATCGGCAAGGCCGTGCCGGGGCACGAGGTGGCGGTGGTCGATTCGGACGGTCAGCCGACCGACACCGAAGGTGATGTGGCGATCCGGCGGGGATCGGCCTCGATGCTACTGGAGTACTGGAAAAGGCCCGAGGCGACGGCCGAGAAATTCCGGGGCGATTGGCTCATCACCGGCGATCGCGGCATCTGGGAAGGCGATTACCTGCGGTTCGTCGGGCGCGAGGATGACGTGATCACCTCCGCCGGCTACCGGATTGGCCCTGCGGAGATCGAGGATTGCCTGCTGACCCATCCCGCCGTGGCGACCTGCGGCGTGGTGGGCAAGCCCGATGCGCTGCGGACCGAGATCGTCAAGGCCTATGTGGTGCGCAAGGACGGGGCTGAAGTCACGGCTCAGGAGCTGCAGGATTGGGTCAAGGAACGGCTCGCAAGCTATTCATATCCCAGAGAGATCGCCTTTCTCGAGGCCCTGCCGATGACGGTGACGGGCAAGGTGATCCGCAAGGAGCTCAAGGCGCGGGCGCGGGCGGAGGCTGCGTCGTGATGCAGCCTGCCGCGTTTTTCATACCTTCCTCAGAACTGAATCAGATAGGTAAGGCTCACCACCACCGGGTCGATCTCGGCGGTGCCGATGTCTACGCCATCGAGGCTGACGTCGCTGTCGACATCCATCCAGCGCACATTGGCACGCAGCGCGGCTGTGGGGCTGAGTTCGTAATCGATACCGGCCTGCACGGACAGGCCGAAGCTGTCGTCCAACTCGATCGTGCCCAGCGGCGATTGCTCCTCGAAGAAGGTGACGTAGGTGATGCCCGCGCCGACATAGGGCCTGACCGCCGAGTTGGTGGGGAAGTGATAGTTGAGCGACAGGGTGGGCGGCAGGTGCTTGGTGCTGCCTGCGTATCCGACACCGGCAATATCGACGTCATGCTCGAAAGGTGTGGATGCCAGCAACTCGATGCCGAGGTTGTCGCGGATGAAGTATTCGGCGGTGAAGACGGGGCGCAGGTCATCACCGACGTCTGCTGCACCACCGGCGAGCGTGCCGTTTCCGGATTTCGGCATCACCGATCCGAGACCCAGACCAAGCGTCCAGTCGCCCTGAGATTGGGCGGCGGCGGAGGTGGCACCGAGTGCGGCGAGAAGGATGACTGCGATACTGCTTCGCATGACTTTTCTCCTGTCTTGAATGATGCGCCTATTCTACGCCGCAGTGCAGTATCTCGGAATGATCTGGGTCAATTCGACCCTGCAAACCTGGCGGAATTGACTGACTTTATTATTGCCCGCGCATACAAGCGCCGCGCGGCTTGAGAGGACCATTATGAAACTGACGTCGCAGATCATCCCCTCATCCGAGACCTTCAAGGCCAACAAGGCCGCCCATCTCGAAGCCCTCGCGCAGATCGAGGAAGCCGCGGAGGCGGCCGCTTTGGGAGGCGGTGAGAAATCCCGCGCGCGGCACGTGAGCCGGGGTAAAATGCTGCCGCGCGAGCGGGTGGCGAACCTGCTCGATCCGGGCTCGCCTTTCCTTGAGGTGGGCGCGACGGCGGCGCATGGAATGTACGGCGGCGACGCGCCCTGCGCGGGTGTGGTGGCGGGCATCGGTCGGGTGCAGGGGCACGAGGTCATGGTGGTCTGCAACGACGCCACGGTGAAGGGTGGCACTTACTACCCGATGACCGTCAAGAAACACCTGCGCGCGCAGGAGATCGCCGAGGCGAACCATCTGCCCTGCGTCTATCTTGTCGACTCCGGTGGTGCAAACCTGCCCAATCAGGACGAGGTTTTCCCCGACCGCGATCATTTCGGCGCGATCTTCTATAATCAAGCGCGGATGAGTGCGAAGGGCATTCCTCAGATCGCCGTGGTGATGGGCTCATGCACGGCGGGCGGGGCCTATGTGCCCGCCATGTCGGATGTGACGATCATCGTGAAGGAGCAGGGGACGATCTTCCTCGCCGGACCCCCGCTGGTAAAGGCAGCGACCGGGGAAGTTGTTTCGGCCGAAGACCTTGGCGGCGGCGATGTGCATACGCGGCTCAGCGGTGTGGCGGACTACCTGGCGGAAGACGACGCCCATGCGCTGGCCTTGGCGCGGCGGGCTGTTGCACAGCTCAACCGGACCAAGCCTGTCACCGTCCAGTGGGAAACGCCCGAAGACCCCGCCTATGATCCCGCCGAAATCCTAGGTGCCGTGCCTGCGGACCTGCGCACCCCTTACGATATCCGCGAGGTCATCGCGCGGCTGGTCGATGGCTCGCGCTTCGACGAGTTCAAGGCGCGCTTTGGCGAGACGCTGGTCTGCGGTTTTGCCCATCTCAAGGGCTGTCCCATCGGGATCATCGCCAACAACGGTGTGCTGTTCTCCGAGGCGGCGCAGAAGGGCGCGCATTTCGTGGAATTGTGCAGCCAGCGCCATATCCCGCTGGTTTTCCTCCAAAACATCACCGGCTTCATGGTGGGCCGCAAATACGAGAACGAGGGCATCGCGCGGCACGGGGCCAAGATGGTGACGGCGGTGGCCACGACCAATGTGCCCAAGATCACCATGCTGGTTGGCGGCTCTTTCGGGGCGGGCAATTACGGGATGGCGGGCCGCGCCTATCGGCCCCGGTTCCTCTGGACCTGGCCCAACAGCCGCATCTCGGTGATGGGCGGCGCGCAGGCGGCGGGCGTGCTTGCCACCGTCAAGCGCGAGGCGATGGAACGCGCTGGGCAGGAGTGGTCCGCGGAAGAAGAAGCCGCCTTCAAGCAGCCCACCATCGATATGTTCGAAGAACAGTCGCACCCCCTTTACGCATCCGCCCGGCTCTGGGACGATGGGATCATTGATCCGCGCAAAAGCCGGGATGTTCTCTACCTCAGCCTCTCGGCGAGCCTGAATGCACCGATAGAGCCGACGAAGTTCGGCGTCTTCCGGATGTAGGCGCCGCGCAATCCGAAGCGCTGCTCGGGAGGGCGGCCCAGTCGATGAAGGAGAATACCGATGATTTCAGTCCCCGATGCCCTGGCCCGTTTTCCGGGGTCGACCACATTCACCTTTGACGAGAGCCATGAATTGAACGTCCGGATCCTGCGCCTTGTCGCCAGCGGCTTCAAGACGGTCAGCTGCGACGCGGTCGTCAATTACGAGAAACGCGGCGCGAGCCTGCCTGAACCGGGTCGCGTGGATATCGCTCTGCACAACAACGGCCTGCCGGTGCTCGCCGTGCGCACGATCTCGGTCGACATGGTCCGGTTCGACGAGATGACCGAGGACCTCGTCATGGAGCAGGGCGCTTTCCGCGATCTCGCGCACTGGCGCGAGGAAATCGAGGCGCAACTGACCGAGGCGGGCGTCTTCGAGCCCGGTGTGATGATGGTGGTCGAGAGGATCGAGGTCGCTGACCGGTTCATGTAGCGTCTGACCGCCCAGCCTGTCCCGACGAATGAAAGTATCAAAAAGGTAAAGCCAGATGTTCGACACGATCCTGATCGCCAACCGGGGCGAGATTGCCTGCCGGGTGATGGAGACCGCGCGCGCCATGGGCGTGCGCACTGTTGCGGTCTATTCGGATGCCGATGCGGGGGCGAAACATGTCGCCATGGCGGATCGTGCCGTGCACATCGGCGGTTCGGCCCCGGCAGAGAGCTATCTGAGGGGCGATGTGATCATTCAGGCGGCGCTCGACACGGGCGCGCAGGCGATCCATCCGGGCTACGGGTTCCTGTCGGAGAACCCGGATTTCGTGGAAGCGGTGGAAAAGGCCGGGCTTACGTTCATCGGTCCGTCGGCCAAGGCGATCCGCGCCATGGGGCTGAAGGATGCGGCCAAGGCGCTGATGGAAAAGGCCGGTGTGCCGGTGGTGCCGGGTTATCACGGGGCGGATCAGGACGACGGGCTTCTGGCCAAGCAGGCCGAGACCATCGGCTATCCGGTGCTCATCAAGGCCGTTGCGGGCGGTGGCGGCAAGGGGATGCGGCTGGTTGAGAAGGCGGGCGATTTTACAGCGGCGCTGAAGAGCGCGCGCTCCGAGGCGCAGACCGCTTTCGGCAACCCGGACGTTCTGGTCGAGAAATTCGTGGCCAAGCCGCGGCACATCGAGGTGCAGGTCTTTGGCGATGGCGCAAAGGCGGTACATCTTTTCGAGCGCGACTGCTCGCTTCAGCGGCGGCACCAGAAGGTGATCGAGGAAGCCCCGGCACCCGGCATGACCGAAGAGATGCGCGCGGCCATGGGGGCCGCCGCCGTGCGCGCGGCGGAAGCCATTGGCTATGCGGGCGCGGGCACGGTGGAGTTCATCGTGGACGGCTCGAAGGGGCTGAGCCCTGACGGGTTCTTCTTCATGGAGATGAACACGCGGCTTCAGGTGGAGCATCCCGTTACGGAAATGATTACTGGCGTCGACCTTGTCGAATGGCAGCTTCGCGTAGCGGCAGGAGAGCCCTTGCCCGCCCGGCAGGAGGACCTGTCGATCAACGGCCACGCCTTCGAGGCGCGACTCTACGCCGAAGATGTGCCAAAAGGTTTCCTGCCTGCCACGGGCACACTGACCCATCTCAGTTTCACCCCCGAAACACGCGCCGATTCAGGCGTGCGGGCGGGCGATACGATCTCACCCTTCTATGATCCGATGATCGCCAAGGTGATCGTCCATGGTGCGACCCGCACCGTGGCCCTCTCGAAACTGCGCGCCGCCCTTGCGGGCTGCGAGGTGGGTGGCACGGTGACGAACCTGGCCTTCCTCGGGGCTTTGGCCGCGCACGCTGGGTTCTCCAGAGGCGACGTCGATACAGGGCTCATTGCGCGGGATATCGACGCGCTGACCGTCACGCCCGAGATCGCGCCGCGCCACGCGGCACTGGCGGGCATGGCGGCGCTGGGGCTGCTGGAAACAGATGCCGAGACCGGGTTCCACCTCTGGCGTCCCCTGCGGCGGCAGGTTGTGCTGCGCTGGGGCGGGGAGGAGCATCTGCTGAAGGTCCGTGTGCTCTCGTCAGATGAACAGATCTGGACCGTGGGCGAGGACGAGGTGCGTGCCGAACGCCGCGCCGGCCGCTGGGTGATCGGCGGGCAAAATGCGGCGAATGTGGCGCGGGCGGGCGATGTCATCACCGTATTCGAGGGCTACGGGTTGGTCTTTGACGTGGTCAACCCACTCGACCGCGCCGCAGGGGCGGCTGGCGACGGCAACGTCATCGAGGCCCCGATGCCCGGCCTTGTACGCAGCGTCGAGGCAAAGGTCGGCCAGCAGGTCGCCAAGGGCGACCGCCTTGCGGTGCTGGAGGCCATGAAGATGGAGCACGCGCTTCTCGCCGCCCGCGACGGCGTGGTGGCCGAGGTGCTGGCCGCCGAGGGCGACCAGGTCGAGGCGGGGGCGGCCCTCGTCCGGCTGGAAGCGGAAGAGGCGGAGGCCGCCGCATGATCGTTCTGCACCACTGCCCGCAGACACGATCCATGCGCACGCTCTGGCTGCTGAATGAGCTGGACATCGACTTCCAGGTCAAGCTGCACGCCTTCGACAAGAGCCTGCGCGCGCCGGAGTACCTGTCGCTCTCGCCCGCAGGCCGCGTGCCCGCGCTCGAGATCGAGGGCGAGCGGATGTTCGAGACGGGTGCGATCACCGAATACCTCTGCGAGCGTTTCAGCCCGGACCGTCTTGGCCGCAGCCCCGGCGCGCCCGACCGCATGGCCTGGCTGGTCTGGGTGCATTTCGCCGAGACCATCAGCCAGCACACCGCCGCGCTCACACAGCAGCACGTGGCGCTGCGCGAGGACCACATGCGCAGCCCCATCGTGATGAAGCTTGAGGCCGCGCGCATTGGCAAATGCTACGACGCGATTGAGGCGCGGCTCTCGACGCCGGTTGAGAACCGCGACTACCTGCTGACCTCTGGGTTCTCGGCGGCGGATATCTCGGTGGGGCAGGCGGTCTATATGTCCCGGTTCTTCGTAAAGCTCGACAATCATCCGGCCGTTGCGGATTGGTACGAGCGGATCACGGACCGCCCGGCCTTTCAGAAGTCGCTTCCCAAAGGCGACGGAATCTACGACCGTGATTTCTATGCGCCCTGGCCGGTCGAGTGAGGCGGGTGTGGGGCCGGAGTTGTATTGTAAAGATGAAGCCGGGGGTGGCGCATGAGTCTGGGACCGTGTGAGATATTTGAGGGTGAAGGCCGTCCTGGAAACGGGCAAGTGGCGCGTTTCAGGCCTGAACGGGCGGAGCCTACAGGGGACATGCGATGAGTTTGGGACCATGTGAGATATTCGAGGTTGGCCCGCGCGACGGGCTGCAAAACGAGGCGCGGAAAATCCCCGTAGCCGAGAAGGTGGCGCTGGTTGACAGGCTGAGCGACGCAGGCTTTCGCCGCATCGAATGCGCGTCGTTCGTCAGTCCGAAGTGGGTGCCGCAGATGGCGGGATCGGCGGAGGTGCTGGCTGGGATCAGGCGCGCCGAGGGCACGCGCTATGCGGCGCTGACGCCCAACATGCGCGGCTACGAGGACGCGTTGAAGGCGGGGGCGGATGAGATCGCGGTCTTCGGTTCGGCCTCGGAAGGGTTCAGCCGCAAGAACATCAACGCCAGCATCGCCGAGAGCCTCGAGCGGTTTCGGCCTATTCTCGAAAAGGCGCGGCACATCGACCTGCCGGTGCGCGGTTATGTCTCCTGCGTCGTGGAATGCCCCTATGACGGGCCGGTGGCCCCTTCGGCGGTGGCCGAGGTGGCGGACAAGCTTTTCGCCATGGGCTGCTACGAGATATCGCTGGGCGACACCATCGGGGCGGGGACGCCCGACAAGATCGCGCGGATGCTGCTTGCGGTGCGCGACGTCGTGCCGGCGGGGCGGCTTGCGGGGCATTATCACGACACCCATGGCCGGGCGATGGCCAATATCGACGCCTCCTTGTCGATGGGGGTGCGGGTCTTTGACGCTGCCGTGGGCGGTCTGGGCGGTTGTCCCTATGCGCCGGGGGCCGCGGGCAACGTGGCGACGGAGGCGGTGAACAGGCACCTTTCCGCTTTGGGCTATGACACCGGGCTCGATCAGACCGTTCTGGAAGAGGCGGCCGAAATGGCACGCGCGATGCGAGGCATGGCGGATGTTTGAGACGATCACGGTTGAGACCGATAACCGGGGCGTCGCTACGGTGATGCTGAACCTGCCCGAGAAACATAACGCCATGTCGGCGCAGATGCTGGCCGACCTCACGGCGGCGGCGGGGCAACTGGCGTCGGATGACGCGGTACGGGTCGTTGTGCTGACCGGCGCGGGCAAGTCTTTCTGTGCCGGTGGTGACCTCGGCTGGATGCGCGCGCAACGCGACATGGACGCCGGGACACGCTCGGTGGAGGCGGGGAAGCTTGCCGCGATGCTGGGGGCGCTCAACCGCCTGCCGAAACCTCTGATCGGAAAGGTGCAGGGCAATGCCTTCGGTGGCGGTGTCGGCATGGCCAGTGTCTGCGATGTGGCGATTGGGGTCGACAGCCTGAAAATGGGCTTCACCGAAACGCGACTCGGGATCATCCCGGCCACCATTGGCCCTTACGTGATTGCCCGCATGGGCGAGGGCAGGGCGCGCCGCGTCTTCATGTCCGCGCGCCTGTTCGGAGCGGCAGAGGCGGTGGATCTTGGCCTGCTCGCCCGTGCCGTGCCTGCGGAAGAATTGGACGCGGCGGTCGAGGCGGAGGTCGTACCCTATCTCAGTTGCGCCCCCGGTGCTGTTGCGGCGGCCAAGCAGTTGGCACTCGACCTCGGCGGCGCGGCCACGCGCGAGGCGGTCGAGATGTCCATCGCGGCACTGGCAGAGCGTTGGGAGACGGAGGAAGCCGCCGAGGGGATCGGGGCGTTCTTTGAAAAGCGCAAGCCGCGCTGGATGGTCTGAGCTTCGAGGCCATTCTTCAAAACAGCAGCGGCAGCCGCAATGTCCCCCAGATCACGTGCCAGAACAGGTAGAAAGCGAGCCTGAGGCCGATCATCGCGGCAAAGCCGAGGCGCAGAAACAGCCAGACTTGCGCTGCGCTGATCAAGGTAACATTGCCGAAGACCAAGATTGCCTGGATCGTGAGGCCGCCGGAGAAAGCCGCCTGAAACAGCGGTTCCGTAAGGACGGCGGGCAAAACAAGCAGTACCCTGGGCCGCCTTTGCGCGCTCAAGGCGGCGGCCGCGGCAAGGGGGACGAGGTGAAAGACCACCTCCGCGACCATCGCGATGGCAGGATAAAAGAGCAGCGACCGCGGCAAGACCACATGCGTATCGCGCGGGAAAGGGTGGAGCAGATCAATCGCGATGGGCGGCAAGGCAAGAAATGCACCGAGCGGCAGGAGCCAAAACGCAGTTCTTGCCCTAAGCGACCTTGTTTGTTTGCCAAAACGCGCGCGGATGTACCGGAGGAGAGGTAGACCCAGAACGGACGCGATGACCACCGTGGGCAGGAGGGGAATTGCACCGATACCCGGCAGGGAATCCTGGGCATAAAGCACAGAGAACAGAGCCGCGCATAAACAGGCGGCCGCGGCGAAGGCATGATAGGCGCGGTGTTGGAAACGTGGCAGGTGTTCAGTGCGCATCATTGCATGGTAGCGGCGTCAGTTACCGCAGCCTTGAGACGCGTCAATTCCGGCTTGTGCAATTCTTCCGAAGGGCAATCGGACCTTCCTCGCCCCACTCCGGATCATTGCGCTCTTGCAGCGGTTCCCTGAATTGGGACAACTTGGTGGACCCGAGGCAACCAAAGGCACCGTCCCTTGAAACCTTTTTCCTGGCTCTTCTCGCCCAAGACCGTCCGCCGCACCGGTGACGACAGCGCCGCGGGGTCGATCTGGACCTACGTCTGGCGCATGACCGGCTGGCACCAGGTGACGGCCTGCGTCATCGCGGTCGTCGTGGCCGCCTTGAACCTTGCGCCCATCGAACTCCAGCGCCGGATCGTGAACGAGGTTGTCGAGACCCAGGACGTTCCCTTGCTGATCCGCTTTGGCATTGCCTATCTCGCCGTCATCGTGCTTCATCAGGCGGTGAAATTCGGCCTGCGCATGTACCAGGCCTGGCTGACCGAGAGCACCAACATCTACACGCGCCGCCACCTGCTGAGCCTTTACGGCGGGCAGATCGAGAACGAACAGACAGTCGATGGCGAGGGCCGGGTCGTCTCCATCGTGGGCTCGGAGGTGGAGAAACTGGGCGGCTTCGTGGGCGAGGCGCTGTCACAGGCCTGTGCCAATATCGCGCTGCTTCTGGGCGTGCTGGTCTACATGTTCGTGGTCGAACCGGGCATCGCGCTTTTCGCGCTGGCCTTCATGGTGCCGCAACTGGTGCTGACGCCCTTCATGCAGAAAAAGCTCAACGAACTGGTCGAGGAACGGGTGGCCTATGTCCGCAGCCTTGGCGATTGCGTGGCCGAGATCGAGGCCTCCTTCGACGAGGACGGGTCGCGCATCCTGAGCCGCATCTACCGCAACCGGATCACCTTCAACCTGCTGAAATTCACGCTGAAAGCCGCGCTCAACCTCACCAACGCCCTCGGCCCCCTGTCCGTGCTGCTTTTCGGTGGCTACCTCGTGATGCAGGGAGAGACGCAGGTGGGGGTGATCGTCGCCTTCATCTCGGGCTTCGAGCGGATCAGCGGGCCGGTGCGGGACCTTGTCAGCTTCTACCGGGTGACCGAACAGGCGCGGGTGCAGCACGACATGGTCGCCAAATGGATGGGCAGGGTGATCGATTAGCGCTGCGCAACCCTGCCGCATGTGCGGATTTGACCGCCCCCTCCCGTTGACCCTTGTCGCCCATGGGTTTAGACCGAACTCCGATGACATGATGTCCCGGCCGGCGCGCCAATACGCGTGGGCCAAGCTAAAAGGAGCCTCCCTTGGACGACATGCTGCGGGAATACCTTCCCATCCTTGTTTTTCTGGCCGTCGCGGTGGGTCTCGGCCTTGTCCTGATCCTTGCCGCCGTGGTCGTCGCCGTACGCAACCCGGACCCTGAAAAGGTTTCGGCCTATGAATGCGGCTTCAACGCCTTCGACGACGCGCGGATGAAGTTCGACGTGCGCTTCTACCTCGTCTCGATCCTCTTCATCATCTTCGATCTGGAGATTGCCTTCCTCTTCCCTTGGGCCGTGGCCTTCAAGGACATATCTATGGTGGGCTTCTGGTCGATGATGGTGTTCCTCGCGGTCCTGACCATCGGCTTTGCCTATGAATGGAAGAAAGGGGCGCTGGAATGGCAGTAACGGACGCAGGTTTCGCGGGTGGCGCAACCGCCGGGCCCGACAAGGAAGCGGGCGCGCGGGCGATCAACGACGCGTTGCAGGACAAGGGGTTTCTCGTTACCTCCACGGCGGATGTGATCAACTGGGCGCGCACCGGCTCGCTGCACTGGATGACCTTCGGTCTTGCCTGCTGCGCGGTCGAGATGATGCATACCTCCATGCCGCGCTACGACCTCGAACGCTTCGGCACCGCACCGCGCGCCTCCCCGCGCCAGTCGGACCTGATGATCGTGGCGGGGACGCTCACGAACAAGATGGCCCCCGCGCTGCGCAAGGTCTACGACCAGATGCCCGAGCCGCGCTATGTGATCTCCATGGGCTCCTGCGCCAATGGCGGCGGGTACTACCACTACAGCTATTCCGTTGTGCGCGGCTGCGACCGGATCGTCCCGGTGGACATCTACGTGCCCGGCTGCCCGCCGACGGCGGAAGCGCTGCTCTACGGTATCTTGCAGCTTCAGAAAAAGATGCGCCGGACGGGGACGATCATACGATGAGCGACGCACTGCAAGAACTCGGCGCCTATATCGAGGCCAAACGCCCCGACTGTGTTCTGTCCTGGGAAGTCGCCCATGGCGAGCTGAACATGGACGTGACGCTCACCAACATCGCGGGGCTGGTGGAATTCCTCAAGGGCGACGCGACCTGCCGGTTCTCGACGCTGGTCGATATCACGGCGGTCGATTACCCCGGTCGGGCCAAGCGGTTCGACGTGGTCTATCACCTGCTGTCGATGTACCAGAACCACCGCATCCGCCTGCGTGTCGCCGTGCGCGAAAAGGACATGGTGCCGTCCCTGACCGACGTGCACCCCTCCGCGAACTGGTTCGAGCGCGAGGTGTTCGACATGTTCGGCATCCTCTTCTCGGGCCACCCGGACCTGCGGCGCATCCTCACGGACTACGGCTTTCGCGGCTACCCGCTGCGCAAAGATTTCCCAACCACGGGCTACACCGAGGTCCGCTATGACGAGGCGCAAAAGCGCGTGGTCTACGAACCTGTGAAGCTGGTGCAGGAGTACCGCCAGTTCGACTTCATGTCGCCTTGGGAAGGGGGCGAATACATCCTTCCGGGGGACGACAAGGCGGAGGCGAAATAATGGGCGGCGTCTGGTGGCTCATCCTTTCGGCGCTGACCGCCATCCCGATGGTCAAGCTGCTGCCGCACTTCGGCATCAACAAGTACTGGGCTATCGCCTGCCTGATCCCCTTCGGCACGATCGCGCTGCTGTGGTGGATGGGGCTCAAGCTGCAAGAGTTGGAGAAGCTATGATTGCCTATCTGGAAGAACTGTTTGCAGAGCTGTTCGGCGCGCGTGATGAACTGCCCGTGCGTGTCCGGGCCGAGGAAGAAAACGCACGTGACCGCCTGATGAAAGGGCGCAAGTGATGGACGGCGCCGTCTCGATCCGCGACCAGATACACGCGGCAGCGGTCGCCTATTGCGAGGGTATCCACACATCCGACGTCGAGATGTTCCGCGGCATGCTGCACGAGAACTTCCTGATGACCGCCATTGCCGGGTCGGGCAAACCGGTGTTCTGGGACAAGGCGGGCTATCTGGAGCGGGTAGGCGGACGCGATCCGCTGGCGGGTGCCCCGGATTACGACATCATCAGCATCGACGTGGCGGGCGACGTCATGGCGCATGTGAAACTGCAGGTGCGCGTGCCGCCGCGGCTGTTCGAAGATTATCTCGGCTTCTTTCGCGTCGACGGCGAATGGAAGCTGATCACGAAACTGTTCCGCACGGCCGAGGGCCCGGAACTGGAAGGGTAGACCAATGATGGACGGCGACATTCGCGTCAACACCTACGACGACGGCTCGACCGATTTCGAGACGGGCGAGCAGCGCATCCGCAACTTCAACATCAACTTCGGCCCGCAACACCCTGCGGCGCACGGTGTTTTGCGTCTGGTGCTTGAGCTGGACGGTGAAATCGTGGAGCGCTGCGATCCCCATATCGGTCTCTTGCACCGTGGCACCGAAAAGCTGATGGAAAGCCGCACGTACCTGCAGAACCTGCCGTATTTCGACCGGCTCGACTATGTGGCACCGATGAACCAGGAACACGCCTGGTGTCTGGCCATCGAAAAGCTGACCGGCACCGAGGTGCCGCGCCGCGCGCAGCTCATTCGCGTGCTCTACTGCGAAATCGGGCGCGTGCTGAACCACTTGCTGAACGTCACCACCCAGGCGCTTGACGTCGGTGCGCTCACCCCGCCACTCTGGGGCTTTGAAGAGCGTGAAAAGCTGATGATCTTCTACGAACGGGCCTGCGGCGCACGTCTTCACGCGGCCTATTTCCGCCCCGGCGGTGTGCATCAGGACCTGCCCGACGACCTGCTCGACGATATCGAGACATGGGCCAACGAGTTCCCGCAGGTCCTTGACGATATCGAAGGTCTGCTGACCGAGAACCGCATCTTCAAACAGCGCAACGTCGATATCGGCGTGGTGACCGAGGAAGACATCCTCAACTACGGCTTCTCGGGCGTCATGGTGCGCGGCTCCGGCCTCGCCTGGGACCTGCGCCGCGCGCAGCCCTACGAATGCTACGACGAATTCGACTTCAAGGTGCCGGTGGGCAAGAACGGCGACTGCTATGACCGCTATCTCTGCCGCATGGAGGAAATGCGCCAGTCGACCCACATCATCCATCAGGCCATCGCCAAGCTGCGCGCGCCCGAAGGCAAGGGCGACGTGCTGGCGCGCGGCAAGATCACCCCGCCGACCCGCCGCGACATGAAGCAGTCGATGGAAAGCCTGATCCACCACTTCAAGCTTTACACCGAAGGCTTCCACGTGCCGGAGGGTGAGGTCTATTGTGCGGTCGAGGCCCCCAAGGGCGAATTCGGCGTCTACCTCGTGGCCGATGGCACCAACAAACCCTACCGCGCCAAGCTGCGCGCCCCCGGCTTCCTGCACCTGCAGGCGATGGACCATATCTCCAAGGGCCACCAACTGGCCGATGTGGCGGCGATCATCGGGACGATGGATGTGGTGTTCGGAGAGATCGATCGCTGACAGGCGGTCCTCTGCAACACCTAATACGGAACACGGGGCCCTGAGCCCGAGACTAAAGACGAAGGACGGAAGACATGCTCCGCCGACTGCACCACGAACAACCCGACAGCTTCGCCTTCACGCCCGAGAACCAGAAATGGGCCGAGGCGCAGATCACCAAGTATCCCGAGGGCCGTCAGGCCAGCGCGATCATCCCGCTCTTGTGGCGCGCGCAGGAGCAGGAGGGCTGGCTGACCCGCCCGGCGATCGAGCACGTCTCGGAAATGCTCGGCATGGCCTATATCCGGGGGCTGGAGGTCGCGACCTTCTACTTCATGTTCCGGCTGCAACCGGTTGGGTCCGTTGCACATATCCAGATTTGCGGCACCACCTCCTGCATGATCTGCGGGGCCGAGGATCTGGTCGCGGTCTGCAAGGAAAAAATCGCCGACCGCCCCCATGAATTGTCCGCTGACGGCAAATTCTCCTGGGAAGAGGTCGAATGCCTCGGTGCCTGCGCCAACGCGCCCATGGCCCAGATCGGCAAGGATTATTACGAGGACCTGACGGCGGACAAGCTGCGCGCGCTGCTCGATGAGCTGGCCGCCGGCAAGGTGCCGGTCCCCGGCCCGCAAAACGGGCGCTACGCGTCCGAACCGCTCAGCGGGCTCACAAGCCTCAAGGAACAGGAAAGCGGGCGCACCAAGTACAACGCCAGCGCGCAGCTGGCCGTGGATATCGGCGACACCGTCAAGCGCATCGACGGCACCGAGGTGCCGCTTCTGACCCCGTGGCTAGGTAAAGGTGCCAACACCGATGCCGCTCCGGCCAAGGGCAAATCGGTCAAGCGTGATCCGATGATGTCGCCCGAAGGCCCCGACGGCAGCCAGGGCGGACGCACCAAGGGCGAAAAGCCAGCCCCGCGCAATCGCGGCGCAAGCTCTGACGGCCGCAGCGAGGCACCGGGCGAGGCGCCGGCGGCAGAGGCCAAGGCCAAGCCGAAACCGGGCAGCGCGGCTCCGGCCAAGAAAGACAAATCCGTCAAAGCGGAAAGCGGCACGCCCGCCGAAGAGGTGGGCCGCAAGCCCGAAATGCTGTCTGCGCCCAAGGACAGCGGCGCGGATGATCTCAAGCTCATCAAGGGTGTAGGCCCTAAGCTCGAAAACATGCTAAACGGTATGGGCATTTTCCATTTCGACCAGATTGCCAAATGGGGCGATGAGGAGGTCGCATGGGCGGACGCGAACCTCAAAGGCTTCAAGGGCCGCGTCAGCCGGGACGACTGGGTGGAACAGGCTAAGAAGCTGGCGGTCGGGGAAGAGACCGCCTTTTCCGCGAAGGCCCGCAAAGACGGGCGCTATGACGGCGGTTCCTAAAGGGTCGCCTGCACCAAGAGGGATTTGATTTATGTCAGAGAAGCAAAGCAGCTTTGAATGCACCGCCATCTGCTGGGCCATCGGAGCCTTCGTCGGCGTGGTTTCCATTGTCATGCTGTACATGCTGGCCGGGTTCGACGGAAACCAGGCATTCTTTACCGGCGCGGTGATCGGGCTTCTGCTGGGTCTTGGCCTCAGCCTTTTCATATGCCGCCCGCAGCGCGCCGCAGCCGATCTCGCCTCGGACGACAAGCCCGCGCAGCGCTACAAGCGTGAGGCGGAAGAGCGCATGACCGCGCGCCGTGCCGCCGCTGGCACGCCGACCGTCGGTGATCAGGCCGCCACGGCAGGCAAGGCCCCGTCATCCGCCGACACAGCACCCGCGGCCGCCTCAGCCATACCCGCCGCTGCCATGTCCCAGCCCGCACCCGCCGCGGAAAGCCCGGTCAAGCCGTCCAAGCCGCTCGCCGGTCAGGCCGAACTGGCCTCGCGCAAGGGCGACTGGAAGTACGAGGGCGGCGACAAGGGTGCCGAGGTCAAAAAGGAAAAAGCGATCCCCGCAGGCGAAACAGCCGCCCCGGCCGTGACGCCCAAACCATCGAGCGCGGATGTCGAGGAAAGAAAGCCTGCCACCCTCTACACCTCGCCCCCCGCAGAAGGTGCGGACGACCTCAAGCTGATCAGCGGCGTTGGTCCGAAGCTTGAGCAGACGCTGAACGAACTGGGCATCTACCGCTTCGAGCAGGTCGCGGCGTGGGGTCCGTCCGACATCGCATGGGTGGACAGCCGCCTGCGCTTCAAGGGCCGCATCGAACGCGACGACTGGATGAGCCAGGCCAAGACACTTGCGGCGGGCGGCGAGACCGAGTTCTTGGCGCGCAAGAAGAAATAGGGCACAGCGGTTCCGCAGATGAGCGATCAGCGCGACAAGGCATTGGCGAAAAAGGGCCAGACCGTCGGTCTGGTCATCGCTTTGACCATGGTTCTTTGGCTGATCGCCAACCTCGCGGGGCCGCAGCTTGGCCTGCCGGGCCGCTATGCCCTGCTGTTTGATTTCGCAGCGCTTGCTGCGCTGTTTTGGGCCATGGTGGTGATCTTCCAGATGTGGCAGGCCAGACAGGCCGACAAGAGAGACTGAACGGCCCGACGACTGGCCGATAGAGAAGAGTAGAGAGCACATGCTTGCAGATCAGGACCGGATATTCACCAACATCTACGGGATGCACGACCGCACGCTGAAAGGCGCGCAGGCGCGCGGCCACTGGGATGGCACGGCAGCCATCATCCAGAAGGGCCGTGACTGGATCATCGACCAGATGAAGGCCTCCGGCCTGCGGGGCCGGGGCGGCGCGGGTTTCCCGACGGGCCTCAAGTGGTCCTTCATGCCCAAGGAAAGCGATGGACGCCCCGCGTATCTCGTGGTGAACGCGGACGAATCCGAGCCCGGCACCTGCAAGGACCGCGAGATCATGCGCCACGATCCGCACACGCTGATCGAGGGCTGCCTGATCGCGTCCTTCGCGATGAACGCCCATGCCTGCTACATCTATATCCGTGGCGAATACATCCGCGAACGCGAGGCGCTTCAGGCCGCCATCGACGAGGCCTATGAGGCCGGTCTTTTGGGCAAGAACGCGGCCAAGTCCGGCTGGGATTTCGACCTCTACCTGCACCACGGTGCGGGGGCCTATATCTGCGGCGAGGAAACGGCGCTGCTTGAGAGCCTCGAAGGCAAGAAGGGCATGCCGCGCATGAAGCCGCCGTTCCCGGCAGGCGCGGGCCTTTATGGTTGCCCGACCACGGTGAACAACGTGGAATCGATCGCCGTGGTGCCTACCATCCTGCGCCGTGGCCCCGAGTGGTTCGCAGGCTTCGGCCGTGCTAACAACGCGGGCACCAAGCTGTTCGCCGTCTCCGGCCACGTCAACAACCCCTGCGTGGTCGAAGAGGCCATGTCGATCACCTTCGAAGAACTGATCGAAACCCACTGCGGCGGCATCCGGGGCGGCTGGGATAACCTCAAGGCGGTGATCCCCGGCGGCTCTTCCGTGCCCTGCATCCCGGGCAAGGACATGCGCGAGGCGATCATGGATTTCGACTATCTGCGCGAACAGCGCTCCGGCCTCGGCACGGCGGCGGTGATCGTGATGGACAACTCGACCGACATCATCAAGGCGATCTGGCGGCTATCGAAGTTCTACAAGCACGAATCCTGCGGCCAGTGCACGCCCTGCCGAGAAGGCACCGGCTGGATGATGCGCGTGATGGACCGTCTCGTGACGGGCGATGCGGAGGTCGAGGAGATCGACATGCTTCTCGACGTGACCAAGCAGGTGGAAGGGCACACGATCTGCGCCCTCGGTGATGCGGCGGCCTGGCCCATCCAGGGCCTGATCCGGCATTTCCGGGACGAGATCGAGGACCGGATCAAGCACAAGCGCACGGGCCGCGTTTCAGCGGTGGCGGCGGAGTAGGTCAAATGGCTGAAGAAAACGCAAATCTCGTCCTGGAATATCTGAGGCGGTCCGACACGCGCCTGCAGAACATGCAGGACGACCTCCACGACATCAAAGGACGAATGACCAGTGTCGAAGAGCAGTTGGTGCGTGTCAATCGCAGGCTCGACCGGATGGAGGAGCGTGTCGAAAAGATCGAGAAGCGACTCGATCTTGTGGAGGGTTGAGTAGTGGAAGCCTTCGCCGAATACAGTCATGCCATTACCGCTCTCGCCCTCTGGGGCCTGATGATGGTGGCGCTCTCGATGATTTCCACGCGCGGCCGCACGCCTGAGAACCGCTGCGACTGCGGCAAGCCCAAGCGCAACTATGCCGATCCTGCGTACCGCCGCGAACGGGCCTTCATGAACGCGGTTGAAACCTCGCCCGCCTTCATGGCCACGACCATGGCCGCGATCCTCGCCGGGGCCTCGCCCGTCTCCGTCAACTGGCTGGCCACGCTTTTCCTTCTCTCCCGCATCGCCATGGCCTTCGTCCATATCCGGACCGAGAACCAGCCGATGCGTTCGGCCATGTTCGGGATTGGCTGGCTCTGTATCATCCTCATGGCACTGCTGGCGCTCTACACCGTGTTTCTGGGGTGACACAGCCCGAGGGACACCACCTCGCCGAATTCAACCTCGGCATCCTGAAATACGACTGGGACGATCCGCGTGTGCAGGATTTCGTGGATGGTCTCGACCTCGTCAACAATGCGGCCATGCGTAGCCCGGGTTTCGTCTGGATGATGGACGGCGAAACGATGGAGCGGGAACAGAACGATCCCCACGGCCCTCTGGGTGGCGATCCCCGCACCGCAAGCACGCTCAGCGTCTGGAAAGATGTGGCAAGCCTCGAACACTTCGTCTGGAACACGGTTCACAAGCGCTTCTACGACCGCAAGCACGAATGGTACGACATGGGTGCCGTCCTGCGGCTTGTGATGTGGTGGGTGCCCATCGGTCACAGACCGGATATGGTCGAGGCAATGGAACGGTTCCGGCGCCTCGACGCCCACGGCCCAAGCGATCAGGCCTTTGGCTGGGACCACGTGAAAGACGCGCAGCTTTGGAAGGCCAAGGCCTGCGGTTGAGGAGGAACAACCGATGAAAGACATGCACTTGGCAGAGCTGAACGTCGGGCGGCTCCTCGCCCCCACGGACGATCCCCGCGTGGCGGAGTTCATGGCCAATCTCGACCGCGTCAACGGGTTGGGCAAACGTATGCCGGGCTTTGTCTGGATGATGGAAGGCTCGGGCGAGCCCGGCACGGGCAACACCGAAACTGCCATCGGCGGGGATCCGCAGTATGTTTCGAACCTCACGGTCTGGGAAAGCGTCGAGACGCTCGAAACCTTTGTCTGGGGTACGATCCACAAGCAGTTCTACGAGCGGCGCGCTGAATGGTTCGAGGTTCTGGGAAAGATGCATTTCGTCATGTGGTGGGTCCCGAAAGGCCACCAGCCCACCCTGGACGAGGCGCTTGCCCGGCTCGATCATCTGCGCGCCCACGGCGACAGCGATCACGCCTTCGGCTGGGCCTATCTGGCTGAAGCCAAGATGCACCAGAGCCACGGTTGTCGTCAGACAAAGCTTGCCTGACGTCGGATTTTGGCAAATATGGGAGCCAACAAGGGGAAAACCCCAAGCCAGAGCAGGAGCAGCCATGAGAAAATTCAGATTTTCCGAGGACGGAGATGTCGCCGAGGACATCCGTGACCGTTACGGATACGACGGCGAGCTTCTTGACATCTACGCGGGGAACGAGGGGGTGGGCGTGCACAAATGGCACCACTACCTGCCGATCTACGACCGCTATTTCGAACGCTACAGGGGCACTTCGGTCAAGTTCCTCGAGATCGGGGTGAACAACGGCGGTTCGCTGCAGATGTGGCGGCGCTACCTCGGCGAGAAGGCCACCCTCTGCGGGATCGACATCAACCCCAAGTGCGCGGAATTCGACGGCCAATCCGGCATGGTGCGCATCGGATCGCAGGACGATCCCGCGTTCCTCGCCGACGTGGTCAAGGAGATGGGCGGCGTCGACGTGGTGCTCGACGACGGCAGCCACCGGATGCACCATATCGAGAAATCGCTTCGGGTGCTGTTTCCCATGCTCTCAGATGGTGGCACCTACATGATCGAGGATTTGCACACCTCCTATTACGAGCGTTACGGCGGCGGGTTACGTGCGCCCGGAAACTTCTTTAATACGGTGCGCAACATGATCGACGACATGCACAGCTGGTACCACGGCAAGCGCAGGCTGGCGCTGCCGGAATTGGCCCGTGAATTCAACGGGCTGCATATTCACGACTCCATCGTGGTGATCGACAAGGCCAGAGTGCAACGCCCGACACATTCAAGGGTTCAGTGATGAAAACCTCTCTGCTCGTATGCGCCGCGGTCCTTGTACTTCTTGCAGGCTGCACCGACAGCAAGAATCGGATCGCCTTTGACGGGCAGTATTTCCGCGCCAAGGCCTCGAAGGTCGACAACACGCGCCATGCCTTCACCGTGCGGGTGCGCGACGTGTCCCGCTCGCTCGACGGGGCCATCGCGGCGGGGCGTCACGAAGGGATTTCCTATTGCGTGAACAACTTCGGAAGCTCCGATATCGAGTGGACCGTCGGCCCCGATACCCCGCCCGAGCAATTGCAGATCACCGATAATACACTGGTGTTCCAGGGGGTTTGCCCTCACCGCTGAAATCGGCCATAAGAGCGCGGCAAAGGGGGCAGACACCCCCGATATTGCATAACCTAGGGACAGCAACCCATGTGAGGGTCGGGCGCATCTGCCCGGACCACATGAGGATGAGCAACATGAGATGTCTGTTTGCAGCCCTGCTGGGCGCATGCGTTCTGGCCAGCACCGCCGAGGCCAAGCCCCCCCTGCGGGAGGTCAGCGCCATCGACGACGCGCTCTTCGATCTGGGCGTCGCCGACCGCATCCGCAAGCAGTGCCCCTCCATCGACGCCCGCATGCTGCGCGCCCTGCGCTACATCAGCGATCTGGAGCGTCAGGCCAAGGCCATGGGCTACACCGATGAGGAGATTTCCGCCTACATCGACAGCGATGCCGAAAAGGACCGCATGAAGGCTCGTGGTGCGGCATTTTTCGCACAAAGAGGGGTCGATACTTCCGACCCGCAAAGCTATTGTGCGCTCGGACTGGAAGAGATTCAAAAATCGAGCCGGATCGGTTCGTTACTGAGAGCAAAGTGAGCATATGAGCGACCTCCGCAAGATCGTCATCGACGGCAAGGAAATCGAAACCGACGGGGCGATGACCCTCATTCAGGCCTGCGAACAGGCGGGCATCGAAATTCCGCGCTTCTGCTACCATGAACGGCTTTCGATTGCGGGCAACTGCCGGATGTGCCTGGTCGAGGTCGTGGGCGGCCCGCCCAAGCCCGCCGCCTCCTGCGCGATGCAGGTGCGCGACCTGCGCCCCGGTCCAGAAGGCCAGCCGCCGGTGGTCAAGACCAACTCGCCCATGGTCAAGAAGGCCCGCGAGGGGGTGATGGAATTCCTGCTCATCAACCACCCGCTCGACTGCCCGATCTGTGATCAGGGCGGCGAATGCGATCTCCAGGATCAGGCCATGGCCTACGGCGTAGACTTCTCCCGCTACCGCGAGCCCAAGCGCGCCGCCGAGGACCTCGATCTCGGCCCGCTCGTCGAAACCCACATGACCCGCTGCATCTCCTGCACCCGCTGCGTGCGCTTCACGACCGAAGTCGCGGGCATCACCAAGATGGGTCAGACCGGCCGCGGCGAGGATTCCGAGATCACCTCGTATCTGGGTGAGACGCTGGATTCGAACCTGCAGGGCAACATCATCGACCTTTGCCCCGTGGGCGCGCTGGTTTCCAAACCCTATGCCTTTACCGCCCGTCCGTGGGAACTGACCAAGACCGAGTCGATCGACGTGATGGACGCCCTCGGCTCCAACATCCGCGTCGATACCAAGGGACGCGAAGTCATGCGCTTCCTGCCGCGCAACCACGACGGCGTGAACGAGGAATGGATTTCGGACAAGACGCGTTTCGTCTGGGACGGCCTGCGCCGCCAGCGTCTGGATACCCCCTACATCCGTGAAAACGGCAAGCTGCGCCGCGCCGACTGGCCCGAGGCGCTGGCCGCTGCCGCCGCCGCGATGAAGGGCAAGAAGGTCGCGGGCCTTGTCGGCGATCTCGCCCCGACCGAGGCCGCCTATGCCCTGAAAGCCCTGATCGAAGGGCAGGGCGGCGTTGTCGAATGCCGCACCGACGGGGCGAAACTGCCCGCAGGCAACCGTTCGGGATACGTCGGCACCGCGCGCGTCGAAGACCTCGACACCGCGCAGGCAATCATGCTGATTGGCGCCAACCCGGCCATTGAGGCCCCGGTGCTCAACGCCCGCATCCGCAAGGCCTGGCTGCGCGGCGGCGGCGTGGGCGTGATCGGCCCCAAGGTCGATCTGACCTACGACTACAACCACATCGGCGAAGACCCCGCCATCATGTCCGAACTGATGAAGCGCGACCATTCCGAAGTGGCCGACAAGCCTTCGGTCATCATCGTGGGGCAGGGCGCTCTGGCCCGCGAGGATGGCGAGGCGGTACTGGCCGAGGCGATGGCGCTTGCCGAAAGCACCAAGTCGAAGTTCATGGTCCTGCACACCGCCGCTGGCCGCGTGGGTGCCATGGACGTGGGCGCCACCTGCGCGGGCGGTATCCCCGAGGTGCTGAAGGCCGACGTGATCTACAACCTCGGCGCCGACGAGGGCGACATCCCCGCCGGCCCCTTCGTGATCTACCAGGGCAGCCACGGCGACCGGGGCGCTCACCGCGCCGACATCATCCTGCCCGCCGCCGCCTACACCGAGGAACCGGGCCTCTTCGTCAATACCGAAGGCCGCCCGCAGATCGCGCAGCGCGCCAGCTTTGCCCCCGGTCAGGCCAAGGAAAACTGGGCCATCCTGCGCGCGCTGTCCGCCGAGATGGACGCGACGCTGCCCTTCGATTCCATCGCGGCCCTGCGCCAGCAGATGGTCAAGGACGTGCCCCACCTGCGCGAGGTTGACACCGTGCCCGAGAACGACTGGCAACCGCTGCCGCGCGGCACGGTGAAAAGCGACCCGTTCCAGCCCGCGATCCGCGATTTCTACCTGTCGAACCCGATTGCACGGGCAAGTCAGCTGATGGCAGAGCTGTCCGCCAACGCGGCGGCGCGGGCGTCGAAGCCCATGGCGGCGGAGTGAGAAGGATGATTGTCCTTGCCACATCGGCACTGGCGGCATGCGAACCCGCCGTGCCAGTGGCATCGGATTTCATCCCTGAATACAAGGGCGTAGAGACGGCATTGCTGGAAGGGGACCTTGTGCAGTTCAACGTGGCCATGACCAACGCGCTCAGCACGCAGGACGTCGAAGACTACGCCGAATGCGCGGCTGCGCAATATACGCTCATCCGGGGGTACGGATTCGCAAGACATGTGCGCACAAATGTGGCGCAAGAGGGTGGCATTTGGCGCGGCGATGCTGTTTACACGATCTCGCCGAGCTTGCCACGCGGCATAAAAACAATCGACGCCGAAGTCGTCGCAGCAAACTGCGCCGAACGCGGCATACCGACGGTGTGATGAGGGACAATGGCTGAATTCTTTACCCAGACGGGCCTCGGCATGGGGCTGGTGATCGTGGGGCAGATCCTGCTTCTGGTGGTGCCGCTGCTTCTGGCCCTTGCGTTTCTCATGTACGCCGACCGCAAGATCTGGGCCGCCGTGATGATCCGGCGCGGTCCGAACGTGGTCGGTGTCTTCGGCCTGCTGCAGTCCTTCGCGGATTTCCTGAAATACATCGTCAAGGAAGTCGTCGTGCCCGCCGGGGCCGACCGCGCTGTGTTCTTCCTCGCCCCCATGATCTCTTTCGTCATGGCCATGATCGCCTGGGCCGTGATCCCGTTCAACGAAGGCTGGGTGCTGGCCGACATCAACGTCGCGATCCTCTATGTCTTCGCGATCTCCTCGCTCGAGGTCTACGGGATCATCATGGGCGGCTGGGCGTCGAACTCCAAGTATCCCTTCCTCGGCTCGCTGCGCTCTGCCGCGCAGATGATCTCCTATGAGGTCTCCATCGGCCTCATCATCATCGGGGTGATCATTTCCGCAGGCACCATGAACCTGACGGGCATCGTCAACAGCCAGGACGGCGCGGGCATCCTCAGCTGGTACTTCCTGCCGCATTTCCCGATGCTGATCCTGTTCTTCGTCTCGGCACTCGCCGAAACCAACCGCCCGCCCTTCGACCTGCCTGAAGCGGAATCGGAACTGGTCGCGGGCTACCAGGTGGAATATTCCTCCACCCCCTTCCTGCTCTTCATGATCGGCGAACTGGTCGCCGTCGTGCTGATGTGCGCGCTTGTATCGCTCCTGTTCCTCGGCGGCTGGCTGTCGCCCGTCGAATTCCTGCCGGACGGCTTCTTCTGGATGTTCATCAAGATGCTGTTCTGCTTTTTCATCTTCTCGATGGTGAAGGCGATCACCCCGCGTTATCGCTACGACCAGCTGATGCGCCTGGGCTGGAAGGTCTTCCTTCCGTTCTCGCTGTTCTGGGTGGTCTTCGTGGCCTTCGCCGCCAAGTTCGAATGGTTCTGGGGCGTCTACGCCCGTTGGACCGTGGGAGGATGATCATGAAGCGTTTCTTCCGGACCGGGCTTCTAGCGGCTGCTGTTTCGCTCAGCGGCACCCTTGGTGCGTCCGCGATGTCCTGCCCCGAGGCCGAAACTGCCTTCTTCGAACAGTACCAGTCCCAGCCTTTTGCAAAGAAAAGAGACGCGTTCATGGCTGACCCGATGCGTTGGGACACTGCCGCCAGCTATTACATGAGCGGCGCGTCCCTTTTGATGATGGCAGAGCAAGCCGGGCAGAAGGTCTCGGCCAAAAGTATAGATGAGTTCCTTGCCAACACCGTCATCGTGGATTGCTGGCGGCCTGAAGATGCAAGCGACGATCCGCGGCTTGCTGCCATGGTCGCGCACTTCGACAAGCAGTTTCCTTCTGGTCGGCGGGAAATGCTCAAGGAAAAGGCAAGGAGTCTTAAATGAGCCAGATCGACTATTCCCGCGCCGCCGGATATTTCCTGCTGACCGACTACCTCAAGGGCTTCATGCTGGGCATGCGGTACTTCTTCAAGCCCAAGGTCACGCTGAACTATCCCCACGAAAAAGGCCCGCTTTCCCCCCGTTTCCGTGGCGAACATGCGCTCCGCCGCTATCCCAACGGCGAGGAACGCTGCATCGCCTGCAAGCTTTGCGAGGCGATCTGCCCCGCGCAGGCCATCACCATCGACGCGGAACCGCGCGAGGACGGCTCCCGCCGCACCACGCGCTACGACATCGACATGACCAAGTGCATCTACTGCGGCTTCTGCCAGGAGGCCTGCCCGGTCGATGCCATTGTCGAGGGGCCGAACTTCGAATTCTCGACCGAGACCCGCGAGGAGCTTTACTACGACAAGGCCAAGCTTCTCGAGAACGGCGAACGCTGGGAAGCCGAGATTGCCCGCAACCTCGAAATGGATGCGCCCTACCGATGACCGACACCAACCCCTTCGAGAACCCCTTCGAGGCGCTCTTCAAACAGGCGCAGGAACTGACCAAGGCCTTCCCGACGGTCGATGCCTTTTCGCCCAAGGTGTTCGAGGCGATGATGGGCACGATGCCCAAGGACATGATGGAAATGATGTTCGGCAACACGGTCAACAAGGGCGGGCTCGATGCGCGCACGCGGCTGTTGCTGACGCTGGCCGGGCTGACTATGCAGGGCGCGCAGAACGACATCGCCATGCGCCAGACCGTGCGCCACGCGCTCGAGGCGGGGGCGACCGAACAGCACATCAAGGAGACCATCGCGCAGATGTCGGTCTTTGCGGGCCTTCCCGCCATGACCCGCGCGCTCGACCTCGCCGGTCAGGTCTTTGACGAGAACGAGGACGACGCATGACTGTCTTTGCCTTCTACCTCTTCGCCATCAGCGTCATTGCCGGGGGGCTCTTCACCGTGGTCAGCCGCAATCCGGTGCATTCGGTGCTCTGGCTGATCCTCGCGTTTCTCTCCTCCGCAGGTCTCTTCGTGCTCCTGGGGGCCGAATTCGTGGCGATGCTGCTGATCATCGTCTACGTGGGCGCGGTCGCAGTGCTGTTCCTCTTCGTGGTGATGATGCTCGACGTCGATTTCGCCGAGCTGAAGGCGGAGATGGCCAAGTACATGCCGCTTGCGCTGCTCATCGGCCTCGTGATCCTGATGCAATTCGTGATGGCCTTCGGGGCCTGGGAAAGCAACGCGGCGGCAGAAGGTCTGCGCGCGCAGGTCACGGACCCGACCCGGTTCAATACCGAGGCACTGGGTCTGATCCTTTACGACCAGTACTTCCTCCTGTTCCAGCTGGCGGGGCTGATCCTGTTGGTGGCCATGATCGGGGCCATCGTGCTGACGCTACGCCACCGGGTCGACATCAAGCGGCAGGACGTGATCGCCCAGATGATGCGCGATCCTGCCAAGGCGATGGAACTGAAAGACGTGAAACCGGGGCAGGGCCTCTGACCCCGATTTCTTCGAAGAAATCGGTCCGAAGCCTTCGAAGGCTTCGGGGACAAGACGGAAAGACAGTGAGACGATGATCGGACTTGAACATTACCTGACGGTGGCGGCGACGCTCTTCGTCATCGGCATCTTCGGGCTCTTCCTGAACCGAAAGAACGTGATCATCCTGCTGATGAGCATCGAACTGATGCTTCTGGCGGTGAACATCAACCTCGTCGCCTTCTCAAGCTTCCTCGGTGACATGGTCGGACAGGTCTTTACCCTCTTCGTTCTCACCGTCGCCGCCGCCGAGGCCGCCATCGGCCTTGCGATCCTCGTCTGCTTCTTCCGCAACCGTGGCACGATCGCGGTCGAAGACGTCAACGTGATGAAGGGCTAATCAGATGGAAACCACCATCCTCTTTGCCCCGCTGGTGGGCGCGATCATCGCAGGCTTCGGCTGGAAGATCATCGGAGAGACCGCCGCGCAGTGGATTGCAACGGGCCTGCTGTTCCTTGCCGCTATCCTGTCGTGGGTCGTCTTCCTCAGCTTCGAGGGCCCAACCGAGCACATCCAGATCCTGCGCTTCATCGAGAGCGGTACGCTTTCCACCGACTGGTCTATCCGCCTCGACCGGCTGACCGCGATCATGCTGATCGTGGTGACGACCGTCTCGGCGCTCGTCCATCTCTACAGCTTCGGCTACATGGCCCATGACGACAACTTCGGCGAGGGCGAGCATTACCGCGCGCGCTTCTTCGCCTACCTGTCGTTCTTCACCTTCGCGATGCTGATGCTGGTGACCTCCGACAACCTCGTGCAGATGTTCTTCGGCTGGGAGGGCGTCGGCGTCGCCTCCTACCTGCTGATCGGTTTCTACTACAAGAAACCCAGCGCCAACGCCGCCGCGATCAAGGCATTCGTTGTCAACCGTGTGGGCGACTTCGGCTTTGCGCTCGGCATCTTCGCGCTCTTCTACATGACCGACTCGATCCGCTTCGACGACGTCTTCGCCGCCGTGCCTCAGCTTGCCGAGCAGTCGATCACCTTCCTCTGGACAGACTGGAACGCCGCGAACCTGATCGCCGTGCTGCTGTTCATCGGCGCCATGGGTAAATCCGCGCAGCTGATCCTGCACACCTGGCTGCCCGACGCTATGGAAGGCCCGACCCCGGTCTCCGCCCTGATCCACGCCGCGACGATGGTGACGGCGGGCGTCTTCCTCGTCTGCCGTATGTCGCCGCTGATGGAATTCGCGCCGCAGGCCACGACCTTCGTCACCGTGCTGGGGGCCACCACCGCCTTCTTCGCCGCGACCGTGGGCCTTGTTCAGAACGACATCAAGCGCGTGATCGCCTATTCCACCTGTTCGCAGCTGGGTTACATGTTCGTGGCCGCCGGCGTCGGCATGTATTCGGCTGCCATGTTCCACCTCTTCACCCACGCGTTCTTCAAGGCGATGCTCTTCCTCGGCGCAGGCTCGGTCATCCACGCGATGCACCACGAGCAGGACATGCGCAACTACGGCGGCCTGCGGAAAAAGATCCCCTATACCTTCTGGGCCATGATGATCGGCACGCTGGCGATCACCGGTGTCGGCATCCCGCTGACCTACTACGGCTTCGCCGGGTTCCTCTCCAAGGACGCGATCATCGAATCCGCCTGGGCCGGTGGCTCCATGTACGGCTTCTGGCTCCTGGTAATCGCCGCCTGCTTTACCAGCTTCTACAGCTGGCGCCTGATGTTCCTGACCTTCTACGGCGAGCCGCGCGGCAACAAGCACACGCACGAGCACGCCCATGAAAGCCCCGCGACCATGCTGGTGCCTCTCGGCGTTCTGGCCGTGGGTGCGGTCCTGGCGGGCATGATCTGGTACAAGCCCTTCTTCGGCGATGCCAAGTATGTCGCCGCCTTCTACGACATCCCGCTCGCCTCCGAGGCGCATGGCAGTACTGACCATTCCAGCGGTGCCGAGGAAGCGAAGGCCGAAGACGGACATGGCTCGGACGAGGGCCACCACGACGCCTTCGGCGGCGCACCGGGTGAGGGCGCGCTTTACTTCGCGCCGGACAACCATGTGCTGGCCGACGCGCACGACGCGCCCAAGTGGGTCAAGGTCTCGCCCTTCATCGCGATGGTCATCGGCCTTGTCATGGCGCTGTGGTTCTACATCTGGAACCCCAGCCTGCCAGGACGCCTGGCCGCCAACCAGCAGCCGCTCTACCAGTTCCTGCTGAACAAGTGGTACTTTGACGAGCTCTACGACTACGTCTTCGTGCGCCCCGCCAAGGCCATCGGCCGCTTCTTCTGGAAACGTGGCGACGGGTCGGTGATCGACGGCACGCTCAACGGCATCGCCATGGGCATCATCCCGTTCTTCACCCGCCTCGCAGGCCGCGCGCAGTCCGGCTACATCTTCACCTATGCCTTTGCCATGGTGATCGGCATCGCGGTGCTGATCACATGGATGACGATGACCGGAGGGTCGAACTGATGGACACGCATCTTCTTTCCATCATCACGTTCCTGCCGAGCTTCGCGGCGGCAATCCTCGCGATTTTCCTGCGCGGCGACGATGAGGCGGCACAGCGCAACGCCAAGTGGCTGGCGATGATCACCACCACGGCGACCTTCGTGATCTCGCTTTTTGTGCTGTTCGAATTCGACCCGAACGACACCGGCTTCCAGTTCCTGACCGAGGGCGAATGGCTGCTGGGTCTCAGCTACCGCATGGGCGTGGACGGTATTTCGATCCTCTTCGTGATGCTGACGACTTTCATGATGCCGCTGGTGATCCTTGCCAGCTGGAACGTCACCACGCGGGTCAAGGAATACATGATCGCCTTCCTCGTGCTCGAAACGCTCATGCTCGGCGTCTTCATGGCGCTGGACCTGGTGCTTTTCTACGTCTTCTTCGAAGCGGGCCTCATCCCGATGTTTCTGATCATCGGCATCTGGGGCGGGGCGAACCGCATCTACGCCAGCTTCAAGTTCTTCCTCTACACCTTCCTCGGCTCCGTGCTGATGCTGGTCGCCATGGTGGCGATGTACGCCGACGCGGGCACCACCTGCATCGGCGGCTGCGACATCAGCCTGCTGAACCACACCTTCGGCTCCGAGACGTTCTCGCTCATGGGGTTCCAGATCGTCGGCGGTCTGCAGACGCTGCTGTTCCTCGCCTTCTTCGCCAGCTTCGCCGTGAAAATGCCGATGTGGCCGGTGCACACCTGGCTGCCCGACGCGCACGTTCAGGCCCCGACGGCAGGTTCCGTCGTGCTGGCCGCGATCCTCTTGAAAATGGGCGGCTACGGTTTCCTGCGCTTCTCCATCCCCATGTTCCCGGTCGGCAGCGACGTGCTGGCGCCGCTGGTCCTGTGGATGAGCGCCATCGCCATCGTCTACACCTCGCTGGTCGCACTGGTGCAGGAGGATATGAAGAAGCTGATCGCCTATTCCTCGGTCGCGCATATGGGCTTTGTCACCATGGGCATCTTCGCCGCGAACCAGCAGGGGATCGACGGCGCGATCTTCCAGATGATCAGCCACGGCTTCATCTCCGGCGCGCTCTTCCTCTGCGTGGGCGTGATCTATGACCGGATGCACACGCGGGAGATCGACGCCTACGGCGGGCTCGTGAACCGGATGCCGGTCTACGCGCTGATCTTCATGCTCTTCACGATGGCGAACGTAGGCCTGCCCGGCACCTCAGGTTTCGTCGGTGAATTCCTGACGCTCATGGCCACCTTCCAGGTGAACACCTGGGTGGCCGCCGTGGCGACGACAGGCGTGATCTTCTCCGCCGCCTACGCGCTCTGGCTCTACCGCCGGGTGGTGATGGGCGAGCTGATCAAGGAAAGCCTCAAGGCGATCACCGACATGACCCCGCGCGAGCGCTGGACCTTTGCGCCGCTGGTGGTGATGACCATCCTCTTGGGCGTCTACCCGGCGCTGGTGCTCGACATGATCGGGCCCTCGGTGGCCGCACTGGTCGAGAATTATGCAAGCGCGGTGGAGGCGGCCCAGTCGCTGATCCAGACCGCCGAAGCTGCGAACTAAGGAACCTGCGATGATTTCCGCTGATCTGAACGTCATTCTGCCCGAGATCGTCCTTGCGGTCTTTGCCATGCTTGGCCTGATGGCCGCGGTCTATACCACCAAGGACAAGATCGGCGGGATGCTGGTCTGGGCCACGGGCATCCTCTTTGTCCTGCTGGCGCTCTGGATCATGATGACGGGCGAGGGCACGCAGGTGGCCTTCAACGGCATGTTCATCGAGGACAGTTTCGCCCGTTTCGCCAAAGTCACGATCCTGCTGTCTGCGGCCGCGGTGCTGATCATGTCCGAAGGCTACATGAAGTCACGCGGCCTGCTGCGCTTTGAATACCCCATGCTGGTCGCGCTCGCCGCTGTCGGCATGATGATGATGGTCAGCGCAGGCGACCTCATGGCCCTCTACATGGGGCTGGAGCTGCAGTCCCTGGCACTCTACGTCGTCGCCTCCCTGCGCCGCGACAGCGTCAAATCGACCGAGGCAGGGCTCAAGTACTTCGTCCTCGGGGCGCTCTCCTCGGGCCTGCTGCTCTACGGCGCATCGCTGGTCTACGGGTACGCCGGCACGACGCTCTTCTCCGGCATCATCACGACCGCGCAATCGGGCGAAACATCGCTGGGTCTCCTCTTCGGCATCGTCTTCCTGATCTCCGGCATGGCCTTCAAGGTCTCTGCCGTGCCTTTCCACATGTGGACGCCTGACGTCTACGAAGGCTCGCCCACGCCGGTCACCGCCTTCTTTGCCACCGCCCCCAAGGTTGCGGCCATGGCGCTTTTCGCCCGCGTGCTGCATGACGCTTTCGGTCAAGCCGTGGGCGACTGGCGTCAGATCATCGCACTGCTGTCAGTGCTGTCGATGTTCCTCGGGGCCATTGCGGCCATCGGCCAGACCAACATCAAGCGCCTCATGGCCTTCTCCTCCATCGCCCACATGGGCTACGCGCTCATGGGCCTTGCGGCAGGCACAGCCTTTGGCGTGCAGGCGATGCTGGTGTACATGGCGATCTACGTGACCATGAACGTCGGCACCTTTGCCTTCATCCTGATGATGCAGAAGGATGGCGCGCCGGTCGCGGACATCGGTTCGCTCAACATGTACGCGCGTCAGAACCCGGGCCGGGCGCTCGCCATGCTGGTGCTGCTCTTCAGCCTCGCGGGCGTGCCGCCGATGCTGGGCTTCTTTGGCAAGTTCTACGTCCTGCGCGCGGCCTACGAGGCAGGGCTTGCATGGCTGGCCATCGCCGGTGTGATCGCCTCCGTGATCGGGGCCTATTACTACCTGCGCATCGTCTTCTACATGTACTTCGGCGAGGAACGCTCCGAACAACTGGACCGTTCCGGGGGTGGCGTGCTGCCCATCTTCCTGACCGCCTCGGCGCTGATCATGGTGCTGGGCATCGTGAACATGTTCGGCGTGGAAGCAGCGGCAGAGGCCGCGGCGGGTGCGCTTGTCAACTGATCCCGGCACTTCCGGCGGCTGGCCCGATGGCGTCGGCCGCGTGATCCTCGACGAGATCGACAGCACCAACGCCGAGGCCGCACGCCGCGCACCGACCCTTGGCGGTCCGACATGGATATTCACCCACCGTCAGACGCAAGGCCGGGGCCGACGTGGCCGGGCCTGGACCGATCCGGCGGGCAATTTCGCAGCCACACTGGTTTTCAAACCCAATGAGCCCCTGCGCGCGGTTGCGCTCAACAGCTTCGTCGCCGCCATCTCCCTGCGCGAGGCGCTCAATGCCCTTGCCCCGAGCGACGGCTACAGCCTGAAATGGCCCAACGACGTGCTGCTGAACGGGGCCAAGATCGCGGGCATCCTGCTGGAAAGCGCGGGCAACGCGGGACAGGTCGACTGGCTCGCCATCGGCATCGGTGTCAACTTGCGTGCGGCCCCCGAGGCTCAGGCCGTTGAGCCGGGGGCCCTGCGCGCCTCCAGTGTCGAGGCCGAGCTTGGCGTGCGGATCGACCCGCTGCAGCTGCTCGATCTGCTTGCGATCAACATGGATGCGAACCGCCGCCTGATGCAGACCGCCGGTTTCGACGCGATTAGGCGGATATGGCTGTCCCACGCCGCGCGGCGGGGCGAGGTGATCACCGCCCGCACCATGCGGGACGAGATCAGGGGCACCTTTGAGGACGTGGACGCCGAGGGGAACCTGATCCTCAGGACCGCCGGTGGCGAGGTCGCCGTGACGGCGGCGGATGTGTTTTTCTAGGGGGTACACGACATGCTTTTGTGCATCGACTGCGGCAATACCAACACCGTGTTTTCCATCTGGGACGGCGAGAAGTTCCTCTGCACCTTCCGCACCTCGACCCATCACGCCCGCACCTCGGATGCGTATTTCACCTGGTTCTCGACCCTGCTCAATCACCACAGGATCGAACCCGACATCACCGATGTGATCATCTCCTCGACCGTCCCGCGCGTGGTCTTCAACCTGCGTGTGTTCAGCGACCAATACTACGGCGTACGTCCTTACGTGGTGGGCAAGCCCGACTGCCTGCTGCCTCAACAGCCTCGGGTGGACCAGGGCACGACCGTCGGCCCCGACCGGATCGTGAACGCCGCCGGCGCCTTCGACCGACATGGCGGCAACCTGATCGTGGTGGACTTCGGCACTGCGACCACCTTCGACGTGGCGGGCCGCGATGGCGCCTACGTGGGCGGCGTCATCGCCCCCGGCGTCAACCTCAGCCTCGAAGCGCTGCACATGGCCGCCGCCGCCCTGCCGCACGTGGACATCACCAAGCCGCAGCGCGTGGTGGGCACCAATACGGTCGCCTGCATGCAATCCGGCATCTTCTGGGGCTACATCGGTCTCATCAAGGAGATCTGCGCCCGCATCAAGGAAGAGCGCGATCAGGACATGAAAATCATTGCCACCGGGGGGCTTGCCCCGTTGTTTGCCCAGACCGAAGACCTATTTGACGTCATTGAACCCGATCTGACGATGCACGGCCTGACCGTGATCCATAAGTACAACAAGGAAAACGACAACTGATATGAGCAGTGAAAGATTGATCTACCTGCCCCTAGGCGGGGCGGGTGAAATTGGCATGAACGCCTATGTCTACGGCTATGGCAAACCCGGCAAGGAGCGGCTGATCGTCGTGGACCTCGGCGTTGCCTTCCCTGACATGGACACCAGCCCCGGCGTGGACCTGATCTTTGCCGACATCTCCTGGCTCAAGGAAAACCGCGACCGCATCGAGGCGGTCTTTATCACCCACGCGCACGAAGACCACGTTGGGGCCGTCGCCCATACCTACGAGGCGTTGAAAGCGCCCATCTACGCCCGCAGCTTCACCGCCAATATTGCGCGGCGCAAGATGGAGGAATACGGCTATCCCGAGGAAACGGTGCAGATCCTGGGCCCCTTGCCGCACCAGCAGGGGGCGGGGCCCTTCATGGTGGGTTTCTTGCCCATTTCGCACTCAATCCCCGAAAGCTCTTCTCTGGTCATCGACACGCCCGCCGGCCGGGTGATCCACTCGGGCGATTTCAAGATCGACCTGACGCCGGGCGTCGGCGAACCCTTCGACGCGGCGCTCTGGACCGAGGTCTGCAAGGACGGTGTGAAAGCGCTGATCTGCGACAGCACCAACGTCTTTTCTCCTGATCCCGGTCGGTCCGAAGCCTCCCTCGGCCCCGCCATCGAAGAACTGGTCAGCAATGCCGAAGGCATGGTCGTCGCCACGACCTTTGCCTCCAACGTCGCGCGGGTGAAAACCCTGGCCGACGCGGGCAAGAAGGCGGGCCGCTCCATCGTGCTGATGGGCCGCGCCATGCGCCGGATGATCGAGGCGGCGATCGAAACCGGCGTGCTCCGGGACTTCCCCAAGGTGATCAGCCCCGAGGACGCCCGCGCCGTCCCGCGCGAGAACCTCATGCTGCTCGTGACCGGCTCACAGGGAGAGCGGCGCGCGGCCTCGGCCCAGCTGGCGCGCGGCAAATACCAAGGGATGGAGATGAAGGAGGGCGACCTGTTCCTCTTCTCCTCCAAGACGATCCCCGGCAATGAGCGGGACGTCATCCGCATCATCAACCAGTTCTCCGAGATCGGGGTCGACGTGGTCGATGACAGCAGCGGTAAGTACCACGTCTCGGGCCACGCCAACCGTCCGGACCTCGAAACCCTGCATGACGTGGTCAAGCCCCAGGTCGTGATTCCCATGCACGGCGAACACCGCCACCTGCGCGAACACGTGAAATTGGCCGATACACGTGGCTATCAGGGCGTGCTGGCCGTGAATGGCATGATGATCGACCTTTCGGGAAACAAGCCGAAGGTGGCTGAATACATCGAGACCGGGCGCACCTATATCGACGGATCGGTGCAGATCGGTGCGCTCGACGGTGTGGTGCGCGACCGCATCCGCATGGCGCTGAACGGGCATGTGACGGTGACGGTGATCCTTGATGAGGATGACGAGCCGCTTGGCGACCCCTGGGTCGACCTCATTGGCCTGCCCGAGACGGGCCGCAACAACGCGCCTCTTGCCGAGGTGCTGGAAGAGGACCTCAGCCAGTTCATGGGGCGGGCCAAGGCCGCCACCTTGCGGGACGGCGACAAGCTGAACGAGGAGCTGCGGCGTCTGACGCGGCAATCGGCCCTGAACGAGATCGGCAAGAAGCCCGAGGTCACGGTGGTCGTCAGCCGGTTGAGCTGAGGGGCGGGGGTTCTTCGCTCCGCTCATCGCCGGTGGGGCGAAATGCTCAGGTTCGGTGTGGGGTGGCTGGTGTCGCAGGCGCTGCTGGCTCACCAAAACCAAATGGTTTCGGAGCCTCCCTTGCATGATCCCTGCCTGACAGAAGCCAGCCCGCTTCCCAAGAAAAATAGTCGTATCCCCTAGAGCGGTTCCAGCTTTCGTTGAATCAAAGGGGATTCCCATGAGGTGTGTTTTCTGATTCATCCTGTTCAGGAGGATCAGTTCATGCCCA
>NZ_JBFNXX010000040.1:0-15490 GCF_040811725.1 Sulfitobacter sediminis
GTCTTGCCGTGGTCAACGTGACCGATCGTGCCGATGTTCACGTGCGGCTTCGTGCGTTCAAACTTTGCTTTTGCCATTTTGTGGCTCCTTTACTTCTTTCTTTTGGGGTGGAGGGGGCCTCCACCTTACGGGGTTGTAAGGTGGGCGCATCGCCCACCCCTAAATCATGCGAATTTGGCCTGGATCTCGTCCGAGATGTTCTGCGGCACGGCTTCGTAGTGGTCGAACTGCATGGTGAAGTTCGCGCGACCCGACGACATCGACCGCAGGGTGTTGATGTAGCCGAACATGTTGGCCAGCGGCACGAAGGCGTCGATGGCGATCGCGTTGCCGCGGGTGTCCTGACCCTGCACCTGCCCGCGGCGGGAGGTAAGGTCACCAATGATTCCGCCGGTGTATTCTTCGGGCGTCACCACCTCGACCTTCATGATCGGCTCCAGCAACTTCGCGCCGGCCTTCTTCATGCCTTCACGCATACCCATGCGGGCCGCGATTTCGAAGGCGAGAACGGAGGAGTCCACATCGTGGAACTTACCGTCCACCAGCGCCACCTTGAAGTCGATCACGGGGAAGCCCGCCAGCGGACCGCTATCCATCACGGACTTGATGCCCTTTTCCACGCCCGGGATGTATTCCTTCGGCACGGCACCGCCCACGATGCGGCTTTCGAAGGAATAGCCTTCGCCGGGCTCGGTCGGCATCAGGATCATCTTCACCTCGGCAAACTGACCGGAACCGCCGGACTGTTTCTTGTGGGTGTAGGTGATCTCGGCTTCCTTCGAGATCGTCTCACGGTAAGCCACCTGCGGTGCACCGATGTTCGCCTCGACCTTGAACTCGCGCTTCAGGCGGTCGACGAGGATGTCGAGGTGCAGTTCGCCCATGCCCTTCATGATGGTCTGACCGGATTCGATATCGGTCTCCACGCGGAAGGAGGGGTCTTCTGCCGCCAGACGGGCCAGACCGGCGGACATCTTTTCCTGGTCGGCCTTGGTCTTGGGCTCAACCGCGATCTCGATCACCGGATCGGGGAAGGTCATGGTTTCCAGAACAACCGGGTCCTTTTCGGAGCAGAGCGTGTCACCGGTGGTGGTGTCCTTGAGACCCGCCAGCGCGATGATATCGCCCGCGAAGGCCTCTTCGATTTCCTCGCGGTTGTTTGAGTGCATCATCATCATCCGGCCGACGCGCTCTTTCTTGCCCTTGGTGGAGTTGAGCATGCTGTCGCCCTTCTTGAGCGTACCGGAGTAGATGCGCGTGAAGGTCAGCGAGCCCACGAAGGGGTCGTTCATGATTTTGAACGCAAGGCCCGAGAAGGCCATGTTGTCGTCCGCGCGGCGGGCGACGTTACGCACTTCTTCCTCGTCGCCGGGTTTGAAGCCCATGTAGTCGACCACGTCGAGCGGGCTCGGCAGGTAGTCGATCACGGCGTTCAGGAGGGGCTGGACGCCCTTGTTCTTGAAGGCGGAGCCGCAGAGGACGGGGATGAACTTGATCGCCAGCGTGCCCTTGCGCACGAGCTTGCGCAGGGTGTCCACGTCGGGCTCGTTGCCTTCGAGGTATTCCATCATCGCGTCATCGTCCATCTCGACCGCGGTCTCGATGAGCTTGGCGCGCCATTCCTCGGCCTGATCCTTGAGGCTGTCGCGAATCTCGCGCTGCTCCCAGGAGGCGCCGAGGTCTTCGCCGGCCCAGACCCATTCCTTCATGGTGATCAGGTCGACCATGCCCTCGAGCTCGTTCTCGGCCCCGATCGGGATCTGGATGGGCGCGGGGGTCGCACCGGTACGGTCCTTGATCATCTTCACGCAGTTGAAAAAGTCCGCACCGATCTTGTCCATCTTGTTGACGAAAACGATGCGCGGCACCTTGTAGCGGTCGGCCTGGCGCCAGACGGTTTCGGTCTGCGGCTCGACACCGGCGTTGGCGTCCAGCACGGCCACCGCACCGTCGAGAACGGCGAGCGAGCGCTCGACCTCGATGGTGAAGTCCACGTGGCCGGGGGTGTCGATGATGTTCATCCGGTACTTGGTGTCGGAGGTGCCGTCATTCGTCGGCTCTTCCTGGCGCTGCCAGAAAGTGGTCGTCGCAGCGGAGGTGATGGTGATGCCGCGTTCCTGTTCCTGTTCCATCCAGTCCATGGTGGCCGCACCGTCGTGCACCTCACCGATGTTGTGGGACTTGCCCGTGTAGAAAAGGATGCGCTCGGAGCAGGTGGTCTTGCCGGCGTCGATATGCGCCATGATGCCGAAGTTGCGGTAGCGTTGAAGCGGATAGTCGCGTGCCATGGGGAGGTGTCCTCAGAGGTCTTGCGTTAAAAAGGGTCAGGGGCCGCGCGGATCGCGGCCCCGATCTTGTGTCTCGATTACCAACGGTAGTGGCTGAATGCCTTGTTGGCATCGGCCATCTTGTGGGTGTCCTCGCGCTTTTTCACGGCAGTGCCACGGGACTGGACGGCGTCCAGCAGCTCGCCTGCGAGGCGCTCTTCCATGGTGTTCTCGTTGCGGGCGCGCGATGCCTTGATCAGCCAGCGGATCGCCAGGGCTTCGCGGCGCTCGGGGCGAACCTCGACCGGGACCTGGTAGGTGGCACCACCCACACGACGCGAGCGGACCTCGACCGAGGGTTTGATGTTGTCGAGCGCTTCGTGGAACACTTCCACGGGGGCGCGCTTGATCTTGTCCTCGACGCGGGACAGGGCGTTGTAGACGATGCGCTCTGCGACCGACTTCTTGCCGTCGATCATAAGATTGTTCATGAATTTGGTCAGAACGAGATCGCCATACTTGGCGTCGGGCAGAACTTCGCGTTTTTCTGCGGCGTGGCGGCGTGACATTTCGTTGTCTTCCTCTTGCGTGCGGGGGTGGAGCGGGGCTCCACCTTACGGAACATGGGTAAGGTGGGCGCATCGCCCACCCGTCGGGTTACTTCGGACGCTTCGCACCGTACTTGGAGCGGCGCTGCTTGCGGTCCTTGACGCCCTGCGTGTCGAGCACACCGCGCAGGATGTGGTAGCGCACACCGGGAAGGTCCTTCACACGGCCGCCACGGATCAGGACGACGGAGTGTTCCTGCAGGTTGTGGCTTTCACCCGGGATATAGGAGATCACCTCGAATCCGTTGGTCAGGCGCACCTTGGCGACCTTACGCATAGCGGAGTTCGGTTTCTTCGGCGTCGTGGTGTAGACGCGCGTGCAGACGCCGCGCTTCTGGGGGCACTGCTCGAGGTGGAGCGATTTGGAGGTCTTGCGTTTTGGCTGCCGCGGCTTGCGGATCAGCTGCTGGATCGTTGGCATTCCGGTTCTTCCCGTTCTGTCTCACATCAGGTGCAATGGGGCGCGCCCAATGCGGTTAAAATTTCGCTGCCTTGTCTTGGACAAAGCAAATACACCGCGACGTTCCCGTACCGAGGTGAACGTGGCGGTGGGGCTACAGAGGACCGGATCAGCATTAGACCGGGTCTTGACCACTAAAGTTATGATTTCGAGCAACAGGGCCTCCCCCGTCGTCGAGATAGCGGGCGTATAGGGGATGCGCAGGAGGGTGTCAACAGCCCTGCCCCGGCTTGCGTGGTTGATTGCATCCTGCAATTCTGGTGAGGGTTACAACGGGCGGTCCCATCCATGCAAACCATCGGCATCTGCCGTTTTTCCTATCCCGGCGAGGGCGGTTTCCAGGTCGAGCACGGCTCGTTACAGGAGCGGATGGATTACCTCTATGCCCCCGCGCGCATGGCCGAGCGTTTTGCCACCTTCGAGACGATGATGCTGCCGCCGCTCAAGGCCCAGACGGACGGCGATTTCACGCTGCTGATCGTCGTGGGCGAAAGCCTGCCCCCTGAACACCGGGACCGGCTGGAAGCGGCAGTGGCGGACATGCCGCAGGCGGTGATACGGGCCTATCCGCCGGGGCCGCACCGCAAGGTGATGCAAGAGGCGATCAACACGGTGCGGCGGTTCGATGGGGAGCCCTGTCTGCAGTTCCGCATGGACGATGACGACGCGGTGGCCCGTACCTATGTCGAGCGTCTGCGCGCGGCGGCGAGCGACGTTCTGCCGCTTGCGGCCAGGCACCGGCATGTCGCCATCGACTTCAACCAGGGTTTCATCGCGCGGCCTTCGGCGCAGGGGCTCGCCGTGACGCCGACCACCGTGCCTTACACCACCGCCGCCCTGGCGCTGATGTTCCAGCCAGACTTGCGGCTTTCGGTGATGAATTTCGCCCATGCCAAGGTCGCGCAGAAAATGCCGACGCTGACCTTCAGCGGCGAGGACATGCTGATCCGGGGCCATAACGACCATAACGACAGCCGCCAGAAACCGGGCGTGCGCGCGCCGCGCCTCACGCCGCTCGATCCGGCGGGCAAGGCGCATTTCGAGAGGACCTTCGCGATCGATGCCGACGCGGTCGCGACGGCCTTCAGGGCGGTCTCACCGCCCTGAGAGCTTGCGCTCGCGGTAGAAGGTAAACACGCCCGTAGTCACCACGATGACGGCGCCGATCTGGGTCAGGAGGCCCGGCCATTCGCCGAACACCAGCCATCCGATGATCAGAGCCCAGATCAACCCCGTGTAGCGGAAGGGCGCGTTGAACGACACGTCGCCCACGCGCATCACCTGGATCGAGCAGAAATAGCCGCCCATGATGAAGACCGCCGAGCCGACGATCATCAGCCCGGTATCCCAGTCGATTGCCACCCAGTCTTCCGTCAGGGAGGCGAGCCCCGCCGCCACGGCGACAGATGCCGCTGTCATGAACGTCACGGACATGCCGGGCACCCCCGGAGACAATCCGCGCGTGAGAAGATCGCGCACCGTTACGCCGATCACCGCAAAGAGCGCATAAAGAGACCAGACATTGAAGCCCTCGGCACCGGGTTTGACGATCAGCAGCACCCCGAAGAAGCCCACGGCGATGGCCAGCATACGCCGCCAGCCGACGGTTTCCCGCAAGATCAGCGCGGACGCGAGGGTCACTGCCAGCGGCACCACCTGCATGATCGCGGTGAGGTTTGCCAGCGGCATATTGAAGAGCGCCTTGAGAAAGCAGTAGGCAACGATCACCTCTGCGGCGGCGCGCAGGAAGATGAGCCCCCAATCGCGCCGGCCGAAACGGAAATGCAACACGCCCAGCCGGTTGCGCGTGGCCAGGATCAACCCGCAAGTGATCAGGCTGCGCACGCAGAGCAACTGGAACAGCGGCACCTCACCCGCCGTCAGCTTGAGCATCGTGTCGTTCAGCGTGAAAAACGCCATTGAGGCCATCATCAGCAGCGCGCCCGCCGCGTTCGGTGACATTCAGAGCCCTTCCAGCATTTCAGGGGTCAGCCCGAAGCCGTCCCAGAGGATACGCTTGATCCCCTTCGCCCGAAGGGTGCCCGCCCTGCCCTGCGGGCTCGCCGAGGAATCGTTGTCCTCGTGGACGGAGCGTATCCACATCGGGCGGCCGACCTCGGTATAGCAATCGTAGTATTCGACAAGGTTGCGGTGGTTGCGGCGGAAGACGGTGGCGTGATCGCCCTTGGGGGCGACCATCGCAAGCCCGATGCCCAGCGGCGCGCGTTCGTACCATTCGGTGATCGGCCGATCGGCATCGGGATCGAGGTAAAGGCCGCGATTGAAGGCGATCACGAAGGGCTTCTTGTCAATGCGCGTGGGCAACATCGCCTCTGCCACGGACCTGATCCGCGCGATGGTCTGGCGGTGCATGCCATCGTCGTCGTCCTGCCGGAAGGTCGCGATATGGGTGGCGCGCGGGTCATCGGGCAGCGCGTTATAGGCGGATTTGACCGCCTGGATGTGGACCATCGGCGGCAATGCCACGATGCGCATGGGCGAGAATTCTGCCACGATCTCTTCCAGCCGCACGCGCCACGTGTCGGGAAAGCTGTCACCGATCAGCACCGCGCAGGTGAAATCCGTGTCGTCCTGTAGCGCCATGGTGTGAAAGGCAAGCCGTTCGAACAGGCGAAACCGCCGCTCCAGCCGCTTTGGGTCGTAGAGCACTTTTGCGCGTGCCGACAGATCAGGTGCGGATTTGGCAAAGCCGTTCTCGGACAGGTACGAGAACCGCATCAATCCCTTGATCTGTACTCTTGGCGTCGTCACTGCTTCCTGCCTCTGCTGAGCCACGCTAGGGGAAATTATCGCCCGACTAAAGAGCGATCATGCGGCAGGCCGCAGGAATGTCCGGCGGCAGCCCCAGCAAGGCAACGAAAGCGGAAAGAATGAAAAAGCCCCCGCAACAGTGCCGTTGCGGGGGCTAGCATTTTTCAGAAAAGCGAGCCTGTCGTCAGTCCCGGCTTTCCTCTTCGATGATCGGCTGGTCAAAGACGTCACCGCCGACGAAATCGTCATTCGCAGCGGGCGCTGCCAGCGCTGCTGCAGCTTCCGCCTCTTCGCGGCGCGCCTCGATCACCACATTGTCACGCTCTTGCGCGATGCGGCGCATCTTCATGGTGGCACCACCGGTGCCCGCCGGGATCAGACGGCCCACGATGACGTTTTCCTTGAGGCCGACCAGCTTGTCCTTCTTGCCCTGAACCGAAGCCTCGGTCAGCACGCGAGTCGTTTCCTGGAAGGACGCGGCGGAGATAAAGCTGCGGGTCTGGAGCGACGCCTTGGTGATGCCCAGCAGGATCGGCTCGCCCTTGGCCGGGCGGCCGCCCTTCTTGAGCGCCTTCTCGTTGGCGGTGTCGAACTCGATCTTGTCGACGTGTTCGCCCTTGAGAAGCGTGGTGTCGCCGGATTCCTGGATCTCCCACTTCTGGAGCATCTGGCGCACGATCACCTCGATGTGCTTGTCGTTGATCTTCACACCTTGCAGGCGATAGACGTCCTGAACCTCGTCGATCATGTACTCGGCCAGCGCCTCGACACCCAGGATCGACAGGATGTCATGCGGGGCCGGATTACCGTCCATGATGTAGTCGCCCTTCTGGACGAAGTCACCTTCCGCAACCGGGATGTGCTTGCCCTTGGGCACCATGTACTCGACCTTGTGATCCGGATCTTCGGAGCTTTCGATCGCGATGCGACGCTTGTTCTTGTAGTCCTTGCCGAAGCGGACGTAGCCGTCGATTTCCGCGATGATGGCGTGATCCTTCGGGCGACGCGCCTCGAAGAGTTCGGCCACACGCGGCAGACCACCGGTGATGTCCTTGGTCTTGGCGCCTTCACGCGGGATACGCGCGACCACGTCACCGGCCTTGATCTCGGTCCCGTCCTCGACGGACAGGATCGCGTCAACGGACATCGGGTAGGTCACCGGGTTGCCGGCATCGTTGCGCACCGGCTCGCCGTCCTCACCGACCAGGATGATCTCGGGCTTCAGCTCGTTACCCTTGGGTGCGGCACGCCAGTCGATCACGATCTTCTGGGTCATGCCGGTGGCGTCGTCGGTCTCGTCCCGGACGGCGATGCCGCTGACCAGATCGACGAACTTGGTCGTACCGGAAGCCTCGGCGATGATCGGCAGGGTGTAGGGATCCCATTCGAAGAGCTTGTCGCCGCGCTTGACCTTGTCGCCTTCCTTGACGAACAGCGTGGTGCCGTAGCCGACCTTGTGGCTCGCGCGTTCGACACCGTCGTCACCCTTGATGACCAGCTTCATGTTGCGGCCCATCACGATGATCTGGCCCGCCGCATTCTCGATGGTCTGGGCGTTCTCGAAGGCGATGGTGCCTTCCTGCGACGCCTCGAGGAACGACTGCTGGCCGCCCTGCGCCACACCGCCGATGTGGAAGGTCCGCATCGTCAGCTGCGTGCCGGGTTCACCGATGGACTGCGCCGCGATGATGCCGACAGCCTCGCCCTGGTTGACCAGCGTGCCGCGTGCAAGGTCGCGACCGTAGCACATCGCACATACGCCTTCCTCAGCCTCGCAGGTCAGCGGCGAGCGGATGCGCGCGGACTGAACGCCGGCCTCGTCGATGGCGTCGGACATACGCTCGTCGATGAGCGTGCCTGCCGACACCAGCACCTCGTCGGTGCCCGGCTTGACGATGTCGTCCGCCGCGACGCGGCCCAGCAGACGCTCGGCCAGCGAAGAGACGACTTCGCCATCGTTCACGGCAGCTTCAGCGGTGATCGCCGCCTCGGTGCCGCAGTCGAGCATGCGCACGATGCAGTCCTGTGCGACGTCCACGAGACGGCGGGTCAGGTAGCCCGAGTTCGCCGTCTTCAGAGCGGTATCCGACAGACCCTTTCGGGCACCGTGGGTGGAGTTGAAGTATTCAAGAACGGTCAGGCCTTCCTTGAAGTTCGAGATGATCGGCGTCTCGATGATGTCACCGTTCGGCTTGGCCATCAGGCCGCGCATCCCGCCCAGCTGCTTCATCTGGGTAACCGAGCCCCGGGCACCGGAGTGGGCCATCATGTAGACCGAGTTCGGCTCCATTTCGGCACCGTTCTCGTCCTTACGCTCGGCCGAGATCGAAGCCATCATGGCGTCGGTGACCTTGTCGTTACACTTCGACCAGGCGTCGACCACCTTGTTGTACTTCTCACCCTGTGTGATCAGGCCGTCCATGTACTGCTGTTCGAAATCCTTGACCTGCTCGCGGGTTTCCTCGACGAGGTCCCACTTGCTGTCGGGGATCAGCATGTCGTCCTTGCCGAAGGAAATCCCGGCGCGGAAGGCTTCGCGGAAGCCCATCGACATGATCTGGTCGCAGAAGATGACGGATTCCTTCTGACCGCAGTAACGGTAGACGGTGTCGATGACCTGCTGCACCTCTTTCTTGCGCAGCAGACGGTTCACGAGGTCAAACGGGGCCTTGGCATTGAGCGGCAGGAGCGCACCCAGACGGACGCGTCCCGGCGTCGTCTCGTAGCGCTTCATCACTTCGTTGCCTTCCTCGTCGATTTGCTTGATCCGCGCGGTGATCTTGGCGTGCAGATGCACCTCGCCCGCATCAAGCGCGTGCTGGACCTCTTCAACGGTTCCGAAGATCTTGCCTTCGCCCTTCATGCCCTCGCGTTCGAGCGTGGTGTAGTAAAGGCCAAGGATCATGTCCTGAGAGGGAACGATGATCGGCGCGCCGTTGGCGGGCGACAGAACGTTGTTGGTGGACATCATCAGGACGCGCGCTTCAAGCTGGGCTTCCAGCGAGAGCGGAACGTGCACGGCCATCTGGTCGCCGTCGAAGTCGGCGTTGAAGGCCGAGCAGACCAGCGGATGCAGCTGGATCGCCTTGCCTTCGATCAGCACCGGCTCGAACGCCTGAATGCCGAGGCGGTGCAGCGTCGGCGCACGGTTCAGCATCACCGGGTGTTCGCGGATCACTTCGTCGAGGATGTCCCAGACTTCCGGACGCTCTTTCTCCACCAGCTTCTTTGCCTGCTTCACGGTGCTGGACAGGCCCTTGGCCTCCAGCCGCGAGTAGATGAAGGGCTTGAAGAGTTCGAGCGCCATCTTCTTGGGCAGGCCGCACTGGTGCAGCTTCAGTTCCGGGCCGGTCACGATAACCGAACGGCCCGAGAAGTCGACGCGCTTACCCAGAAGGTTCTGGCGGAAGCGGCCCTGCTTGCCCTTGAGCATGTCGGACAGCGACTTCAGCGGGCGCTTGTTGGCACCGGTGATCACGCGGCCGCGACGGCCGTTGTCGAACAGGGCGTCAACGGATTCCTGCAGCATCCGCTTTTCGTTGCGGACGATGATATCCGGCGCGCGCAGCTCGATCAGGCGCTTCAGACGGTTGTTCCGGTTGATCACACGACGGTAAAGGTCGTTGAGGTCGGAGGTCGCAAAGCGGCCACCGTCCAGCGGCACCAGCGGGCGCAGTTCCGGCGGGATCACGGGGATCACGGTCAGGACCATCCACTCCGGGCGGTTGCCGGATTCGAGGAAGCTCTCAACCACCTTCAGGCGCTTGATGATCTTCTTGGGTTTCAGCTCGCCAGTTGCTTCCTTGAGCTCTTCGCGCAGCTGCTCGGCCTCGGCTTCGAGGTCGATGGCCGCCAGCATTTCGCGGATCGCTTCGGCACCGATGTTCGCCGTAAAGGCGTCCATGCCGTAGGCGTCCTGCGCGTCCATGTACTCTTCTTCGGTGAGCATTTGGCCGTATTGCAGGTCGGTGAGACCCGGCTCAATCACGACGTAGTTCTCGAAATAGAGCACCCGCTCAAGATCGCGCAGGGTCATGTCCAGAATCAGGCCGATGCGGGACGGCAGCGATTTCAGGAACCAGATGTGCGCGACGGGCGAGGCCAGTTCGATATGGCCCATCCGCTCGCGGCGGACCTTTTGCAGGGTCACTTCAACGCCGCACTTTTCGCAGACGACGCCGCGATACTTCATGCGCTTGTACTTGCCGCACAGACATTCGTAGTCCTTGATCGGGCCAAAGATGCGCGCGCAGAAAAGGCCGTCACGCTCGGGTTTGAACGTGCGGTAGTTGATCGTCTCGGGCTTTTTGATCTCGCCGAAGGACCAGCTCAGGATACGCTCAGGGGACGCAAGCGAGACCTTGATCTCGTCGAAGACCTTCTGCGGGGTGAGCGGGTTGAACGGGTTGTTTGTCAGTTCCTGGTTCATTTTCAAATCCTTGAAAGGGGTGCGTATGGGTGAAGCTGGGACCCGATCTTTTCGAAAAGATCGGCCCGGACTTTCTGAAAAGTCCGGGGCGCGCCCTTATTCATCCTCCTCCGCATCCAGGAGTTCCATATTCAGGCCGAGGCCGCGGACTTCCTTGACGAGAACGTTAAAGCTCTCCGGGATACCCGCTTCGAAGTTATCCTCGCCCTTGACGATGCTCTCGTAGACCTTGGTCCGGCCCGCCACGTCGTCCGACTTGACCGTCAGCATTTCCTGCAGGGTGTAGGCGGCGCCATAGGCTTCCAGTGCCCAGACCTCCATCTCCCCGAAACGCTGGCCACCGAACTGCGCCTTGCCACCGAGCGGCTGCTGGGTGACGAGGGAGTACGGACCGGTCGAACGCGCGTGGATCTTGTCGTCCACAAGGTGGTGCAGCTTCAGCAGGTACTTCACGCCCACGGTCACGGGGCGCGCGAACTGCTCGCCCGTGCGGCCGTCGAACAGGATCGACTGACCGGAGGAATTGAAGCCGGCGCGCACCAGCGCATCGTTCACATCCGCTTCCTTTGCTCCGTCGAAGACCGGCGTTGCGATCGGCACACCGCGCGTCACGTTCGAGGCCGCCTCAACCAGCGTCTCCTCGTCCATGTTGGCGATGCCTTCCTCGTAGACGTCCTCGCCGTAGGCGTGGCTCATCGCCTCGCGCACCGGGGTCAGATCGCCGGAGCGGCGGTATTCCTGCAGTGCCTCGTCGATGTTCACGCCCAGACCGCGTGCGGCCCAGCCCATGTGGGTTTCAAGGATCTGACCGACGTTCATACGCGAGGGCACGCCCAGCGGGTTGAGGCAGAAATCGACCGGCGTGCCATCCGCGAGGAACGGCATGTCCTCCATCGGGACCACCTTGGAAATCACACCCTTGTTGCCGTGACGACCGGCCATCTTGTCACCCGGCTGCAGCTTGCGCTTCACCGCGACGAAGACCTTGACCATCTTCATCACGCCCGGGGGCAGATCGTCGCCGCGACGGACCTTTTCGACCTTGTCGTCGAAACGGGCGTCGAGGGCACGCTTCTGGATCTCGTACTGCTCGTTGAGGGCTTCGACGATCTTGGCATCGTCCTCGTCCTCAAGGGCCAGTTGCCACCACTGACCACGGGTCAGTTGCTCGTCCAGCAGTTCCTCGGTGATCTGGCTGTTGGCCTTCACACCCTTCGGACCCTTCACCGCGACCTTACCCAGGATCATCTCGCGCAGGCGCGCGTAGATGTTCCGGTCGAGGATCGCCAGTTCATCGTCCCGGTCACGGGCCAGACGTTCGACTTCCTCACGCTCAATCTGCAGCGCACGTTCGTCCTTTTCCACACCGTGGCGGTTGAAGACACGCACTTCGACGACCGTGCCGAAATCGCCCGGCTTGACGCGCAGCGAGGTGTCGCGCACGTCCGAGGCTTTCTCACCGAAGATGGCGCGCAGAAGCTTTTCTTCCGGCGTCATCGGGCTTTCGCCTTTCGGGGTGATCTTGCCCACGAGAATGTCGCCCGGCTCCACATCGGCGCCGATATAGACGATGCCCGCCTCATCGAGGTTGCGCAGCGCTTCTTCACCGACGTTCGGGATGTCGCGGGTGATTTCTTCCGGCCCCAGCTTAGTGTCACGGGCGGCGACCTCGAATTCCTCGATGTGGATCGAGGTAAAGACGTCATCTCGGGAAACCCGCTCGGAGATTAGGATGGAGTCCTCGTAGTTGTAGCCGTTCCAGGGCATGAAGGCGACGACCACGTTCTTGCCGAGGGCCAGTTCCCCCATGTCGGTTGACGGACCATCTGCAATCACCTGACCCTTCTGCACCGTGTCACCCACCTTCACCAGCGGACGCTGGTTGATGCAGGTGTTCTGGTTCGAGCGCTGGAACTTGCGCATGCGGTAGATGTCCACGCCTGCGTCGCCCAGCTCGAGGTCCTCGGTGGCCCGGATCACGATACGCGCGGCATCGACCTGGTCGATGATGCCCGCCCGCTTGGCCATGATCGCGGCACCGGAATCCCGCGCCACGACTTCCTCGATGCCCGTGCCCACAAGCGGGGCTTCCGCCTGCAACAGCGGCACCGCCTGGCGCTGCATGTTGGAGCCCATCAGGGCGCGGTTGGCGTCGTCGTTCTCAAGGAACGGAATCAGCGAAGCGGCGACGGAGACCAACTGCTTGGGGCTCACGTCGATCAGGTCGACGCTTTCCACCGGGGCGAGGGTATAGTCACCCGACTGGCGGGTATTCACCATCTCGTTGATGAACTTGCCGTTCTCATCCAGCGTCGCGTTGGCCTGCGCCACCGTGTGGCGCATTTCCTCGGTCGCGGACATGTAGTGTACTTCGTCCGTAACCTGGCCTTCCTTGACCACGCGATACGGCGTTTCGATGAAGCCGTACTTGTTCACCCGCGCGAAAGTGGCGAGCGAGTTGATCAGACCGATGTTCGGCCCTTCCGGCGTCTCGATCGGGCACATCCGGCCATAGTGCGTCGGGTGCACGTCACGCACCTCGAAGCCCGCACGCTCACGCGTCAGACCGCCCGGCCCAAGCGCCGACAGACGCCGCTTGTGCGTCACTTCCGACAGCGGGTTGGTCTGGTCCATGAACTGGGAAAGCTGCGAAGAGCCGAAGAATTCGCGCACGGCAGCGGCGGCAGGCTTGGCGTTGATCAGGTCCTGCGGCATCACCGTGTCGATCTCGACGGAAGACATACGCTCCTTGATTGCACGCTCCATGCGCAGCAGGCCGACGCGGTACTGGTTCTCCATCAGCTCACCGACAGACCGCACCCGGCGGTTGCCGAGGTGGTCGATGTCGTCGATGTCCCCACGCCCGTCGCGCAGATCGACCAGCGCCTTCACACAGGCCACGATATCCTCGCGGCGCAAAGTGCGCATGGTGTCGGGCGCGTCGAGATCGAGGCGCATGTTCATCTTGACGCGGCCCACGGCCGAGAGGTCGTAGCGCTCGGCATCGAAGAACAGGGTGTCAAACAGCGTGGATGCGGCCTCGACGGTGGGCGGCTCGCCCGGGCGCATGACGCGGTAGATATCCATGAGCGCGGTGTCGCGGTTCATGTTTTTGTCCTGCGCCATGGTGTTGCGCATGTAGGGACCGACGTTGACGTTATCGATGTCGAGGATCGGAATGTCCGTATACCCCGCGTCGATCAGCTCCTTCGCGGTGCCGCCAATGAGCTCGCCGTCCTTGTCGTACTCCAGCGTCAGCTCATCCCCGGCCTCGACATAGATGGCGCCGGTTTCCTCGTTTATGATGTCCTTGGCGGCGAACTTGCCGTTGATGTGGTCGAAAGGCAGCAGGATTTCCTTGACCTCGCCCTCATCGATCAGCTTTTTCACCGCGCGCGGCGTGACCTTCTTGCCCGCCTCGAAGAGCACCTCGCCGGATTTCGCATCCACGATGTCATAGGTCGGCCGCGTGCCGCGCACGCGTTCGGGGAAGAAGGGGGCCACCCAGCCCTTCTTTTTCTTCAGCTTGTAGGTGATCGTCTTGTAGTAGGCGTCCATGATCGCCTCCTGGTCCAGCCCCAGCGCATAAAGCAGGGTGGTCACAGGCAGCTTGCGGCGGCGGTCGATGCGGGCAAAGACGATGTCCTTGGCGTCGAACTCGAAATCCAGCCAGGAGCCGCGGTAAGGGATGATGCGGCAGGCGAACAGGAGCTTGCCAGAGCTGTGCGTCTTGCCCTTGTCGTGATCAAAGAACACGCCCGGAGAGCGGTGCATCTGGGACACGATCACGCGCTCGGTGCCGTTCACGATGAAGGTACCGTTGGGCGTCATCAGGGGCATGTCGCCCATGAAGACGTCCTGTTCCTTGATGTCCTTGACGGATTTCGCACCGGTATCCTCGTCCACGTCAAAGACGATCAGGCGCAGCGTCACCTTGAGCGGCGCGCTATAGGTCATGTCGCGCTGCTGGCATTCCTCGACGTCGTACTTGGGCTTTTCCAGCTCGTACTTGACGTATTCCAGCACGCTCGTTTCGTTGAAGTCCTTGATCGGGAAGACCGACTGGAAGACGCCCATGATCCCCTCGCCGTCCGTCGGCTCGGGCTGATCGCCGGAGTTCAGGAACAGGTCGTAGGAGGACTTCTGAACCTCGATGAGGTTCGGCATGTCCAGCACTTCGCGGATTTTGCCGTAGTATTTCCGAAGACGTTTTTGGCCGAGGAAGGTCTGTGCCATACGGATTTTATGCTCCATCTTTGTATGCTCGCGCAGCGGTGGGGCAGGCGCGCGCGCGCCGTCAAAGATTGAAAAGACGATCTATACCTGCACACCGGCCCAAAGGTGCGCGCCCGATCGTGATCTTTCCTAAAAAACCGCTCTCATGGGTCCGGGGCGGCTTTTTGCGAAAGATTGGAGGGGGTTATGTGGTGGCCTGCTCCTGCCTTATCTCGCGACGCAAAAAGCCGGGCGCGAATCATCGCTCCCAGCGGATGAAGGGATATAGGGGGTTTGCGGGGGGAGCGCAAGGGGGGTGGGCTGTGCCTTGCGTTTGGGGAGTGTGGTGGAGGAAGGGGGGGTGCGTCAAGGGGATTGTACTGCCGCGTGGCGCAGGAGGCATAACACGGTTCTCCTCGATCGTCGGCTAGACGGACTGCAAGATGACGAACATATTGCTTTGATGCGAACCGGAAAGTGAATTTCGATACAGTGACCGTTGCAACCAATACGGTCTTAGTGCTCTTGTCATGAGGCGAAAGAAGAAAGGTGAGGTTTCATGACAAGATATAGTTTTGATGAGAAACCCCGTACAGAAATCGTGTATCAGGAAGCAGCTGTTCCAGAGCAGATAATAGGTGGCACATATTCATGCCTCATAGGGGCTTTGTTGCACAAATCCCGCTAGGGATTCATCTCGCGAATCCAGCATGATAGCTGGAGGGCATGAGCAGTTGGG